>CADCLG010000004.1 GCA_902802305.1 uncultured Spirochaetaceae bacterium
AAACTGTTTATAAATGCCGGTGGCCATAGTGGAGAGGCAATACCCGTTCCCATTCCGAACACGGAAGTCAAGCTCTCTTACGTCGATGATACTGCTCTTCAGCGGGAAAGTAGATAGCTGCCGGCTTTTTTTTATTTAACGACGTTCACTGTAGTTTAAGCTCCGCAGATTTTACTTGTAAAATCTGGTAAGCACGTAGTGCGTCCTAAAGAGCAGTACAAGTGCAATAGAAGCGGCTGTCGGTGCAGCCGCACAGTAAGCTATCTGAATTATTATCTATTTTTGGCTGGCTACCCAAATGCCATTCCATTCTGCTGGTGGATTTTGTATCAATTCTTCACATTTTTGGGCATATTTGAGACTTGGTGGATCTAATTCTGCATTTTTTTTGAAAATAGCAAGGGCAGCAGAAAAATTACCTGCATAAAATAAATCATACGCTATTGCAAAGTCATTTATAATGTTTTCTTTTTCTTTATATTGGCTTTCAATCATGGGTTCATAAACTATAACAGGTTCTTTTTTGCCAACAACAGCAACATTTGCAAGCTTCCGCCATTTTAGATTAGAGCCAAATTGAAGAGCAGCATCTTTTGTTGCTTGAGTACACATTGTGTATGTTCCAAACTGTTTATTTAAACCTTCCAGACGAGAGGCTAAATTTACAGAATCACCAAGCATAGTATAGTCAAATCTTGTTTGTGAACCCATATTTCCAACAAGCGCAATTCCAGTGTTTATTCCGATTCTGTGATAAAGTTTTTTACCATATTCTTTTTCAAAATCGCTTCTAAGTTCATCAAGTCTTGCCTGACATTTCATTGCTGCTTCTATCGCTCGTTTTCCATGGTCAGCATTACTTATCGGGGCGTTCCAGAATGCAATAATTGCATCACCTTCATATTTATCAATTGTTCCGCCAGATTCCATGATGATATTGCTCATTTCTGTAAGATATGTATTAAGAAGCTTAATAAGCTTTTCCGGATCTTTGATAGATTCAGAAATTGTTGTAAAGCCCTGAATATCAGAAAAATAAATACTGATTTCACGGCGCTGTCCACCTAACTTTAATTTTGCAGGGTCATTTATAAGCTGGTCAATTACATTTGGACTTAAATATTGACTGAAAGCAGATTTTATAAAACGTTTCTGCTTTCCTTCTGCTGTATAACTAAATCCTAGGGTAAATATAAAAGAAGATAAAAATGCAATTAATGGTGCGACCATCTGAATCCAGAAGCCTGGTATAAACAATAAATATGGTATTGCAAAGGCAAGTATGATTCCTCCAGAAAACCCAAAGATAATCAGTGGAACGGTTTTTCGGCTTTTCTGTTCAGAAAGTGTTACTATAAAGGCTGCAAAAAGTGATAGAAGAAAAATCCATATAAAAGAAATAAACTCTGGAACTTCCTTAACAAAGCAGTCATTTAGATAATTATCCAGCATTGTAACATGAACTCCGACTCCAGGGTAAACTTGGGAAACTGGAGTTGAACAAATATCAAAAAGACCAGGAGCATAAAGCGCAAAAAATACATAGGTTTCATCAAAATCAGAAGGACTAAGTAAATCACGCGATTCACAAAGATTTTTGCCTTCTTTCCATGCATCATAACTTTTTAAAATTAATGAAGCACTGTAAGGATTATAAACATCCAAACTTTTATGATAACGAAGCCTTACAGAATCAATTTCATCATTTTCATTTATATCATCAGTCAGGGAAAGTGGTGCAATTCCAAGTGAAGGAAAAGTTTGACCATTGTATTCATAAGAGCCTCTTGCCCGTCTGATTATATCATCTTTATCTTTAAGACTGATTACATTTGCAATTTTGGCAGCATTATCGCGGACTGGTGGAACAGGGAAAAGGGCTCTTTTTGAATGATGACTTTCAGAAACAAAAATATTTTGAATTACTCTGCCACTTCTTGCTTCTGCTTCTCCTAGAAGAATGTCATCATTTTCACCATATAGAGAAGCTTCTGTAAAGAAAACATCAAAAGCAATGCTGTTTACGTCTCCTGCGGAAAGAAAATCAATAATTTGAGCATAAGCTTCGCGTGGCCATGGCCATGACCATCCACGATTTTCTAAAGCCCAGTCGATACTATCCTGATTTACAATTATTAGTGCAATATCGTCAGAGCGGGGAACAGAAAAAGCGGTATTTAACATGCGACTGTCATAAGATTTATTTTCAAGTCCACTTAAAATACCGCTTTTATACAAAAAAGAAGATAAGATAAAAGATATGAAAGCAATTATCAGGGCACGAGACCAAACTTTTTTTGACAGAGATTTTTCTCTCATTTTAGAAAGTATCCTTATATTCTTCAAAACGTTTTACTCTAGCTTTTGGGATTTTCTTGGAAGAATATTTTTTTAAATCCTGATGGATATTTTGTCGTCTTGATGAAGGAGAAGGATGTGTCTTGCTCCAACCGCTTTGACCTTTTTTGATATTTTTTTCCAATAGCTTGAGCATATTATCCATTGCCTGTGGATTATAGCCGGCATCTTTCATAAGTTTTAAAGCATTTTTGTCCGCACTGTATTCCTGCATAATTGAAAATCCGGAATCTACAAGGGTTCCAAAAATCTTGTCTCCAACTTCTGTAAAGGAATCAATATCTTCCTGAGAGACTTTGTAAACCTTGGAAATATTGGATTTTTCGATTGCAATTGTTGTTGCGGCTGCGGCAGTCTTTAGTGTTGCGTCTGTAATTCTGCTTGAACGAATTGCTTTAATACTATGATTGAGCTGAATATGAGAAAGCTCGTGGGCAATTATCGCTGCAATGGCATCTTCTGAATCAGTACATTGAAGAAGTCCGCGAGTAATAAAAATATGACCACCAGGGGTTGCCAGAGCATTGATTTCATCAGTATCAAGAATTGCAACAAAATATCCTTTATACAAATAAGGATAATCAGAATTAATTGCAAGTGTATTGCAGATATTGTTTAAATATTCTGTTGCTTTTGGAGATTTATAAATCTTATAATTTTGAGTAACTGAAAGTGCAACTTTTCTTCCAATATAATAAGCCATTTCTGGTGTAATATCTTCGGAAGCTTTTTTGATGGATTCAATTCCATTTAAGATTGCATATTCAATAGAATCACTTTCATCATCTTCATAAGAATCAAGGTCTTCATAATCTTGTGGATTAAAATCTTCATCTGGGAGACCGCTGATTAAATCAGATAAATCTTTTTTAATTCCATCGATGGTTGCACAAGAAGAAAGCATGAAAAGAGGAATTATAAAAATAAGAATTA
Organism: uncultured Spirochaetaceae bacterium; assembly: GCA_902802305.1. Lineage (GTDB taxonomy): Bacteria > Spirochaetota > Spirochaetia > Treponematales > Treponemataceae > Treponema_D. The sequence continues at coordinate 3,292 of CADCLG010000004.1, forward strand.
AACTAATGTTTAGAAAAGCATTTTTATTTGATATATTTATTTTTGACTGCATGATCAATTGTTCCTTAATTTTCCTTAATTTTTCCTTATAATTAGATTTAATCCGGGAGATTAAGTTTTCCTTCCCTAATAAAATCAACCAGTTCTTCATCAGATAGAGAGTAACCTTCAATTTCATCTACTTGGTCAAAAGAAACTTCGTATTCCTCGCTGTAAGCACCTTCTATAGCTTTATTAAAGCCTTTTCCAGCGAGAGCAAGTTCATTAGCATTTGTATCTGCATTTCCTTCTGAGGCAATGAGTTTCTTTTTTGTAAGTGATTTTGCATTCACCCAACCGATTATTTCTTCATCATCAATGGACTGTATTTTTGCCCAGGATTTTTTTTCATCAAGAAGGTAAACAGGAGAGGCATAAGATAATTCTGCGGTTTCTTCCCCAAAAAATGAAGCTTTATCTCTAACTGATAAAGAGTCTACGGAAACATAAAAAGGTTTTGTTTCTTTTTTACTTTTGGCAGACAAGCTGGCAGAGATGAGGATAAATAAAATAAATAAAAAAAAGTGTTTTTTCATCATAGGTACCTGTGTAAAATAAATATGAAAAATCTATAAGTTAAAGAATAATGCAGTTTTTAAAAATATCCAATAAAAATGTGTTAATTATGCGAGTTAGATATATTGGGTAGATACAATAATTAAACAGCTGAAGCTGCTGAAAGTGTTACTCATGCTTATCGCACTTAGAGCTATCGTATTCAGAGCTATCGTATCCTTGTTGTATCATGACAATTGCTTTTATTTCTGATAAAATTGAAGAATGAGTAATAATGAAAACAAAGAAAATCAGGAGCCATTGAAGACTGCTATTGTAGCAATCATTGGAAGACCTTCTGCTGGAAAATCAACTTTTTTGAATACTGCTTGTCAGGAAGATGTGAGTATAGTTTCTCCTATTCCTCAAACTACGAGGAATGCAATTAAAGGTATTGTAAATACATCTTACGGACAGTTGATTTTTGTTGATACACCCGGATATCACGATTCAGAGAAAAAATTGAATCTAAAATTGCGTTCTGTAACTCAGGAACAGCTTACTGGCACTGATTGTGTTTTATATATTATCGATTCAACTCGTGAACCTGGTGAAGAAGAAGCGCATGTTGTGGAATTGATAAAGGATTTTTCTGATAAAACTGTAGTTGCAATTAATAAAATAGATTCTCCTAATTCAAGAACAAAGAAGATTTATACTTTTCTTGCCGAAAAAATGCCTGAGATTCCTGCAGAACGCATTTTGGAAATGTCGGCACAGAAGGATGAAGGAATTAACGAGGTTTTAAAAGCTTTATACGATATATCACCAGTTGGTCAGCCTATGTATGATGAAGATACTTACACGGATCAGGATTTGACTTTTAGAGTGTGCGAAATTATTCGTGGTGAAGCTATTAATCGTTTGCAGGATGAGATTCCACATTCAGTTTATGTTGAAGTTGCCGATGTTGAACACAGAAATGAAGGCAAAAAATTATGGATTCGTGCATTTTTGTGTGTTGAACGGGATAGTCAGAAGGGAATCGTTATAGGAAAAGGTGCTTCAAAAATAAAGGAAATAAGGCTTGCGGCAGTAAAAAAATTAAGTGAAATCTATATTCAGAAGATTGACTTAGATTTGCAGGTTAAGGTCGATAAAAACTGGCGGCAGCGGGATTACACACTTAATAAACTGATTGATAAATAGAGCTTGATAATCCTGAATTGCCATAAAAAAACTTAAATTACTATAATTTATCTCAAATAAATGTTTTCCTCTTGTTCAAAACGACAAAATGTGTAAAAATGTCAAGAAAAGTTTTGATTCGGCATGGAATATTTTCTGTGTCAAAAAGGGGAAATTATGCCTTTTGACAATACAATGACTGTGGCAAAAATGATTAAAAAGACAGCATCTGATTATCCACAGGTCATAGCACAATATAAACGAAGCAAAAGCGGTGACTTTGAGAAAATCACATATTCAGAAATGCTGCAGCTTGGGCTAGATTTTGGTGCTGCACTTTTACAGCACGGAATAAAGCGCGGTGATTTAATCGGAATGATTTCTGACAATCGAGCGGAATGGCAGCAGGCTGATATTGGAATTATGGCTGTGGGGGCTGTTGATGTTCCGCGTGGTTGTGATGCAACACTCATTGATTTAGAAAAAATCTTTTCTATTGCTGAATGTAAGGTTGTAATTGTAGAAAACTCGGCACAAATCAATAAAATGCTTTCTTTGCAGGAAAAACTTCCTTTTATTAAAACCCTGATTTGTTTTGAGAATGAAATAAAATCAGATGCTGCAGAAAATCTGAAAAAATCAGATGTGGAGTTACTTTTCTTTAATGATTTGATTGAGGAAGGGCAAACCTGGCGCATTAAAAATAAGGGAATTATAGAAGAGGAGCTGGAAAAGGGAAAGGGCGATGATTTGGCAACTGTCATTTTTACGTCTGGAACTACAGGTACTCCAAAAGGTGTAATGCTTACCCATACCAATTTTCTTGCCCAGCTGGATGATTTGCAGCTTAGAATCTATGGAAATCCGGGTGAAAAGGCTTTGTGTGTTCTTCCAATCTGGCATGTTTTTGAGCGCGTGTGTGAATATGTTATTTTTGTGCAGGGGCTTTCGATTGTTTATTCAAAACCAATTGGTTCGATTCTGCTTGCTGATTTTAAAAAGATGAATCCTGAGATTTTGCCGGCAGTTCCTCGCGTTTTTGAAGCTGTTTATGAAGGTATTACAAAAAAAATGCGAAAGGCTGGTGGAATTGTAAATAAAATGTTTAATTTCTTTACGGCTGTAGCAATCATTCATAAGAGAATGCAGAGAAAAATGTTTAACCAGAATCCCTGTTTTTCAAATTATTATACTTTTTTCTGGTGGCTTTTGTTTTTTATTCCCTGGATTTTACTTTGGCCTTTGTACTGGCTGGGTGATTTGATTGTATTCAGAAAAATCAAAAAGATGCTGGGGAATAATTTTAGGGGCGGTATTGCAGGTGGTGGCGCTCTTCCTCCGAATATTGATGAGTTTTTCTGGGCTATTGGTGTAACGCTTGTTGAAGGCTATGGAATGACAGAAACTGCTCCTGTAATTTCGGTGCGTCCATTTGCGGCTCCTGTTTTTGGAACGATTGGTTCGCCGCTAAGAGGGATTCAGACAAGAATTGTGGACAGCGATGGTTTTATTTTGGGGCGCTGTAAAGAAGGTGAATTGCAGATTAAAGGACCAACCGTTATGAAGGGCTATTATAAAAATCCGGAAAAAACACAGGCTGCTTTTACGGTTGATGGCTGGCTTCATACTGGTGACCTGGCAATCATGACAGTTCATGATGAACTTAAAATAAAAGGTCGTATTAAGGATACAATTGTTCTTTTGGGCGGAGAAAACATTGAGCCTCTTCCTATTGAAATGAAGCTTGGTGAATCACGCTTTATTAAGCAGGCTGTTGTAATCGGACAGGACAAGCGTTATCTTACAGCTTTGATTTTGGTTGATGAAGAGGAAGTAAAATCTTATGCAGAATCGAATGGTCTTATGTATGACTTTTTTGAAGATTTAATTCTTACTCAGCCTGTAAAAAATCTTTTTGAAAATGAAATTGCCAATCTTATAAACACAAAAAATGGATTTAAGATTTTTGAGCGCATTAATAGATTTGCCCTGATTACTAAGCCTTTTGAAGTTGGCGTTGAACTTTCGGCTAAGCAGGAAATCATGCGTTTTAGAATTGCGGAATTATATAAATCCCAGATAGAAGAAATGTATAAAGAAGTGTAAAATTATCTTCTGTCAGAAAATTGATTTTTGATGTTTAAAAGCATTTGACGTGAAGTTTTATGGGATATTATTCTGTTTCGGATTTTTATAAAAATCTGTTTGGAACAAAGGTTTATAAAATCTCTCTGGATGCTGGTTGTACTTGTCCGACTCGTGATGGTACAAAAGGTTATGGTGGCTGTATTTTTTGTAGTGCCAATGGCAGTGGGGATTTTGTACCTTCAAAAACGCTTACAATAAGTCAGCAGGTTGAAGAGGCAAAGCTTCTTGTTGCAAAAAAAGTAAAAACTAAATACATTGCTTATTTTCAGAACTTTACAAATACATACGGTGATTTGGATAAATTGCGCGGGCAATGGGAAGAAGCCTTATCCTGCGAAGATGTTGTTGGAATTGCAATCGCCACCCGCCCCGACTGCCTCCCCGCCAATTGCATCGACGCCCTTTCTCAGTTAGCGGAAAAGACCTTTGTTCAGCTGGAGTTGGGTTTACAAACTTCAAATTCAAAAAGCGCTGAATACATTCGCCGCAGATTTTCAAATTCTGACTATGAAAATGCGCTTGCCCGTATTCACGCTGTCAACAATCGGCTTTGTGCGGATAGAGAACTTAATCCTTTACAGAAAATTCACCTTGTAACACATATAATTTTTGGACTTCCTGGTGAAACAGCAGAAGATATGATGAATTCTGTTCGGTATGCAATAAAAGCTGGTACGGATGGAATAAAAATTGCTAATCTTTATGTGCTTAAGGGAAGTGATTTAGAAAAAGATTATAATTCAGGCAAGTTTAATGTGCTTGAAATGGAAGAATATTTTGATTTACTCAAAAAGGCTATAAAAATCATTCCACCTGAAATCGTAATTCACAGGTTAACTGGCGACCCTCCAAAGAAGCTTTTGACAGCACCAAAATGGGTTGAAAATAAGAAGATGGTTTTAAATCAACTGAAAAAAGCTTTGGAATAAAGTGCCTGTAATTTGTAGAAGTATAAATCTATTTCTTTCCTCTGTGCTGAACCTGCTCCAAACCTCGTTTAAACTGAGGGATTCGCGCACAGGTTACGGTATTCCAGTCGCTTCTGTCTCCACGTTTTAAGAAATGATAGGCAACTCCAGCAATCATTGCGCCATTGTCTCCGCAAAGCTTGAGTGGAGGGAAAATGCAGTTTATATCTGTTCTGGCGGCAAGCATAGAGCGTAAGCGTGAATTAGCTGCAACGCCACCGCCACAAACAACAGTTTTTAAGCCTGTGTCATCAACGGCAAGAAGAAGTTTATTTACCAGAGTTTTGATTGCAGTTTCCTGAAAAGCCGCACACATGTTTTCGATAGAATGTTCATAGCCGTCTTTCCAGAACAAATCCCGCTGATGAATTACCGCAGTTTTTAATCCGCTGAAAGATACATCATACTTGTGTTCTATTGGATCAAGTTTTGGAATTGGGAAATGGGCAGATTTTGGGTCACCTTGCTGGGCGAGTTTATCAATCACAACTCCACCAGGATAACCCAAATTATAGAACTTGGAAACTTTATCAAAGGCTTCACCAACTGAATCGTCAACGGTGGTTCCAAGGATTTCCAAATCATCAAAATTATTAACTTTACAGATAATTGAATGTCCTCCACTTACCAAAAGGCCCAGAAAAGGATATTCAACATCATTTACAAGCTGGGCAGAATATAGATGTCCCAGCATGTGATTTACAGCAATAAATGGTTTGTTTGTTGACCAGGCAAGGGTTTTTCCAAAGGTGAAACCAACTAAAAGCGAGCCCATAAGTCCGGGGCGGTTGGTTGCTGCAATTGCATCTACATCATCAAGAGTAAGATTTGCTTCTGTCAAAGCCTGTCTAACAACAGGAAGAATCCATTCTGCGTGCTTGCGGCTTGCAATTTCTGGAACAACGCCCTTGTAAATCTGATGAAAGGGGATTTGAGTTGCAACTACATTGCTTAAAATTGTTTTTCCGTCTTCAACTATTGCACAGGCGGTTTCGTCACAGGATGATTCTATTCCAAGAACTTTCATTTGTTTCCTCTTTTTGCTTATTTGGTCTATTTTTTTGCCTTTGATTTTGAAACGGTAGAAAAAGTATAGCCTTTTTGAACCAGTTCAGGATATATTTCTTTTAAAATTCCAGGAAGTACGTCGGCTGACCAAATATGCCCTATCATTATAACAACTCCATTTTTATTGGCAAGAGCTAAGCCTTTATTTATTTCATTTAAAATATCACTGCGTTTTTTGGAAGGATCTTTTTCGTTATCCAGAAAGATGTTGCGCTCGTAATAGGAATAGCCTAATTCAGAAGCGACGTAAGGAACTTTTGTATCAACATTTGTGCGAGAATCCAAGAAGAAAAGTCCGCTTTCACTTGCAAACTTAAGGATTGTGCTCATTTTTTCGGCATCTGCTGTAATTGCGGAACCTTCGTGATTGTTCATTCCGGCTATTGGTCCTAATTCATTTATATTCTGGAAAAGTGTAGAAATAATCTGATTTTCGTCCATATTTGGTGTGATTGCACCTGGACCTGGATTTACATTTTTATTCACTGCCTGCATTGGCTGGTGGAGCATAACCTCGTTTCCTGATTTTCGGATTCTGTCTGCGGCTTCTTTTGAATGAGCTATCTGGGGGAGAACGGCAACTGTAATAGGGAAGGGGAGCTCCATAAACTTTTCCAGATGGGCAAGATTCTGTCCGCCGTCGTCAAAAACAAAAACTAACTGAGCGTGGTTGACGGCTGCAGGGAAATTAAAGCTTTCTGGCTGGGGGATTGTAGTTGTTGTTTTTGCAGTTTCGGCTTGCTTTTTAGATTCCGCTTGATTTTTTGCTTCGGATTGTTTTTTTGTTTCAGCCTGTTTTTTTGACTCTTCCTGAGTTTTTGGATGGTCTTCCACGGGCTTTACAATCGTTTCAGAAGATTTTTTCCCTTTTATTTCATCAATTGAAGGCGACTGCTTATTGTTTTCTTCATTTTCATCTGTATATCGCTGGGCAATTGTAATTTTTTCTTCCTTATCTTTTTTTTGTTTATCAGTCTTTTTTATGGAAACTAAATTAGTTATAAGCAGGAGCAGCATACAGACTGCAATAATTGAGCCACAGAGAATGATAATTTTATAAGTCGGTATATATACTTTAGGTCTTTTCTTTGTTTTCTTTTTATTCATAAGTTTTACGATTATATCACTTTCTCAGGCTTTTTGACATATTCAGATAAATATATTATGATTTGCCTTATCTTAAAAATATAAGAGAGAATGAGGTTATTATGTACATTACTTGTCTTGATTTGGAAGGCGTTTTAGTTCCTGAGATTTGGATTGCTTTTGCAGATGCAGTTGGTATTCCTGAACTTCGCCGAACTACAAGAGATGAGCCGGATTATGACAAATTGATGAAATACAGGATTGGAATCTTAAAAGAGCACAAGCTTGGATTAAAAGAGATTCAGGAAACTATTGCAAAAATAGATCCTATGCCGGGTGCAAAAGAGTTTCTTGATGAATTAAGAACTTTCTGTCAGGTTATTATTTTAAGTGATACTTTCAGTCAGTTTGCTGGTCCATTGATGGCAAAGTTGGGATATCCGACAATTTTCTGTAATTCACTTGAAGTAGCAAAAAGCGGCGAAATCACCGGATATAAAATGCGCTGCGAAAAGAGCAAGCTTACAACTGTAAAGGCACTTCAATCAATTGGATATGAAACCATTGCTTCTGGTGATAGTTTTAATGATTTGGGAATGATTCAAGCTTCAAAAGCAGGATTCTTGTTCCGTTCTACAGAAAAAATTATTAAGGATTATCCACAGTATCCTGCATTTACAGAATATTCCGAACTTTTAAATGCAATAAAAAGTGTGGTAAATTATTAATTTTTGTTATAAAATAGTGGGTAATAAGAGTGATTTGGGGAATCCGCCTTCAGATTGCTGAATAATTGTTGAAAGAAAGTGTAAAAAAGTGATATTTATCTGTTTTATTTAAAAGGGATAGTTTATTCCTTCAGTAAATTATCATTTAATTTGAATAGGAGAATTAAAATGAAAAAGATTTTTGCTGTAGCTGTAATGGCTATTTTTATGGTAAGTGCTTCTTCTGCACTTGCTTTGGAAGCTGGCGCAAAGTTTGTTGCTGGACAGAATGTTGCTGATGGATCATCTGCAACAGAAACTGTAAAAAGTATTAATGCTGATTCTAATTTTGAATTTGGTGCTGCTGCTTATTTGAACTTTGCTTTGTTCGGTGGTCTTGGAGTTCAGATTGAACCAACTCTTATCAAGAGTAATGTTTCATTCACAGCTAATGAAATGACTGTAAATCAGGATTATGATGTAATGACTCTTGATATTCCTGTAATGGTTTGGTTGAACCTTGATTTGTGGAAGCTTACAATTGGTTTTGGTGGCGGTGTTGATTTCTCTATGGAATTGAACAAGGATGCAAAATTTGCAGATGCAGCAGCTGCTGTTGCAGACAAGGCAAAAGAAGCTTCAAAAGATATGTCTTCTATGTCATTTGCATGGATTGTTGGTGTAGATGGAAAATTCTATATTACAAAGCATATTGGTATTGTTGCTTCTGCCCGCTATATTATGGACATTACAAAGAAGGATGTACCAGTAACTATAGGAGTAGCTGATTATGAATTGGATACTGGTAAGACATATCCAAAATTTGAATATGCCCGCCGCTTCCTTTATGGTGGTGTAGGTCTTGAATTTAAGTTCTTCTAATCTGAAGTTCTAAACAACTAATTCTAGACTTGTATAATAGACTGTCTGATTTTTCGGGCAGTCTTTTTTTTTATAATTTTTTTATAACTCTTTTACTACCCAATTCGATAAATTTGCGTTATAATATTTAAAATAATTAAATTTACTTTAATTATATTTAAGTCGTTATGGAAAATTTAAGCGAATTTGAGCAGGTTGACATCAGTACCTTTTTTGATACAGGAGCACAGGAGCCTAAAGATTTTGAAAAGGTGGAAATGCTGACCAAGCGCCAGAAAGATTTAATTGATTCTATCCTCCCCGATATTGCCGCTTACGACAAGGAAAAGGCTGAAAATTTTAAAGACCGTCTTGAAGATTTAGAGCGACTTGCTCAGGCTGTAGCTCGTTTCCCTTCATTACTGGAACGACATCAGCTGATTGGTGGGGAACGAACTCCAACTTCCCTTATAGATTCTTTAATAGACCACCAGGATTTGGGAGATGCTACACTTCAGCTTCCTTCCAAGGCCATTCTGGGAAAAGGCCTGCTCGTTGCCAAAACGCACACCTTATCAAGTTTCCAAAAATTCATAACCCACATGGGCGAAAAATATACTTCCATAGCAAAAGCCTTTGAAGCAGAAACAATCACTTCGATGTTCTCTCTGCTGGTGGAAGATGTATATTTAAATTTAATCCGCGATACAAAGCAGCCGATTGAATTCCGCAGGGAATGGGCCTTGTCTTTGCTTTTGCTTTGGGAGCATTGGAGTAATCAGACAATAGAAACTGTTGCTCCAGTTCTTCAGTCTGTTTGGAATGCCCGCCGTAAGCTTGCTCCTGCTTTTGGAACGATGATGGGAACAAGTGAGCTGCTTATGATTTCCATGCAGATGGATGATCAGTGGATTAGTTTTATAAAACAAAAATTAGGAGATGCCGGCGTAACTCAGGCAATGGAAGAGTTTTTGTTCGGTATTTCTTATGAACAGATAAAGTTTTTGAGGGCCTCTCTTAAAGAAAAAGGTATTCCTGCAATTGCCCGCGATGAAGTTAAGAAGTTTCTTGGTGGTCATATAAAAGCGGATGCAGGATTGGACTACCGCGATTTTTATTCTATGTATACAGTCAGAAGGGATAATGCGCGTTCAAGAGCAAGGCTTATGCTGGAAGGACCTAAGAAAACTTTGGAAGATTACTTTATTCAGTTTGTGACGGAACAAAACAAGGAGAAGCAGAATAATGACAGTTTCGCAAAACTCTGATGATGAAAAAACGAAACGCCAGCCTTATCATTTTGGAGAAAAACTCAGGCAGGTTCGTGAGCATAAAGGTTATACTTTAAAGATGGTAGCACAGCGGGCAGGAGTAAGCGAAAGTCTTGTTTCGCAGATTGAACGCAATCACGTTTCACCGGCAATTGATACCTTACTTGCACTTGCAGATGTTCTGGACATAAATCTTGAGTTTTTATTTGAAGAATACAAAAAAGGACGCCCGGTTCAGATTATTCGCTCGGATGAAAGAGCTACAATCATGGAAGATGATATTACCATACAGGAGCTTGCAACTGCCGCTAATTCAGATAAGGATAATTCTCTGGAATCGTATATGATAAGTGTACCTGTTGCTTCCCATACTCACCGTGGTTCTTACGGACATATAGGTAGAGAAATTGGAATTATAATCAGTGGTACAGGAAAACTTCACTACGACAACAAAACTTATGAATTAAATGCCGGTGATAGCGTTTCTTTCTCGGCTTCGGCTCCTCATTATCTTGAAAACACAGGAAGTGAAGAACTTAAAGCAATCTGGTTTGTTACTCCGGCTCAAAGATTTGTCAGCAGATAAAAATGTAAAAAGTGCAAAAATCGTGCGGGGTTTTTCATGTTTAAGGCTTTTAAGAAAATAAGATTATTATCATCAGTTTTTATTCTTTTTGCAGGGCTTTTCTTATTTACCGGTTGTCAGACCACAATCAAATTAAAGGGAAATTACGTTACAAATCCGGAGGTTTTTTCCGAAAGCGAGTTATGTCCGCCGGTAATTGAATGGGAGTCTCTTCAGGAAGGATTCGAAATCACCAGTTATAAAATCCGCAGCCTTGGAGTTAGCTGGCATTGCGTAAAAATTGATTTAGACAATCCTAAACTGCATGTTCATATTGAACCGCACAAAAATAATATCGGTTCAATTTTTAAAGTAAAGGATTTTGCAAAAGCGACAAAATCTGTTGCTGCAATAAACACAACCCCCTTTGAATTAGCAAAAAAAACTTATGTACCGATTGGTATTATAAAAATTGATGGCCAGGAAATAACTCCGCCTGTAGAGAGATACTGTGCTTTTGTCCTTTCAAAAAATGAGGAAAATCATTTTAGAGCAGGAATAATCGACAGGCAGACTCAAGGTGCTTTTGATGATTACCTTTATGCAGTCGGTGGATTTTTTACGATTTATGAAGACAATCAGATTATAACTTTTCAAAAAGGAAAACGTTCACGTTCCGGTTGTGGAATCTCCCATGACGGACGATATTTATATCTTATGACTGTAACGCCCTTCTTTCATCCTACAGACAGAAACGGGTTAAATTACGAGGAATGTGCCATAATCTTTAGAAAACTCGGTTGCACTAAAGCAATGCAGTTTGACGGTGGCCATTCCTGCGCCCTTGTCGTAAACGGAAAACAAGTAGAATCCACTTTTATGCAGCGCAAAGTCCCAATCGCGCTGGGATTTTCGGTGGAAGAATAAGAACAAGAATACATCGGGTTTGTAGTCTCTATATGTGTTCCACAGTTTTGCTGTGCAAAACTGTGAACGAGCCTAGTTGCAATTAAATATACAATAAGAATACACCGGGCTCGTATTGTATATTTTTTAAATATTTGTATAATTATTTAATATTATTAACGGATAATTGTATATTTATGCATTTTCTATGCAAATCTTATGCAATTTTTTCTGCCGCTTATAACTTTTATTCTTAAAAGAACGGAGGATTCAATGACACAAACAGAGAGAAACAGCATCTTAAAGAAACTGGAGAAAATTGCCATTCACAATGACCCTATCGATACAGGGTTATATCAGAAGTATGATGTTAAACGTGGTTTGCGTAATGCGAATGGAACTGGTGTTCTGGTTGGTCTTACTCGTATTGGTGATGTAGTTGGTTATGAAATTCAGGACGGCAAAAAAATTGCAGTGCCCGGAAGATTGATTTACCGCGGTTATAATGTTGAAGATTTGATTAAAGATGCAGAAAAAAATAAGCAGTTTGGTTATGAACAGTGCGCCTTCCTTCTTCTTTTTGGTGAACTTCCTACACAATCACAGCTGGAGCATTTTTCTGATTATCTTGGTGAATGTCGTGTACTTCCTCCTAACTTTACCGAAGACATGATTATGAAAGCTCCTTCAAACGATATTATGAATAAGATGGCACGTGGTGTTCTTGCAAGCTATTCTTATGATGATAATCCAGAAGGACGTGAAGTTGGAAATGTTATCCGCCAGTGCATTCAGTTGATTGCACGTTTTTCTACTCTTGCCGCTTATGGCTATCAGGCAAAACGCCGCTACTACGATGACAAGAGTATGTACATTCATAATCCAAAACCAAATCTCTCTACAGCTGAAAACTTTTTAAGATTAATTCGCCCGGATAAGACATATACTCAGCTCGAAGCCGAAACTTTGGATTTGGCCCTTATCATTCATGCAGAACATGGTGGTGGTAACAACTCTTCTTTGACCGTTCATGTAGTTTCTTCAGCTGATACAGATACATATTCTGCAATAGCTGCTGCGGTTGGTTCTTTAAAAGGTCGCCGCCATGGTGGTGCAAATATCCGTGTTGTAGAAATGATGGATGAAATTAAAGCCAACGTAAAAGACTGGACAAACGAAAATGAAGTTGCCGCTTATCTTCATAAAATTGTAGATAAAGAAGCCTTTGATCATACAGGAAAAGTATACGGAATTGGCCATGCGGTCTATACAATCAGTGATCCTCGTGCTGTTTTGTTAAAGGCAAAGGCAAAGGAACTTGCAAAAGAAAAAGGTTGTCTTGAAGAGTTTGAGCTTTACAATCTTATTGAGCGTCTGGCTCCAAAAATCATTCAGGAACGACATCCTTCTGCTGAGCGGGTTTGTGCAAATGTCGATTTGTATTCTGGTTTTGTTTATACTATGCTCAATATTCCAAGAGAATTGTTCACACCAATTTTTGCAATTTCACGTATTGCAGGTTGGTCGGCTCACAGAATAGAAGAGATTGTCTGCGGTGGTAAAATCTATCGTCCTGCTTATAAAAATGTTTCACCGGAGCGTCCTTTTATTCCTTTGCAGGACAGACAGAATAAAATCAAATAATATATTATACTGAGTCAAAATCATTAGTTTATAAGGAAGTTTCTTATGGGTGGTGTATTTGGAGTTGTTTCTCATCAGGATTGTTCGCTGGATTTATTTTTTAGCGTAGACTATCATTCACATTTGGGAACACGCCGCGGTGGTCTGGCAGTTTTAAATGATAACGGAATGTTCGAACGTTCAATTCATAATATTCAGAACTCACCTTTCCGCACAAAGTTTGAAAACGATATAAATGAACTGCACGGAAAAATCGGAATTGGCTGTATCAGTGATTATGAACCACAGCCTCTTCTGGTTAATTCTCATCTTGGAAAGTTTGCAATCACAACGGTAGGAATTGTTGGCAATAAAGATGAACTTGTAAAAGAGATTCTTGAGACCCGCGAAACTCACTTCCTTGAAATGAGCGGTGGTGAAATCAACCAGACTGAGCTTATAATTGCCCTAATAAATCAGAAATCTACGATTGTTGAAGGTATAAAAAACGTTCAGGAAAAAGTCAAAGGCTCAATGTCCATGCTGATTATGACAACGGAAGGTATTTATGCTGCCCGTGATAAAATGGGACGTACTCCGCTGCAGGTTGGTAAAAAAGAAGGGGCAACCTGTGTTTCTTTTGAAAACTTTGCTTATGTAAATCTTGGTTATTCTGATTATCATGAGCTTGGACCTGCTGAAATTGACTTTTTGACAGCTGATGGTTACGAAGTTATTCAGAAGCCGCAGAAAAAAATGAAAATCTGTACCTTCCTTTGGATTTACTATGGATATCCGACAGCAAGTTATGAGGGCGTAAATGTAGAAACTATGCGCTATAACTGCGGAAAATATCTTGCAAGGCGTGATAAGGGGTCTGTTCAGCCGGATGCAGTTGCCGGAGTTCCAGACAGTGGTACTGCTCATGCAGTTGGTTATGCTAATGAATCTGGCATTCCTTTTACTAGACCCTTTATTAAATATACACCGACCTGGCCACGTTCTTTTATGCCGACAAATCAGTCTCAGCGTAATTTGATTGCCCACATGAAGCTGATTCCGGTTCCTCCGCTTATCAAGGGCAAAAAAATCCTTTTGATTGATGATTCAATTGTTCGCGGAACTCAACTTAGAGAAACCACAGACTTTTTGTATAAATCTGGTGCAAAGGAAGTTCATGTTCGTCCTGCCTGCCCGCCAATTATGTTTGGCTGTAAATATCTGAACTTTTCCCGCTCTAAATCAGAAATGGATTTGATTACCCGCCGAATTATCAAGCAGTTTGAAGGCGATAATGTAAGTCCAGAAACCCTGCAGAAATACTGCAATCCTGACACTCCAGAATACGAGCGCATGCTTGAGGAAATCAGAAAGCAGCTGCACTTTACAACCTTACGCTATCACCGCCTTGATGATATGCTGGATAGCGTTGGCATTGATCATGATTGTCTCTGTACTTACTGCTGGGACGGAAGGGAATAGCTTCTAAATGGTTCAGCTGGTAGTCCTTGGGATGAGTAAAGATTTACTATCCAAGGGTTGCTGGACCAGAGATATCGCAATTCTGAAAGTTCGTCTGCTTTTGTTAGTACAAGAGCGTCTTCAGCGTTGAGCCCGTCCTTAAGATAAACTTCAACCTCAGTATCCGAAATCAATCTTGCTTCGGCAGGAATTACCTTGTTATTTTTTGTCAAAAATTCAAAGCCATAGACTTTATCCACCTGGGTAGAAAAATCTGCACGTTCACCGTTGACTTTGAATGCAACCAAAGAAGAAGTGCCGCAGTTGAATTTGACGGTAAATGAGATTTGGGCGGATGATGCAACTGGAGTACGGGTGGAAGGGCTTGCGGATGTTGCAACGTTAGGAGCAACGTTAAGAGCAACGTTAGGAGCGACAGAAGTACAGGCGTTTTTAGCGATGAGAGCGACTTGCGGCGCCGCATCGTAGGGACGGGAGTAGGCGAGGCGGAGGGCCTGGATTGCGGCGCGAGTTCCACCGGTAAGCTTCTTTTCCGGGTGCAAATCATTCCATTCACCAGCATCAATCATACAAACGCTGGCTGTATTTTTGATTTCTTTTGCAGTTTGAATTACTGCTTCTCTCATTGCCGGCCAGTCACCGAAGTGCCAATCCTTTTGTTCTTTATAACCTTCTGCCCAGTTTGGAAGCTGCATTATTACAAAAGGCATGTTTTCCGGGGCATAAAGGAACTTTTTTCGCCAGAGTTCAATCATCTTGCACAAAAGAGCCTTGTAATCAGCGGATTCGCCGGCATTTGATTCTCCCTGATACCATAAAGCACCTGCAACCGCATAATTAAAACATGGTGCAAGCATGGAATTATAAAGCGCAGATGGTTCCCATTCAAAGAACATTTCTCCAGGACGTACTTCCGACTGGTAGGCAATAAAATAATCCCACTGACCGGACAAATCAATTTTTACCCCCTGGCAATCTGCTGCCGTGTTTATATTGTTTATATTTTCTGGCACTTCAACATTTCTGTAAGCAACTGGATGCACGTAAACATTATTACTAAAAATAAAATATGGTTTTTCCTGAAAAAATCTGATTGCTCCAGGACCGTTTTTCTGAACTCTAACCGTAACTTCATTTATTCCGACTTTCAGTGTATTTGCATGAATTGGATAACGTCGTGGTGGATAGGTATAACCAGTTGAGCCACAGAAAATTCCATTAACCCAAATTGTATCGGCATCTTGAATTGTACCGAACCAGATTCGGGCTCCATTTTTTTCAAGAATTTCCAGCTGATTTTGTGTCAGCTCAAAGGTCTTTTTAAACCAGACTGCACCGCCGTCCTTTCCAAGCAGAGTAAAATCACCGGGAATATCAAAGCTTCCGCAACATTTGCAGTTTGAAGCCTTCTGTTTATTTTTGACTTCTTCAAGGCTGACTTTTTCCCAGTGCTCTAAAAGGCCTTTGTCTCCTTCATAAAGATTTTTATCCCACTTCTGTTGGGCAGCAAGAATCTGACTTTTTCTTTCTTCGATATTTGAAGCTTTTTTCCAAAAATCAATGCGGTCAAGGTAATCTTTTCTGCCCAATTCTTTGAAGGACGAATCGTTCATCCAGGCATAAATTGGTGAACCGCCCTGACTTGTATTTATAATTCCGATAGGTAGCTTTAATTCTTCTGCAAGTTTTTTTGCAAAAAAGTAAGCTGTACCGCTAAAACTGCATAAGGTTTCTGGTGAAGCAGCTTTCCATTCTGGATTCGGAATTGAATCCTTTTCTCCGTCAAAAGAATAGGTGATTGGAATTGTAATCATTCTTATGTGAGGATTTTCTGGAAGCTCAAGCTCCTGAGGGTAACTGTATTTTAGTCGTTCCATTGTAAGCTGGGCGTTTGACTGTCCTGAGTTTACCCAAACTTCACCAATCCAGACATCTTCATAAACAATAGATTTTCCGGCGGATTGTAATTCCATTTTATATGGACCACCAGCTTCTGCGGTTTGGAATTCAATTTTCCACTTTCCCTGTTCATCAGCGAGTGTGCTGTAGTTTTTGCCGCAAAAATCCAGAGTGACTTTGCAGGGTTTTCCATTGCTTAATGCACCTTTGCCAAAAATGCAATTTTTTGTGTTTCT
The DNA here is from genome assembly GCA_902802305.1 of uncultured Spirochaetaceae bacterium. Taxonomy (GTDB): domain Bacteria; phylum Spirochaetota; class Spirochaetia; order Treponematales; family Treponemataceae; genus Treponema_D. The sequence continues at coordinate 19,834 of CADCLG010000004.1, forward strand.
CTGTAAAACCATTCCAGAGCCGTATATTCCACTTACAGAAAAGTTACTTTCGTAAAAATCTTTCATGTTTATTCCTGATATTTGATTTTCTTGATTTTATACTATTTCTTTTATTTATTCAAAAGCTCGTAATTGCAATGGGCAGGTTCACACTCCATACTGTGATGAAGATGAAGTCCGTTTCCCAGACAATTTTTCCACTGTCTGCACTTTTTGCATTTTCCAATTTTTGCCCATTCACGATTTCTCATATTCTGGAACTTTGTATTCCAGACATCCATAAAACTGATGCTGGCCTGTCCATTTTCCTTGTGATAAATGCTTCCCTGAATAAAATCTTTTCCGCGTACGCTCAGGCAGGCACCGATTGAACCGTCGCACATAACAGAGCCGACGTTGATTCCGCCACGGCAAAAGAAGAAATAATCCCGGGCTTTTAATTCATATTTTCCAAGCCAGCCTTCACAGGAATAATTCAGGTGGATGGAACGGCCTTTTTGGTCTTTGTACTGGCGGGTTTCTACAATAAACTCCATAAGTTTTTTGTATTCTTCTTTTGTGAGGGATAAATCATTTTGTCCGGCCCTGCCTTCCGGGAAAATTGAAAAAATACGCCAGTGCTTTACTCCTCGTTCAATTAAATCATCACGAAGTTGGGGCAGAATATCCAGATTTTGTCTGTTTGCACAGGTTATAACATCAAAAACAAGGCGGTTACCGTACTTTTGCTGAAAAGCCACCGAGATTTGTATTGCTTTACAAACGTGTTTGTATGACTGAGGGTTTACCCGCAGATAAGTGTGTTCTTTTTCAAAGCCATCAATACTAAAGCTTATGGAAGTCATTCCGGCATTTATTAGAGAAATAAATCTTTCTGGAGTTAGAAGCATTCCGTTGGTTACAATTCCCCAGTTGTAGCCCCTCTTTACAATTTCAAGGCCAACTTTTTCCAAGTCATTGCGTAAGAGAGGTTCGCCACCGGTTATGCAGACTGTCATTCTTTTTGCTGGATTGTTAGCTTTAATGTCATCAAGAACTTTAATAAAATCTTCTGCCGGCATATCCGGGATTTGGGATTGTTTAAGACAGTCGCTGCCACAATGAAGACAGTTTAAATTGCATCTGAGAGTACATTCCCAAAAGAGATAATCAAGAATATGATTTTTTATAACTGATTTTCTGTAAATGCGAAAAAGAAAATGTTTTAATGAGGTTGAGAGGTTTGAGAGGTCCATTTTTATTTTAATTCAGTTTTTTTATTTAATTTAATGTTTTTGCCTGTAATTTCATAGATTGGATTGCCAAAATCAGTTTTATCTTTATAGTCATTGTGTTTATAGTTGACTGTTTCTGTTGTATCATAAAAAGAACCGTTTTCTTCCCCATCTACATCTTTTATATCAAGAATAAAATCAACATAACTATCATTCATGCAATTCCAATATAAAGAATAATCACCATTTTCATCTGTTTTGCTTGTTTTCAGATAAGTTTTTGTATTTTCGTCATCAAGAGGATCATAATCACCTTTGCTTGGAGAGGATGTGTCAGCTTTTACACTAATTTCGATTCCCTTTATAGGATTGCCATTGCTATCGGTAACATTGCCTTGGAGGGAAAAAAAATTGCCTGGAACGCCGTATAAAGCTATTCCTTCACGTGGAATGCCGAGACTGCAACTGATACCGCCAAATGCTGAAATAAGTGAAGAAATACCGAAAATTTTAAACAATTTGGCAATAATTCGTTTTGAAAAGAGCTTAATCTTTTTTCCCATAAATTTAATTATACTATAAAAAATTTGGTTGTCAAATTGGTTACTATGTTCAATAATATTATTATGAAAAAGTTTTCTTCACTTCCGATAACTTTTTTTCTCTTTTTCTTTCTTTTAATTTTTTCAATCTGTCCAATTTATGCCCAATCTACTTATTTGTCTGACAATAAAAAGACAGCTTCACAGAATAATTTTTTTGATAATTATGTTTATCAATTTTGGACAGCTTTTGGCGGGCTTTCTGGAATGACGGCGAATGATATTTATCAGACAAGAGACGGATATATTGATATCGGAACTTATGAAGGACTTGTAAAATTTGATGGCATTGAATTTACGGTATTGAATCGTTCAACCAACAAGGATTTTGGTATTGTTTCTGTAAGGACAATTCTTCAAGATTCAAGAGGAAATATCTGGCTTGGTTCAAATGATGAAGGGCTTCAAAAAGTCAGTGGAACAGAAAGAAAGCTTTATACAGTAGAAAACGGTCTGCCAAATAATTCTGTTAGGGCACTTTGCGAGGATAAAAACGGAAATATCTGGGTTGGAACTGCAAGCGGTGTAATTTATTTAACTCCTGATGGAAAGCTTATAAATCCTCAGTTTGGAGCCGGCACAACAGCAAATGGCGTTATAGCTTCTAATCTTTTCTGTGATTCTTCCGGGGCAATCTGGCTGACTACTTCAAATGAAAACGGCCTCTTTATTTGCAGAAACAAAGCTCTTTTTAATTCAATTCCTGCTTTTTCCGGGCTTTCTCAGTTTTTTGCAACTTCAGTTTATGAAGATAAAGACGGAGCTTTCTGGTTTGGGCTTGGTGATAAGGGAATTGCAAAATTGAAGGATGATAAGGTTGTCCTTTTGAAAACAAATACCATTCTTGATTATATTCCTGCGACGACAATTCTTCAGGATACAAAAGGTACAATCTGGTTTGGAACAGAAAAAGGCCTTGTCGTTTATACAGGAGGAGAATTTATTGAATATCACGGTGAAGAAGAGCTTTCTGAATCTAATATAAATAAAATTATGCAGGATAGGGAAGGCAATATCTGGTTTGCTACCGACCGTAACGGGATTGGCAAGATGGCATTGGGCAAATTCAAAATGTTCAGGCTGGGAATTACGGTTAATTCTTTTACAGAGACTTATGATGGAAGAATATGGGCTGGCACGGATGAAGGAGTTCTCTGTTTTTTGAACGATAGTCCAGAAGAAAATATTCTTACCCGATATACAAAGGGACTTAGAATAAGGCATGTAGAAGCCTTGCCTCAGGGAGAAATTCTTGTTAGCTGTTACACACGCCCTGGTCAGCTTTTGTATGACGGAAAAACTATCAGAAGCTGGACTACGGATGAAGGCCTTGCCGGAAACAAAGTTCGAGTGGCAATCAGCACGGGAAAAAATGAATATTATGTTGGGACGACAACCGGCCTGAGTATAATCCATCCGGATGGAAGTATAAAATCCTTTAAGCAGAATACAGGTGAGCTTGAAACAGAATATGTAATGGCAATTTATAAGGATACTCATAATGTCGTCTGGATTGGTACGGACGGCGGCGGAATCTTCCTTATGTATGATGAAAAGATTTTCAGGCATATAACTTCGGCAGATGGTATTGCGGGGAATGTAATTTTTAAAATTTCCCAGGATAAAGATGGAAATTATTGGATTTGTACAGGCAGTGGAATTACACGAATAGATAATTTTGATTCTTCTGTGGATGTGCCTTTAGTTTGCAATTCTATTAATTCAGAAAATGGGATAGGGACAAACTCTGTATTCCAGATTCTTTTTGACAAGGCCAACAATGGCTGGATTACTAATAATCACGGAGTTGCAGCTCTTTCTGTCAGCGAGATTGATGAGCTTTTTCAAGGCAAACGTTCCCTGCTTACTTCAAAATATTTTAATAAAAATGACGGATTGGATTCTGACGGCCCGACTTCTACCGCCCAGGCGATTATAGACAGGCACGGTCGGCTCTGGTTCCCGTTAATCGACGGAATTGCGGTTTTTAATCCGGAACAGAATTCTCAAAGTTCAGTAACACCTCTTGTTCACATAGAAACAATCACCGTTGATAACGTGACCTACAAGGATTTCCGCAAAATAATTGTCTTAAAGCCTGGCACAAAACGCGTGGATATAAAATACACGGGAATCAGTTTTGATGCGCCGGAAAGGATTTTATTTTCCCACATGCTCACAAATTTTGAAAATTCCTATACCCTTCCGGGACCTGAGCGTGTAGTTTCTTATACAAACCTTAATCCTGGAAAACATTCATTTATTGTTTATTCTATCAACGGCAATGGAATAAAATCTAAAAATGACGAAATGATGTTTTTCTATCAAAAGCCTTTCTTCTACCAGAGTCCTATTTTCTGGGTTCTTTTTGTGATTCTGCTTATGGCAATAATTATTGGCTTTTTCTATATCAAAGAGCGTAGAATCAAAAAAGAAAATCTGCGGCTTGAAGCTCTGGTTGAAAAGAGGACGGCTGATTTGAAAATTGAAAAAGACAAGTCGGATATGCTTTTGCGTTCAATTTTACCGGACAAGATTGCTGACAAGCTTAAAGAATCAATCAGTGATAAAAACAAGGCTTTTGGTGAAGATTTTGAAAACGTAACCCTTCTTTTTTCGGATATTGTCGGTTTTACAAAGGCATCAAGTGGTCTTTCGGCTCAGGAAATTGTACGTGCCCTTAACAATCTTTTTACGCGTTTTGATGAAAGGGCCAAGGAAATGGGCGTTGAAAAAATCAAGACAATTGGTGATTCCTACATGGCGGCCTGCGGAATCCCGGAAGCAAACGAAAATCATGCCCGAATAATGATTGCCTTTGCCAAAGGAATGTATGAAGATTTGGAAGAATACAATAAGACTTCTGAAATTAAATACCAGATTCGTGTTGGTTTGAATTGCGGACCTGTAACTGCCGGTGTAATTGGAACTACAAAGTTTATTTATGATGTCTGGGGAAACACAGTAAATGTTGCCAGCCGAATGGAAACTGCGGCAAAACCGGGAACAATCAGAATCACAGAAGCTTTAAAGGAGCAATTGGAGCGGTGCGGTTCGCTTGATATTGATGGAAAAGAAATATGTTTCAGCGAACCAATTGAATGTGAAGTAAAGGGCAAAGGCATAATGAAAACTTACGAGGTTTTTTTATGAGGATACTTAGGCAGGCATTTTTATTAACAATTATTTCTTTTTCATTATTAACTTTAACTTCCTGCAAGGAAGCAGAAAAAACTGTAAAAGTCGGGCTTCTGCATTCCCTTACCGGAACTATGGCTATAAGTGAAGCGGCCCTTTGTGATGCAGAAGAGCTTGCAATCAAGGAAATAAATGAAAAGGGCGGTGTTTTGGGCTATAAAATCCTTGCTCTTGAAGAGGACGGAAAAAGTAATCCTGCTGTTTTTGCAGAAAAGGCAAAAAAGCTTCTTCGCGAGGATAAGGTTGCAGCAATTTTTGGCTGCTGGACTTCGGATTCACGTAAGGCTGTAAAACCTGTTGTAGAAGAGTATTATGGTCTTTTATGGTATCCGGTCCAGTATGAAGGTTTTGAGGCAAGTCCCAACATAATGTACACGGGTGCTTCCCCAAATCAGCAGGTAGTTCCAGCAATTGATTATTGTGCAGAGACTTTTGGTAAAAAAATGTACCTTATTGGAAGTGATTATGTTTTTCCTCGTACTGCAAATAAAATTATCAAAGCTCAGTTGAAAGAGCTTGGCGCTGATTGTGTAGGTGAAGCTTATGCTCCTATGCACGAGTCAAACTTTCATGAAGTCATTAAAGAAATAAGCGAATGTAAACCTGATGTAATAATCAACACCTTGAATGGCGATTCCAATTATCACTTTTTTTCGCAGCTCAAGCAGTTTGAAAGGTTGGGGGTAAAAATCCCGGTTATGAGTTTTTCTATTTCTGAAAGTGAAATTAGTGTTATTGGAGCAGATAAGCTTGCCGGTAATTATGTCTGCTGGAATTATTTTGAGTCTATTGAGGGAAAAAGAAATAGAGATTTTGTTTCTGCCTATAAAAAAGAATACGGCGAAAATAAGGCGATTGGAGATCCTATTGAGGCGGCTTATAATGCAGTTTATCTTTGGGCTGCTGCCTGCGAAAAGGCCGGTAGTTTTGATGTAGAAGCGGTAAGGATTGCCGCTAAAGGAACTTCTTTTGATGCGCCAGAAGGGACTGTTACGATAGAGGGCTTGAATCAGCATCTTCACAAAACCATACGGATTGGAAAAATTAATTCAAAGGGGCAGATAGAAGAACTTTTTGCTACAGAAAATCCTGTCCGCCCAGACCCGTATTTAAGTACTTATGCCTGGGCAAAGGGGCTGTAAGTTTTTATAGTCTTAGATTTTCAATTAAAGTTGTTGGCTTTGCTAAATCTTCTTTTTTTGCATAATGATGAGTTTGAGTAGTTCTTACAGTTGTTCCCTGGCCCTTTTTGCTGGTAATTTCAATGCTTCCATTCATAAGGGAAAGCAGAGATTTTGCAATGCTTAAACCCAGTCCAGAGCTTGGAATTTCTCTATTGATTTCATTATCCTCACGGGCAAATTCCCTGCAGGCATCAGGCAGAAAATCCTCTGACATACCAATTCCGTTATCTTCACAAATGAATGAAATGGTACAGCCGTTTTTAATTGTATCCGGAATCTGTTTAATTCCAAATCTGACTTTTCCGCCTCGAGGGGTATATTTCAGGGCGTTGTAGACTATATTCATGACTACATCTGTAGTATGAATTATATCCTGATAAATATATGGCTTGGAGATTTCGGACCAATATTCTACTTCAATTCCGCGATTCTTGAATTCCTCTTTTACAAGGGAATAAATTCTTTCTACGGCATTTGTAATTTCTGTTGGAGTTTCCGTTAATTTTATTTCATCATTTTCCATTTGGGCCAGTTCATAAACATTGTTTATAAAGGTCATCAGGAGTTCTTCAGAATGTTCAATTTCTTTTATAGCTTCTTTTGATGAAGTTTTATTTTCATTATTCTCATTGTTTGCAGTTTTTACGCTTTCTGTATTGATGATTTTTTTCAGGTCATTAGTATTGTTGATTATCCCCTGCATGATTTTAATCATACCTTTTGAGATATTGTACATGAAAATATTTTTTGCCTTATTTGCGTTAGAAGCCGATTCTGCCATTTTCTGCAGCTCCATCTTTTTGGCAAGCTCAACTTCTACCTCTGCTTTGAGACGTTCTTCAATCGTAATGTCGTTCAAAAATACGTAGAAAATATCTCCGTAGTTTTGTGTGTGTACATGACGGCCATAGTTTTTAATATATTTTATTGTTCCATCCTTTGCCTTGATTCTGTACTCAACATAAATAATATCATTGTCCGGTGTAAGCTGAAAATCAATACTCTTTTGAACACGTTCAAAATCATTAGGAAGAACAATTCCTTTAAATGAATTTCCGACATATTCACGGAATTCTTCTGCTGTATCGCAGGCATACATTTGAATAAGCTCGTGATTAAAAGAAATCAGCTCAAGATTTCCGTCCGAATGATAGGATAAAAATCCGCCTGGAATTCCTTCTGCAACTTCATTGGCGGCGGTAAGAATTTCTTCACTTAAAGGGGCTTCTGTGGATTGTGCTTTTTTATGAGCAAACTTATCATAAGAAAGAACTGAGGTTTTCCTAAGGTAGGATTCAAAATCACGCACCTGGAGAGGACCAGAAAAGAAAAATCCCTGAATATAATCACAGCCAAGAGATTTGAGGATTTTAAATTCTTCCTGAGATTCTGCTCCTTCTGCAACCGTAAGCAGTCCCATTCTATGAGCCATCTTAATTATATTTTCAATAACGACTTCATTTGTTTTAATATTGCGGACAAAACTAATATCAAGCTTAATTACATTAAGTGGGAAAGTCGAAAGAAGTCCAAGAGATGAATAGCCGGCACCAAAATCATCCATCTCAATCATAAAGCCTCTTTTTTGAGTCTGCTTGAGCTGGGAAATAATAACCTCAGTGTTTTCAGAATAAAGAGATTCTGTAACTTCCATGTGAAGAAGATTGTGGTCTATTCCGTAGCTGTCAATAGTGTTGAACAGATTGTCAATAAAACCCTCTTCCAGAAAATCACGGCGGGAAATATTCACAGAAATTGGCACAAGAGGAAGCCCTTCCTGCTGCCAGCGATTGATATCCTTGCAAACCTGCTCCAGAACAAAATTATCCAGCTTTGTGATAAAACCATTTTTTTCAAAAAGAGGAATAAATTCACCAGGTGACATAAAACTGTAATCAGAATTCTTCCAGCGGACAAGAGCTTCTGCACCAGCGATGTGGCCTGTAATTGATTCATGCTTAGGCTGATAAAAAACATGGAATTGCTTTTCTTCGAGAGCCGTTTCCATAGATTCTATAATTCTCTGTTCATTCAGAATCTTGTTCTGGAGATAATCTTCAAAAAAGGCAACATCCTTTCCGTAAATACCCTTGATTTCATTTAGGGCCAGAAAAGCCCGGTCGCAGCAAATAACAATAGGAACGGAACGGTCAATAGGCGCATATACACCAGTCTTTACAACCTGATGGGGAATCGGTGCATTATCAAGAACCATTTTCGAAATGCTCATAAGCCGATTCATGTTAAGCCTGTCGCTGTCTTTTAGCAGAAGAATAAACTGGTCGCCGCCGAATCTGCCTGCAATACCTTCTTTTGTAAGACTCATCATCTTTTTAGCAGTGTATGCAAGAAATTCATTACATTTATCAACACCATACAAAGTGTTTGAGGATTTAAAATTATCAAAATCAAAAGCCAGAAGACAGAAAGTTTTCTGTGGATTATTATCAACAACTGATTTTGCCTTTTTCAAAAAAGATTTTCGCGTAAGAAGACCTGTCAGTTCATCATGCTCAAGCTCGCTGATTATCCTGTTAGATTCCGAAAACTTTATAGCAGTTTTGAGACGGTTGAGTACACGTCGCTTATTAAAAGGTTTTTTCAAAAAATCGATGACGCCAAGATCAAGAAGCTCGTTTTCAAGGGTTATGTTTTCAATTGTCGTGCTGATTAAAACAGGGAAATTTTCAGTTTTAGGATTATTTCTAAGTTCTTTAAGAATTGGAAGAGCATAGCCAATATCAATAATAGCCGCAGAAAAAATTATTTCCTCATCTGCAAGCATTTCAAAAAAATTATCTGGTGTGCAAAGTTGAAGCTGAAATTTATCAGACACAATGTCTGTCAGCTGAGCCAAGTTATCCTTGTTGCTTTCAATCAGGAGAATCTTTGCTCTTCTTACATCGCTTTCATTATTCATCCATCAAATGACCGTTTAAAGAGATTTTTGGCTTTTAATAAACTTTCTTAAAACTTTATAAGAATTATAACACAGATTCTAGATAACACAATTAAAAGTTATAATATTGAAGAATAAAAAAAACGCAGATGGATTAACGTCATAATCGACATAATTCATCTGCGTCTAGCACAAGCTTTTGCATCCAATTTTATAGCTTCGCTATAAAACTGGTTTCATCGCTAGCATGGGCTGTTAATTACAACTTAAATTATTATTGCATTTGCCCATGCTTCCAGTTTTGTAATAAATTACAAAACTGGTTTCATTGCTGTCATATATGCTCTTAATTTTCTTCCTACAACCTCGATTGGGTGGTTGCGGATTTCGGCATTAACAGCAACAAGCTCAGCATTGCTTACGCTTGTGTCTTTAATATCCAAGCCCTTTCCAATAACATCAATGTGCAGCTTTGGCATTAAATCCTTTGCCATCATTGGAGCAGCAACACGGCTGAACAAATAACATCCATATTCAGCAGTATCAGAAATAACGCGGTTCATCTCATAAAGACGCTTGCGGTCAATAAGGTTTGCAATAAGAGGAACTTCGTGAAGAGATTCATAGTAAGCAGATTCTTCCTTAATTCCAGCATCAACCATAGTTTCAAAAGCAAGCTCACAACCAGCTTTTACCATAGCAACAAGCAAGATACCCTTGTCAAAATATTCCTGTTCGCTAATTTCTTCTGAACTTTCAGCATTCTTTTCAAAAGCAAGCTTACCAGTATCTTCACGCCAAGCAAGCAAATCCTTGTCGCCGGCCTTCCAGTCTTCCATCATAGTGCTTGAGAATTTACCAGAAATAATATCATCCATGTGCTTCTGATAAAGAGGAGCAAGCAGCTTTTTAATATCCTTAGAAATTTCGTTAGCCTTAATTTTTGCAGGGTTAGAAAGTCTGTCCATCATATTTGTAATACCGCCCCATTTAAGAGCTTCACTTACAACATTCCAGCCGTGCATAAGGAATTTAGTAGCATATTCAGGAGAAATACCCTCGCTAACCATCTTGTCATAACAAACAATAGTACCAGCCTGAAGCATACCGCAAAGAATTGTCTGCTCGCCCATAAGGTCACTCTTTACCTCGGCAACAAATGAGCTTTCAAGAACGCCTGCCTTGCTTCCTCCCATACCAACAGCAAGAGCCTTAGCATAAGCCCATCCCTTACCTTCAGGGTCGTTTTCTGGATGAACTGCAATCAAATCTGGAACACCAAAACCACGCTGGAATTCGTGCCAAACTTCTGTACCAGGACCCTTTGGAGCACACATAACAACAGTAATATCAGGACGAATCTGCATTCCCTCTTCAATCATATTAAATCCATGACTATACCAGAGAGCAGAACCCTTCTTCATTTTCTGCATAACTTCTGTAATAACCGGAGTATGCTGCTTATCAGGAGTAAGATTACCAACCAAATCTGCAGTTGGAATCATTTCGTCATAAGTACCAACCTTAAAACCATTTTCCGTAGCATTTTTCCAGGACTGACGCTTTTCTTTAATAGCACTGTCTCTCAAAGCGTAACTAACATCCAAACCAGAATCGCGCAGACACATTCCTTGATTTAATCCCTGTGCACCACAACCGACAATAACAATCTTCTTACCCTTAAGCGCATTCACACCGTCAGCAAATTCCTCTTTCGCCATCGAACGGCAATGTCCAAGTTGAAGTCGTGCCTCTCTCCAAGGAATTGAGTTAAAATAATTTGTACCCATTTTTAAAACTCCTGTCATTTATTTTTTTTATTCTGGAGGTTCCTGCAAGCCCGGTAAACCGCCCTTGCAGTCGGCTGTTCCGCAATTCCCTAACGGTCAGCCGCTTCCCTCGCTACGCTCAGTCCAGTGGCCTTCGCAACCTTACGGTTGCTCGTTGCTCCATAGCCTAACCCGTTTACATTGTTTTTGAATTATAGAATTTAAATAACATTGCGTAAAGTAGGATATAAAAAAAGGAGCCCACCCTGTCTAGCACTCAGAAGTGGGCTTCGTCTGAAATGACGTTAAACTCAATGTGAGGCAAGACGCTTGTCGCGTGGTGCCTTTTTTTTATATATACCGCTTTGACGTATCCGTCAAGCATACAAAAGAAATTAATTCTTAGTATTTGTTGCAGTTACTTTCTTAATTTGGAATGTAAGACCATCAATAGTATCCGTATCTGCTGAATTTTGTATAAAATATTGAATAACCTTTACTTCTTTATTTCCTTCAGTAGGTTCTTGGATTTCTGCATAAAGCGTTGCAGAGACAGAAATAGTTGATGCCTGTGCGATAACAGATTTCCAATTAGTATTGAAGAATTTTACAAAAAGTTCACGGCTATCTGCATTTTCTGCATTCGGACAATAAATCTCGGTTTTAAGATATTTGTAACCAGTCAAATCAAAAGCCTCATCCAGAGTAAACGATGTTGAATATCCGTTTGTAATACCGCTTTTATTTTCTAGAATTACAACATCTTCTTTTGGACTTTCATCTTCTGTGTTTGTTGATATGTTTGCTGGTGTGCTGCCTGTTGCCTGAACCATTGCGTCTAAAATTTCAGGGAAGTACCATGTCTGATTTGTTCGATTATAAAAACCGTAATGTTCCTTGTAATTATTACCTTGAACTTGCCATGAACCGTTATCCCAAAGACAACTTGTCATTCCATATTTTCGTGATTCTGTCAGGAAGTAAGTAAACCATTTTACACGTTCATCAAGATTGTCCTTGTTTGTTGCTCCCATTTCGCCAATAATTACAGGATAACCTTTGCTGATAAAAGAATTATTGAGTTTTGAGAAATAATAATCAAGATTTGACTGATGAGAAGAGGTGAATATCGTTTCTCCTGGTGATTCCATTGCAAACGAATTTGGTGTGTACATGTGGACAGAAAGAATTAGTTTTCCTTTTTCATCATCCTGAGGCATTTTGAAAGCACTAGCAAATGCAGAATCTGGAGAAGCCTGCAAACCAGGACAGCTTACATAACGTTTCTGATTGTTTCCTCCGCTCTTACGAATTGTGTCCAAAATTAATTGATTATATTCATTAAGACAATCTGCTGCTTCTCGACAAGTTGCATTATTTGAATCAAACCACCATTCATTATTTGTTCCTGCAAGGCGTGGTTCATTCAAAGTTTCAAAAATTAAATGTTCATCATAACCATTGTTAAAGGCCAGAGCTATTTGAGTCCAAAGATTTAACAAAAATCGTTCTGACTCATTTTTGTTTACTTTGTTTGGATAATAACCTGCGGCTGTAGTCATTTTTGCAGGAGAGCCAAAATTGTCATGATGGTCATTAAGAATTACGTACATGCCATCTTCAATTGCCCAATCAACAATAGTCTTAACACGATTCATCCATGCAGAATCAATAGTGTAATTCTTTTTATTCATGTGATTAGACCAGGACACAGGAATACGGATTGTTTTAATTCCTGAATTTGCAAGTCCGTCAATCATTGCTTTTGTGGTTTTAGGCTGGCTCCAGCTTGTTTCAGAAGAAAGTCCGCTTCCGCCTGTAGCATCAAGTGTATTTCCCAGATTCCAGCCAACAGTCATATCTTTTACTGTTTGAGTAGCCGAAATTCCATTAAAAGTTTTGTTACCATTATCTTTTACGGCACTGTTTTCATCAAAATATAATGCTACTTCCGAATCTGGTATTTCAATGCTAGGGGCACATCCAGCAAGAAATACGCTTACCGCTACAAAAGCGACAGCCAGATATTTTCTGAATGATTTAATTGATATCTTAATCATAAAAAAACTCCATTCTCAATTCTTCATAATGCATTCAGTATTATGAAGAATGAATTATGCATTATGAATTATTCTTTAGTAGATTCAATCATTGCATTCAGAATCTCTGGGAAGTACCAGGTCTGTTCGCGGCGGTTGTAGTAGCCGTATTTTTCGTTGTAGTCATTATTTCTGATTTCCCAGGCGCCATTATCCCAAAGACAGCTTGTCATACCGTATTTGCGTGACTGAGTAAGGAAGTAATTGAACCATTTTACACGTTCTTCAATATTATCCTTGTTTGTAGCTCCCATTTCACCAATGATTACAGGAATACCCTTGCTGACAAAAGAGGCATTAAGACGAGAAAAATATCTTCCCAAATCAGCCTGATGTGCAGATGTAAAGTTTTTGTCTCCAGGAGAAGCCATTGCAAAATTATATGGAGTATACATGTGAACAGAAAGAATCAGTTTTCCCTTTTCATCATCTTCTGGAAGCTTGAAAGCAGGATTAAGTGCTGAATCTGGAGATGCAGCCAAACCTGGACAGCTTACATAACGCTTCTGGTTGTTTCCGCCTGTCTTACGAATGGCATCAAGAATAAGCTGATTGTATTCATTAAGGCAGTTAGCAGCTTCCTTACATTCTGCTGCATTCTGATCAAACCACCATTCGTGACCTGTACCGCAGAGACGTGGTTCATTCAAAGTCTCAAAAATCAAATGCTCGTCGTAACCGTTGTTAAAAGCTACTGCAATCTGAGTCCAAAGGTTCAACAAAAAGCGTTCAGATTCAACCTTATTTTTTTCATTTGGATAATAACCGGCACAGGCAGGCATTTTAGCAGGATTGTTAAAATTATCATGATGGTCATTAAGAATTACATACATGCCATCTTCAATTGCCCAATCTACAATCTCTTTTACTCGCTTCATCCATTCCGGATTAATTGTGTAAGTTTTTTTATCCATGTGTTTGGCCCATGAAGTAGGAATACGGATTGTCTTAATTCCTGAGTTTGCAAGACCGTCAATCATCTCTTTTGTGGTTTTTGGCTGTCCCCAGCTTGTCTCTGAATAAAGACTACCATTTCCAATTGCATCCAGAGTATTTCCTAAGTTCCAGCCTACAGTCATGTCTTTTACAGTCTGCATTGCAGAAACACCGTTAAAAGCTTTGCTTCCGGTATCTTTTATTGCATCTGCTTCATTAAAAAGCAGGACAACGCCAGGATCTTCCTCCTGAACGGTTTGTGCAGGTTTCTTTGCGGTCTGCTGAGTTTTTGTCTGAGCAGCAGCCTTATCTTTTGACGCACAGCCTGCAAATAATGTCAAAGTGCAGAATGCCGCCAAAGCAAATAATCCAGTCTTTAAAATTCTTTTCATAGTTTACCTCGCATTTTATAACAATTATTCACCATAGGTGAAAAACCCCATAGAACTAATCTCTTCTATTTTATAATAAAAGAAACAAAAAAAGCAAATTATTTATAATTCTTTAATCCTTTTATTTCCTTGAGAAAACGCTTAAATATTAGTATAGTTATAAAGGTATGAAATCAAAAATTGTTACTATTCTGTTTGTAATTGTTGCCTTGATACTCGGAGCTTCTTTTTTTCTGTCAAAGCATTTTTCAAGGGATACAGAATCCTCTGCTTCACGTGCAAAAGTCGTAACTCCAAAGCCTCTAGATGATGAATCTTCAGATTCCGATACTTCTTATAAAAATAATTTTCAGGCAGAGCAGTTTGATACTTTTATTGACCTTCTTCCTTCCGAGACATTAATTAATTCCCTTACAATAGATTTAAACAATGACGGCCTTGATGATGAGGTTATTGTCGTTCGCAAAACTGGGGAGCCTTACTTTTCAATAATCCCAGGAATCTATAATCCCGATACCAATGTTTACGAGCGTTTAAAAGAGATTCCTACCAAGATTTCAAAAACAAGAACTTTTTCCTATTCAGTTATGGATGTAACCGGCGAGCACAAAACTTCTCTTATTTATCAGGGAGTAGAAGATGACGGAACCTCAGTAATGGAGATATTCATTGCTAAAACCCAAGATGGAAACCTGGAATTGCTCAATATCGGTGATTTTCATTCTGATGATACAATTTTTATTCAGCAGGTTGAACGCTCTGAATCTTATGAGCTCTCTCTTTCAAAGGGAGAAAGCTTTTCTGTCTGGGTATATAAATCTGATAAAGAAAACATTGGTTCAAATCAGATTCAGGAAGAATACAAATGGAATCCAGCTGTTCAGAAATATGAGCTTTCTAAGGTTGTTCATGTAACTGCAAAAAAACTTGTTGCAAATGAGCTTTCCCGTATTCAAGACGGAACTGTAGAAACCTTTGCTGATTTTTTAAATGGTCTCTGGTATAAAACAACTAATTCTGGTTCAGAAATACGCTACATATATTTTGATTATGATAAAAAAGAAGTCATTCTGGTTACCGGCGAAACCCAGGAAGTTTATGAATGGGATGACAGCAAGCTTCGTCACAACGGAATCTATCTTTCAACCGTCAATTCAACTATTACAAATCTTCATCGTCGTTTTGATGTTGCCCTTGTTAATGTTGATGAAATAAAAATTACAATCCGCGATGAACTTAATATTATCATCAACGAAACAAACCGCTGGGACGGACAGTATAAAAAATTAAGTCTGCAAAGCTCCTTTGATAATCCTGCTTCCGAAACCCAGAAAAACGAATATGAAGTGGAACTAGACAAAAGTCTTGCCTGGTCAACTGCCGATTCAGTTTATTCAATCACAATTCATGATTCAGTTTATTCCTTTAAGGCAGACAGCACTGTAGAAACGGGAATCTATTCTTTTATGAAAATCGGAAGCTACAATGTAATTCAGTTTAAGTCAGATTCCGAAAACTCTCTGCTGGCACCTTCTTATGCGCTTGAGTTTGGCTCAAAAACAATTACCGAAACCGTAAAGCGTAAAACCGTAGAAAAAATTGTCACTGATTACGACACAATCACCTTTACGCCGGTTAAAATCATGCCTACAACCTGTTTTACCACCGAAGGAAGAACTTTTACCTTTACTCGTAACGCAGACTAAGGTAAAATAGGGGCATGACAATCTATAAGAATATAAACCGCCTGATAAGTTATGCACTTGTAACAAAACTGATTTCTCCAGAAGATGTAATTTACACCCGAAACAGACTTCTAGAATTATTTAAGCTGGATTCTTTTGAAGAAGAAGCTTCTGCTGATGATGGTGATGGTAATAGTAATTGTGATGGCTGCGACCTTCCTTTTGTAAAGCCTGCTGATTTGGAAGATATTTTATCTGAACTTCTTGATTACGCTGCCCAGAACAAACTTTTTGATGACACTGGAATTGTTTCCAGAGATTTATTTGATACAAAAATAATGGGCCTTCTTCTTCCTCCTCCTTCTGTTGTAATAAAAACCTTTAATGAGCTTTATAAAAATGAAGGGGCAAAGGCCGCTACTGACTGGTATTACAATTTTAGTCGTTCAAGTGATTATATCCGTACCTACCGGGTAAAAAAGGATTTAAAATGGAAAACTTCCACCGAATATGGTGATTTGGACATAACAATTAATCTTTCAAAACCCGAAAAAGATCCAAAAGCAATTGCTGCTGCCAGAAACATGAAGCAGAGTGGATATCCTGCCTGTTTGTTATGCAAGGAAAATGAAGGCTATGCAGGTCGTCTTAACCACGCTGCCCGTCAGAATCACAGAATTATTCCAATCAAACTGAATAAAGAGCAGTGGTATTTGCAGTATTCGCCTTACGTTTATTACAACGAGCATTGTATTGTTCTTTCAGAAAAACATACACCTATGAAAATCAGCCGTGAAACTTTTGTCCGTCTGCTGGATTTTATAACTTTATTCCCTCATTACACTTTGGGAAGCAACGCCGATATTCCTATTGTTGGCGGTTCAATTTTGACACACAATCATTTTCAGGGTGGAAATTATGTTTTTCCTATGGCCAGGGCCCCTCTCGAAGCTGAGTTTGAATTAAAGGATTTTCCAAAGGTTAAAGCCGGAATAATAAAATGGCCTATGTCTGTTATAAGGCTGGACTCTACTTCTAAAAAAGAGCTTGTTGCCGCTGCCGATTTGATTCTGGAAAAATGGAGGGCTTATAACGATGAAGCCGCTTTTATTTTTGCAGAAACTGATGGAGAGCAGCATAACACAATCACACCAATCGCCCGTAAACGCGGAAGCATGTATGAATTGGATTTGGTTTTGCGCAACAATATTACAACTCAGGAGCATCCGCTGGGAGTTTTCCATCCACACGCAAATCTTCATCATATTAAAAAGGAAAATATCGGTCTGATTGAAGTTATGGGACTTGCTGTTTTGCCTAGCCGTCTTAAAGATGAACTTTTTCAGCTGGCTCATGCTATGTGTTCAAAAAAAGATTTACGTGCTGATGAAGTTCTTGCAAAACATGCTGACTGGGCAGAAGAGGTTTTGGCTAAGCATCCGGAATTTAACGAGATAAACGCCTTTGCAATTCTAAAAGATGAGACAGGGCTTGTTTTCAGTAAGGTTCTGGAAGATGCCGGAGTTTTCAAACGCACTCCGGAGGGAAAAAAGGCTTTCTTTAAGTTTATAAAATCGCTTTAATTGTCGTCTTCGTTTTCCAGATAAATAGTTTCGCAGTCTTCGTCAAAGGCACCTTCGTAGGCAACTGTTTCTGCAGGGATTTCAACTCTTTCAAGACTCTGACATTGAGAAAAAGCCTGTTCCGCAATTCGGGTAGTGCATTTTTCATCAAAAGTAACCTGAGAAAGAGCAACGCATTTGTTGAAGGCTGAAGAATCTATCACTTTTACGGATTTAGGAATATAAATCTTTTTTAAGGAAGCGCAGAAAGAAAAGGCTTCACGACCAATGTAAGCAAGACTTTCCGGGAGTTCAACAGAATGAAGTGCCTGACAGAAGGAAAAAGCATTGCTGGCAATGTATAAGGTTCCGTCTGCAATTTTCATTGTTTTTGCATCGCTGTCCAGAGAAAAAAGGGCTGAATGAGTTTTTGTATTATACATTATACCGTCAATTTTCTGGTAATCAGGATTCTGTTCTAGTAGGCCCAGGGTGTCATCAAAGGAATCAAGCTGGATTTCTATTAAAGAAGAAGGAAGCTTAATGTCAGTAAGTGAATCACAATCAGAAAAAGCACCTGCTCCAATAATTTTAAGATTTTTAGGAAGATTTATGCTTTCCAGCTGATTGCAGTTGCAGAAGGCTTCCATGTTTATTTCGCGCAGACTTTCTGGCAGTGTAACTTTTTTGAGGCTTTCACAATCAGAAAAAGCGTTGTCTTCAATGTACAAGGTTCCTTCCGGGATGATGACTTCTTCAACAAAATCTGCTTCATCAAGAACATAATCTCCAATAGAAACAATTCCTTCCGGGATTTCAATTTTTGTGTCTGTTCCTGTGTATTTTACAAGACAATATTTGCCGTCATCATTTTCTTCAACTTCAAAGTATTTTTTTACAATCATTTTAATTCCTTTTATTATTTGCTCATTAAGATTATCGTACTATTTGCCAGTAAAACATAACGTTTCTGCGCATATAATTTTTCATATTTTATTTCTGCCGGGTTTTCTGCAAAGCCTTCATCCAGGCATGTGTCTATGGACGTGTATGTGGAAGTTTCGATTGACGTGTCTTCAACCAGATACCATTTTTTTCCTTCTGGAAGGGAAGGCAGGCTGATTGTCAAATCATAAATATCCATATTTGAGGCAATGTAAAAATCATTGTCATCAGCTGCTGAATCTGTGCTGGAAGAAGCAAAAAGCTTAAATGCCAGGAAGCGGTTTGTTTTATTCCAGTCTGGAACTTTTGCATTGATGTCATACCAGGCAATTTCCGGGGCAAGATTTTTATCGGTGATATCCTTAAAAAAAGTTTTTCGTCTGAAAACTGGATGTGCCTTTCTTAGGGCAATTAAACGGGCGGTAAAATCTACCAAATCCTTATTTTTTTCTGCCAGTGTCCAGTCAATCCAGCTGATTTCGTTGTCCTGGCAGTAGGCGTTGTTGTTTCCCTTTTGGGTACGGCGCATTTCATCACCGCCAAGCAGCATTGGAACTCCCTGGGAAGTAAATAGGTAAAGCAAAAAAGATTTAATTTTCTTTAAGCGCAGATTTTCGATTTTAGGATTTGTACATTCGCCTTCAAAGCCGTGGTTGTAGCTTAAATTATCGTCACTGCCGTCGCGGTTGCTTTCTCCGTTTTCTTCATTGTGCTTGTAGTTGTAGCTTACTAAATCGTTGAGGGTAAAGCCATCGTGAGCGGTAATAAAATTGATGGAAGCAAGTGGGGAGCGTCCGTCGTGGTTGTAGCAGTCTGAGCTTCCTGTAACTCTAGTTGCAGCTGCCGTTGAAGTATTTTCGTCGCCACGGATAAAGCGTCTTATATCATCACGGAATCTGCCATTCCATTCTGACCAGCGGTTATTTTTTCCACCCGGGAAGCCGCCAAGTTGGTAAAGTCCTGCGCAATCCCAGGGTTCGGCAATTATTTTTGTTTTTGACAGGATTGGATCTTCGCTTATTGCTTCTGTAAGAGAAGGCATTTCCTGAGAAATTGGGGAACCGTTCTGGTTTCTGGTTAGGATTGAAGCTAAATCAAAACGGAAGCCGTCGACATGCATCTGTAAAACCCAGTAACGCAGGCTGTCCAAAATAAAATTGTGAGTTACAGGATGATTGCAGTTTACCGAGTTTCCGCAGCCGCTGTAATTCATGTAATATTGGGCATCATTTTGTGGAAGGGAATAATAAACGTCATTTTGCAAACCGCGGAACTCAAAGGTATAGCCGTGTTCATTGCCTTCTGCTGTGTGATTGTAAACTACATCAAGAATGACTTCTATTCCGGCTTTGTGGAGTTCCTTTACCATCTGCTTGAACTCGTTTACTGAGGCTCCTGGTTTCTTATCTGCCGAATAAGTTGTTTTTGGTGCAAAAAAACCGATTGTACTGTAGCCCCAGTAATTTATGAGAGCATTTCCTGTACGCGGATTTGAGTTAGGATTTTCATTTTCATCAAACTCAAAAACCGGCAGCAGTTCTACGGAGGTAATACCAAGCTTTTTAAGGTGCTCAACTTTTTCAGGGAAAGCCTTGTAAGTTCCTGCAATCTCTTTTTTAACGCCCGAAGTAGGGGAGGCAGTGAAGCCTTTTAAATGGGTTTCGTAAATAATAGTTTCTTCAAGCGGGTAATTAAGTGGCTTGTCACCTTCCCAATCAAAATCATCATCAACTACAACGCATTTTGGAAAATCTGATAAATCCTTGAGTTCTCCGCCGTTATTTGAGGAAAATCCGTTTTTATGCTGCTTGTTGTAGGAACGAAAAACCGAACCTTGCGTAAAAGCTTTTGCATAAGGGTCAAAAAGATATTTATGAAAATTAAAACGCAAGCCTTTTGGCGGATTATAGGGGCCGTCAACTTTATAAAGGTATAAACTTCCTGCTTTAAGTTCTGGAACAAAAATATGCCAGATATCGCCGGTTTTATTTTCTTCAGGATTTAATTCATAAGATTTATAGTAAGTTTTTGAATTTTCTTTTTCAAAAAGGTAAAGAACGACTTTTGTAGCATCTTTACTGTATATGGAAAAATTAACGCCGTCCTTGCAGAGACTAGCTCCTAAGGGCAAGGGGGAACCGTTTTTAATGATATTCTCATTCATCGTATCAACGATTTTACAGCAAAAAACAAAGGCTTTCAATTATGGAGAAGCTTTGTATTATTTCTAATCCATGCTGCGGTTATTGACGATAATTGGGGTATGAAAAAGCATACAGAACTCTTTGTTTTAGTTTTATTTTTTGGATTAAAGGGATTTCTCTGGGCTCAGAACTCGGATGGGCAGAAAATTATTTACACGGAAAAGCAAAATGCAATGCGAATCACGGCAAAAGATATTCGCCTTATTCCTGAAAAGGACGGGGAGTTTTCCGGGGCAGGTTATCATCTTTATGTAAAAAAGCTGCCGGGCGTAGAATCCATTCTTTTGACAGAAACTACAAAAGACCCCCTTGGAAAGGCTGACAGTTACGCCTATCGTGCAGAAGAATATAATCCTATTAATGGGGACGAAATCCGTTATCTTGACGGCAAACCTTTGGTTTCTAATTATGCAAAATACAGTCTTGTTGATTCAACGGTAGAAAAAACAGATTTCTTTGGTGATGCTTTTCATATTTATATTCCGGCTCAATTGGTTTACGGGTATCCCTGGTCACGAAATGGTACTGTTGAAATTGGCAAGGGAACATTTATAAATATCCGAAGCTTTGAAAAGCCTTATGCAGATTATTCCGGGGATTATATGGATAGCCCTTTTATGTTTAATCTGGAAACAAGAAGAAAGCCTCATCCTAAGCCTGTAAAAAAGGATCCGCCTGACCCTCCTGTGGAAGAAGAGCCAGAACCAGAACCTGAGCCAATTGTCCTCACTGATGATTATAATCCTATTGCAAGTGAAACATTTAAAGAACTGTCTGATGAAATCATTTATTCAAAAGGTCCTGAAACTATTGTTGATGATATAAAAAAGATTCTTGATTCGGTAAAAGACAAACAGAAGCTGGATGTTGTTTTTGCAATTGATGCAACAGGCAGTATGAAAAATGATTTGGAAACCCTCAAAAAGGATTTGCTTCCTGCTTTACTTGAATCCTTTGCTGATTGCCCTGAAACAAGATTTGGCTTGCTTTTTTACAGGGATTACGGGGATAATTTTTCGTACAAAGGGCTGCCAGTCAGAATGTTTAATTTTACAACCGACCTTAAGAGTTTTTCAAAAAATCTTAGTTCTATAAGGATTTACGGAAAGGAAGGCGGCGATATTCCGGAAGCGGTTTATGAAGCCATGTATGCTTCTGTAGAATTTTATTCGTGGAGAGCGGACGTTCAAAAACTTGTTATTTTGATTGGTGATGCTCAACCTCATCCGACTCCACGCGGAACAAAAAAGTATTCAAAAGAATTTGTAACCTTCTTAGCAAAGGAAAAGGATGTTACGGTTCAGTCTATTCTTCTTCCGAATGACTAGCCTCATTTTTAGATTTTTTATTCTCAGGAATTTTTGACATTCCGATTTCTGCCAGTTTTTTGTATGAAGCTGGCAAATCACCTGCTGAAGCATAGGAATAAAGTTCAAGAATTTCCTCAAAAGCTTCCTGAGCCTTATCGTAATCCTTTGTTTTAAGGTAAAGATGACCTAATTCATATTTTACTTCGATGTAAGATTCTGTATCATCACCGTAATTCTGGATAACATTTTTATAGTATGCTTCTGCTGTTTTATAATCACCAGAACTGAATGCATCCTGGCCTCTCTGAATCAGCTGAGCCTTTGTTAATCCTTCTGGAATCTCTTTTGTTGTTCTGCAGCCTGTAAAAACTGCCGAAATCATTGTTATTATTGCTATTGAAAGTATTATCGTAATTTTTTTCATAACGCACCTATTTTATAATAAAAGGGCTTGAATGGGCAACAGGTTACAGAAAATGTGAATGGTGTATTTTTGAATTGATTTACTCGAATTATATGATAAAATTGATTTAAGGATACAAAAGTTTATGATGTATGGTGAGAAGTGCTTGACAAGGTATCTACTATGTAAAATGATCAGGTGCTGAAAGAAATAGTAATTAAATGTACTTGGTTTATATCTTCAATATAGATAATTAGAGAACATTTATAAGCATCGGATTCTTTGGTGGATCCGATGTTTTTTTTATGTTATACTGCCAAAACTTCTTTTTCCAATTCAAGTACTTCTTCAAGTTTAAGTCCTGTACATCTTGCAATTATTTCTGGAGAGATTTTTTCTTTTAGAAAGTTCTTTGCATCTTCAATAGCTTTTTCTTCTTCACCTTTAATTCTGCCGTTTTCAAAGGCGTAAGCCTGAAATCTTTCCAATGTCATATACTGGACCCTCCATTGTGAGTTGTGTTTGGCATCGCTGACATATTCCTTTAAGTCTTTTGTGTATTTACTGCTTGCTTTGTTTGAGATAAGGAACTCAAAGAAGTTCCTTACTTCCTCATTTTCAATCATTCTAGCACATAAATCTGCAATAAAAAAGCATTTTTGCGTACGGTCATTTAGTTTTGTTTCAAGGTCTTCGTGACAGATGTTTTCAAATGTGTAAACTGGTAATCCTTTATGAAAAATATCTTCAAGACAGATGAAGATAATGTAAGAATCTTTTAAATCCTTATAAAAATCTCCTTTGTTGAGTGAATCCAAATCCATAACGCTTTGATAGAACCTGCAACGCTCGGGAAGTTCCTTTGTGTCGGTAGTCTGTAATTCAATGTCATACATCTTGTTTGTATCCTTGATGTAGACGTCCAATCTGATACCTTTTGAATCATGATCGATATCTATTACTTCTTCGTTGTGCATTTCCATTTTTTCAATCTTTACGTTTAATAGCATTTCGATTAAGTGCTGGCAGGCATCAGGATGATTTCTCATGACTTTGTAAAAAATAAAGTTATCAGCAAGAGTTGCCTGCTCCCATTTTTGTTCTGGAGTAAGCTGAGCTTTCGTTTCAGATATATTTTTCATATTTTCCCCTTTAGTACATGTTTACAGTTTGCAGAGCAAACTGTGGAAGCAGCAGGTAGCAATATTGTGTAAAGAATAAATGTTCAGCTGCTTTTTTCTCTCACCTATTTATTAGAAAAAAAATGAAGATTTCGGACCATTTTATGAGAAAAAAATTATAAAAATTTGTTATTTAGGTAATTGAAGGGAGGCGCTCCGAGCGTGGAGCGGTGCGAAGCAGTCTGACGGAGAAAGACCGGCCGTAGGCAAGCCGCGTAAGGCGAGTTGTGGGAAGGACTGTGCCAAGACTGAATCAAAAATATCATTATAATAGAAAAAAAAACTTTGACCTGAACTAATTATTATGGTAAAATATTAATTGAACTATTCTAATTGTAAAATAGGAGTGAATTATATGCCTCAATGGGTATGGTTTGTAATTCTCCCTGTTGTTGGAATTGTTCTTGGATGGATTATTCGATGGCTTTATGCCAGATTTCAATTATCTGCTTCAGAGCAAAAGGCAGAACGTGTAAAACAGGATGCAATACGTGAAGCTGAAGCACAGAAAAAAGAAATTCTGTTAAATGCAAAAGATGAGCTCATTCGTGAACGAAATCAGCAGGAAAGGGAGAACCGAGAGCGAAGAACGGAAGTTCAACGTTATGAAGCTAGAGTAAGTAAAAAAGAAGAATTGTTGGATCAGCGTGCAGCTGAATTTGAAAAGAATGAAAAGCAACTTGCCGAAAAGCAGGCTGCTGTGGCCAAAAAGGAAGAAGCTCTTTCTAAACAGGAAGAACTTTACAGACAGGAATTAGAAAGAATTTCCGGTCTTTCCGCTCAGGAAGCAAAAGATTTAATTATCAAGAATCTTGAGAATGAAGCCAGACATGATGCACAAAGTTTAATTAATAAAATTGAACAGGAAGCTCAGTTAACTGCCGAAAAAAAGGCCAAAGATATTCTTATTACCACTATTCAAAGAATTGCTCCAGAAACTACAAGTGACATTACAGTAACCACTGTTTCATTACCAAGTGATGAAATGAAGGGACGAATTATCGGTCGTGAAGGTCGAAATATCCGTACTTTGGAAACATTAACTGGCGTTGATATTATTATTGATGATACACCGGAAGCTGTTGTTATTTCTTGTTTTGATCCAGTACGCAAGGAAATTGCAAAAGAATCTCTGGAACGTCTTATTTCAGATGGTCGTATTCATCCGGCTCGTATTGAAGAAATTGTTCAGAAAGTTACCCATGAAATTCAGAACAAGATTTACGAAGAAGGTGAAAGAGTATTATTCGACCTTGGTATTCACAATATGAATACTGACGGAATTCGTGCTCTTGGAAGATTGTATTTTAGAACAAGTTATGGTCAGAATGTTTTGACACATTCAAAGGAAGTTGCAATGGTAGCTTCCATGATTGCCGCCGAAATGGGTGTTGACCGTGAACTTGCTAAGCGCGCTGCTCTTCTTCATGATATTGGAAAGGGTGCAGAATCTGACAGTGATCAGAACCACGCAGAAGTTGGCGCAGAAATGGCCCGCAAGATGGGTGAAGATGCAAGAGTTGTTAATGCAATTGCTGCTCACCATAATGATGTTCCAACAGAAACTATTGAAGGAATCATTGTTCAGATAGCGGATGCAATTTCTGCCGCTAGACCAGGTGCAAGACGCGAAACCGTAGACAATTATGTAAAACGTCTTGAAAACCTTGAAGCGATTGCGGAAGCATTCCCTGGAGTTGAAAAAGCTTATGCTATTCAGGCAGGACGTGAGCTTCGTATTCTTGTTAATAACGAAAAGATTCCAGATAGCGATGTAAAAGATTTGGCTCGTAACATTGCTAAGCAGATTGAAACAGATTTGCGTTATCCTGGAAGAATACGACTTACAATGATTAGGGAAACTAGAATTGTTGAATATGCAAGATAACTTGTTTATTACTTGTTTGTTCGACGAGTTTAGAAATTAGGAGGTAGGCACTTCATCTTTTTGAAGTGCCTTTTTTTATTAGGAGTTATGAATTAGAAGCGAAGTCCAACGTAGGCAGCTAAAATGTGATCATATTCATAATTGCCACGTGGCATAAATCTATAATAACCACCGACTATAGGATAGATTTTTGCTTCTTCTCCATAAAAGAAATCGTATTCAGCTGCAATTCTGAATCCATTTCCCCAGGCTGTGTTTTCACTTGTGTTTGAAACTTCTTCTGTTTTATAAAAGTTTGCTTTTGAACCTAAAACATAGGCAACTGAAAAATTTAATCCTGCCAGATTAGGGAAAACTTTAATTCCCGTATAAAAAGAATAATCCAGACTGTTATAGTGATTTGATTGTTCCCAGATAAATTCGCAGAAAGTATCGGTTCCAGCGAATAATTTTAATGGTTCTGTAATATTAAAAACGACATCAGCATTAGCGCCAAAGATAATTCTTTTAAAGGAAGGACTTACAAGTATTTCTGATTTTGTTGCTTCTGGTTTTGAATTATGAACCGGAATCCCAGTTGAAATAGCAACTTCCCAATTTAATATTTTTTGTGAATCATTCTGTGCAAATAACAAAAACTGAGACAAAATAAAAATTGCTGTGAAACTTAGTAATTTTTTCATGTAATTTCTCCAACTTTATTATTTGTAAACTACTCTGAAAGTCTGAAAAACAAGTTTTATATCTGGCGTAAAGGAAAAACCAAGAACTGCCCCTTCTTCTTCAAGATATTCCTGCTCTTTATTGCGCCAGTCAGTCATATTTTCGTCTTCACCCTCTTGTTTTGCCATTTCCCAGGTAATTTCATTAAAAGGAATAACTTCTACAGATTGAAGCTCAATTACACAACGAGGATTATTGGCCCTGTCTACAACAATATAAAGTTCACCAGAAACAGGAAGTGGCTCTCCGTCGATAGCAAAGGTTGCATAACTGGAGAAAAAAGCTGTTTTTTTACCACTTACAACAAGTGAAACAAGTTCGTCTCCGACAAAACCTTTTGCTTCAAAGTTCAAATCGCCGGCACAGCGTTCATCCGAATCGCGTCCAGAATCCTTTAAAAATCTTTCCCAATATTCATCTAATTCTGTCATATTCTATATTTTCGGCTCAAATGGATTATTCTTAAGTTTTGTAAATACGCCTCTGTCTGCACCAAAAGGAACTATCGAAGGAGTATTGTAGTCTGGACTAATTGTAAGCTCGCAATCAAGACAATGAAGAATAAATGCATCGTAATCCTTCTGTTCAATTTTTGGATAAAGATAAGGTCCTTTTCGTGTCCAATATTTTGTTAGGACAGTATCATACAAAAACCAGTTTTTTTCTTCTCGTAATGGAAGTTCAGCAATCAGATTGTAAAGAGCTCGGGTAATTCCGCATTCCATTGCAAAAGGAAGCTTTACGCTTTTATTTATAAATTGTTCTGCAAAAAGTTTTTTCTCTGAAGAAAGCTGATTGATACAGTCAGACTTAACAGCAAGAATAAAGATGGAATCTGTCCAGGGAAGAGGAGGAGCAAAAATAATTGAATCAACCTGCGAAAAATCAGGACTTTCTTTTAGCCAGGGTTTATAAAAGCTTGTGCTTTCTGCAGAAAAAAATGTTCCTGCCAGCAGAGCGTCCTTCTGATCATAAAAATACATTACTTTTCGGTCAGACTTAAAAAGTTCAGATACAGCTTTTTCCGCACGAGATTTATCCTGACAAATAAAGCTTCCTGTTTGTCCACGGTTAATTGTATTTTTTATAAAAGTAAAAGCAGATTTTCCATCCCAACCAAGAATTGCCCGTCCGTTTTCTTGATACAAATCCGTTAGCCGGATTCCTTTTTTAGTATACAAAAAACAGTTACGTGCTCTGGTAACACACCCGAATCGATTATATATTTCCTGATAATATTGATTTTTATTCATTAGTTTTATTATAGCAAATCCCTTTAAAATAAAAAAGCCGATGTTATTTGGTAGGAATACATCGGCTAAAAAGTCCTGCTATTTTCTTAGTTCTGGAGGCAACAGTTCTATGAAAAAACCGTCATTTGTTAAAGGAACTTTTTCTTTTTTATTTTTAAATTATTTTTACTTTTTTGACTTCTTTCTCTTAGAAACAACGTCGAAGATTACGGCTGCAAGAAGAACCGAACCTTTTACAGCTCTCTGCCAGTTCATATCTACACCAAGAATTGACATACCGTTGTTCAAAACACCCATAAAGATAGCACCAACTACAGCACCAGAAACAGTTCCTGTTCCACCGTATGCAGATGCGCCACCAATAAAGCAGGACGCGATGGCATCCATTTCGTAGTTCTGTCCAGCGGTTGGCTGTGCAGAGTTCATTCGGGCAATTGTAACAAGTGCTGCAACTGCGGCAATAAAGCCCATGTTTGTGTATGCAAAGAACATAACGTTGTTTGTATTTACACCAGAAAGTCTGGCTGCTTTTTCGTTTCCACCAATTGCGTACAGGTAACGTCCTGGAACTGTATTCTGTGTAAAGTAAGAATATGCTGCAATTATTACACCAAGAAGAATCAAAACAACAGGAATACCGCGGTCTCTGGCAAGGAACTGACCAATAACAAAGATTACGATTGAAAGCACTACGAGCTTAGCAATAAAAGAACCCTTTGACTGAACTGTGTAGTTTTTCTTAATCTTCTTCTGGCGGCTTACAATTTCAAGAATTATGTAAGCAAGGATTGCAATAAGAGTAACGATAAGAGTAATCATCAAAGTGTACTTATCAACCCATTCATCAAAAAGTTCAATTTCACCAAACTTTTCCATTGTTGCATCGCTTGGATTTGGTGCAAAGCTTTCAAAAAGTTTAAGATATTTGTCTGGGAAAGGAGCAATTGGACGACCGTCAAGAACGATTGTTGCAACACCACGCCACAAAAGCATACCGGCAAGGGTAGTGATAAAAGGCGGAATGTGGATGTAAGCAATAAAGAAACCGTGGAAAGCACCAATTGCTGTACCAAGAATAAGACAAGCAAGAACTGCAAGAGAAATTGGCCAGCCCCAGTTTACAATGAATACACCTGCAAGTGCACCAACAAGGGCAACTACAGAACCAACAGACAAATCGATATTACCACCAGTAAGAATACACAAAAGCATACCTGTTGCGAGGATTGCAACGTAAGCATTCTGTCTTATGATGTTAGTAACGTTTGCAGGAGCAAATAAGGAACCATGTCCTGTGATTCTGATTAAGATTTCAAACAGAATCATTACTCCGACAAGTACAAAAAGCATTGTGTTGCTTTTCAAAACTGATTTTAAAGTATTAGAAACATTTGAAGTTTTCTTTTCCATAATTATTTTATCTCCTTATAATTCGACAGTCTTGCCGGCGTTGATAATTTCAGTCATGATTTTTTCCTGAGTAGCATCTTTTCCGCTCATCTCTGCAATCATCTTACCTTCGTTCATAACGTAGATACGGTCGCACATACCAAGAATCTCAGGCATTTCAGAAGAAATCATAATTACTGATTTTCCTTCTGCAACCATTTTATTGATGATACAGTAGATTTCGTACTTAGCACCAACGTCAATACCGCGTGTAGGCTCATCAAGAATAAGGATTTCTGGTTCTGCAAAAAGCCATTTTCCTAAAAGTACCTTCTGCATGTTTCCACCAGAAAGATTTCCTACATCTTCCATTACAGATGCACATTTTGTATGCATTTCCTTTGCCATTTCTTCGGAATATTTACGTTCTTTATCAAAGTCAAGAATATAGTGATTTGAAATCTTCTCAGGTTTTGCTGCTGTTGTATTTTTACAAATCGATTCCGTAAGAATAAGTCCGTTACCCTTACGGTCTTCTGTTACATAAGCGAGCCCTGCTTTGATGGCAGATTTTACGTTAGGGAAAGAAACTTCTTTTCCGTTTTTATATATATGTCCCCGAATATTTGCTCCGTAGGAATGACCAAAGATACTCATTGCAAGCTCTGTACGTCCGGCACCCATAAGACCAGAAATGCCTAAAACTTCACCGCGTCTGAGATTAAAGTTGATGTGGTCGCAAACCTTAATTCCGTCAAATACAGGATGATCTACGCACCAGTCTTTTACTTCAAAACAAACTTCGCCTACATGAGGTTCGCGTTTAGGGAATCGGTCGGTAAGGCTTCGTCCTACCATTGCCGAAATAATTGTATCTTCAGAGAAATTATCTTTAGTTTTATCAAGCGAAGTGATTGACTGTCCGTCGCGAATAACAGTAATTCTGTCTGCAACATAGGAAACTTCGTTTAGTTTGTGGGAAATGATGATAGAAGTCATTCCCTTCTTTTTAAATTCAAGAAGCAAATCAAGAAGATGTTTTGCTTCAGTATCGTTCAAGGAGGCTGTCGGTTCATCAAGAATAAGAAGTCTTACATTCTTGCCGAGAGCTTT
Source organism: uncultured Spirochaetaceae bacterium (assembly GCA_902802305.1). Taxonomy (GTDB): domain Bacteria; phylum Spirochaetota; class Spirochaetia; order Treponematales; family Treponemataceae; genus Treponema_D. The sequence goes on from CADCLG010000004.1 coordinate 49,783, forward strand.
TGCAATTTCTACAAGCTGCTGTTTACCAACACCAATATCCTTGATTAAAGTTTTAGATGAATCCTTAAGACCAACCATAGCCAAAAGTTCATCTGCCTTATCAAAAGTTTCAGACCAGTTAATTTTTGCCTTAGTTCCTCTTTCGTTACCAAGGAACATGTTTTCACCAATTGTAAGAAGCGGAACAAGAGCTAATTCCTGATGAATTATAACAATGCCTTTTGCTTCACTGTCTTTTATTGTCTGGAATTTACAAATCTCACCGTCATATACAATGTCGCCGTCGTAAGTTCCATAAGGATAAATACCGCTTAGAACATTCATCAAAGTGGATTTTCCAGCACCGTTTTCACCAACAATGGCGTGTATTTCACCTTCTTCTACTGAAAGGTTTACATTGTTCAGCGCCTTTACTCCGGGAAACTCTTTGATGATATTTTTCATTTCCAATAATGTCTTAGCCATTAGAATCTCTCTTTTTAACTATGAATTATGAATCCTAAGTTTTTATTTAATTTCTTGTAAAAAAAAATCGGAATGTAGAAGTTGGTTTTACCTCATTCCGCATTCCGACTTCTTAAATATTAGAACTATTTAAGTTCAGATTCTTTGTAATATCCAGTGTCAACGAGAAGTTTCTTGTAGTTGTTTACATCGCCGAATACTGGTTCGCAAAGGTATGAAGGAACAACCTTTACGTTGTTGTTGTATGTTTCTGTATCATTTACAGGAGCACCTTTTCCAGAAAGGATAGCATCAACCATTTCAGCTACCTTTGAAGCAAGTGTACGTGTATCTTTGAATACAGACATAGCCTGCAAACCTTTAAGCATGTTCTTTACAGATACGATATCACAGTCCTGTCCAGTGATGATAGGGAAGTTGTCAGCTGTGTATCCAGCAGAAAGAAGAGCGTTTGTTACACCGTTAGCTGTTGAGTCATTTGAACAGTAAACTGCGTCAAGTTTCTTTCCTTTTGGACCATATCCGTTAGAAGTGATAAGGTTTTCCATTCTCTTCTGAGCTTCTTCTGTAGACCAGTTCAATGTAGCAGCCTGTGCTTTTGCTGTCTGTCCAGAAGGACATACGATTACACCCTTGTCGATGTAAGGAGTAAGAACGTCCATAGCTCCACCAAAGAAGAAGTTGATGTTGTTGTCACCTGGGTCACCTGTGAAGAATTCCATGTAAACAGGGTCAGAAGCTGAGCGTGATTTAAGTCCGAGTTTATCAACAAGATAGTCACCCTGGAGAGTTCCTACTTTGTAGTTATCGAATGTTGCATAGTAAGTAACAGCATCTGTGTCCATGATAAGACGGTCATAAGCAATAACCTGAATCTTCTTTTTCTTTGCTGTTGCAAGAACGTTAGAAAGTGCAGATCCATCAATAGATGCAATTACGAGAACCTTGCATTTTCCAGTAATCATGTTTTCAATCTGTGAAATCTGAGTGTTGATATCGTTTGCGGCATACTGAAGGTCTACCTGATATCCAGCTTTTTCGAGCTGAGCCTTCATGTTAGCTCCATCCTGATTCCATCTCTGCAAATCTTTAGTTGGCATTGAAACACCAACTTTTACACTCTTGCCTTTTTTTGCTGCAAAAGTTGTAGAAACTAATGCTAAAGCAACACAAACAACTGCTAAAAGTTTTTTCATTTTGTAACTCCTATTTTTTTTAGTTTTTGGGAAAAACCCAATTTCTAAGAAAATTATATTATTTAAACAGGAGCTGTGATTAACAATATTCTAAAGATTATTGGCGTTTTTAGTAAAAAAGAAAGATTTTTAGCATTTTTTTTGTTTGTGGATTAGTATTTTTTTGTCATAAAATTTCTGCTAATTCATCATTCACTATCAGAATTCTTCATTCTACATTTTTAATTCAAATTATGAATTATCTATAAACTTCGCCACTTGTGTGGAATCCCGATTTTATAATGACTTCATCAATATTAGATTTATTCACAATCTGAGGCTCCAACCAGACAACAGGAATGTTATCAAAGCCGTTGTTTATGTATGCTAAATCTGTTACAAAATCTTCTATCTTTTTCCCGTTAGCAAGATTTACCGCATATTCCGCAGCTAATTCAGCAAGCTTTGTAATTGGCTTGTATATTGTAAAATCCTGCTTTCCTTCTACAATGTACTGGCAGGCAACAATATCAGCATCCTGTCCACAAATTGGAATGTGAACATCCTTGTAGTAGAGATTCAGCGCAGAAATTACACTCTGTGCAACGGCATCATTTCCACAGACAATGGCATCTGGAATCTGATTATTTGTAATCAATCTAATCATTTCCTGATATGCTAAATCATAATTCCAGCCGCTTGTATAAAAAGTGTGAGTGATATGAATTGGTGAACCGTAAATTACCTTGTTAATTCCTCGCTGGATTAAGGTCATATTGTAATCTTCTTCAGAACCCAGAATACAGAACCAGCTTGGACCGTGAGATGCACTTCGCAAGCCTTTTGCCATAAGTTCACCGACTTTTTCACTGTTTATTGTAAGGTAAAGGTCTATATCTGCATTAAGGACGAGTCTGTCATAAGAAATTACCGGTATATTTTTGTTTTTAATTTTCTGAATTGATTCAGACATTGCATCCGCATCCTTTGGCAGTACTACAATAACATCAACATTTCTGTCTACAAGATACATGAGCTGGCGGTTCTGTTCTTCAACATCATTACCTGCATTCTGAACGATAACATCGGCATTCATTTCCTTGGCCTTATTCATAAAAACATCCAGATCCCGCTGCCAGCGTTCTATTGCAAGAGTGTCTATCGAAAAACCAATAGTCTTTTTATTAGAAGCAACTGTTTCATTTTTCTTATCTGTGCGTACTCTCTGAGAAGTTTTTTTTGAGCAGGAAGAAAAGGCAATAACAGAAAGGATTAAAAGAACAACTGAACTTTTTTTCATATTTCGCTCCTGTATTCTGACGGGGTGAGGCCATATTTATTTTTAAAAATGCGGCTAAAGTAATTCTGGTCGTTCCAGCCACATTCCGAGGTTATTTCTTTTATAGAAAGATTCGACTGCTTTAGCAAGGTACGAGATTTATCAAGCCTTTTGTCGGTAAGGAAATTGACGAAGGTAATGTTTTTTTCTTCCTTAAAAAGTTTGCTCAAATAAAAAGTGCTTACATTTACGTGGGAGGCAACCTGGTCAAGGGAAATATCCTGAGAAAGATTTTTATCGATATATTCGCAGGCTTTTTTGATAATTGGATTTTCGCTGTGTTCCCGTGTGTTTATAATTACGCTCAAATATTCCATCAAAGTTTTTTGAACAAAGACTTTTAGCATCTGAAAATCATTCTCGGCACTCAGAGAAGAAAAAACATTATCAAAAGAATCTGACAAAAAGTTACTGGCAATTTCTACGGTAAGATTACGGGCTGTAACGATAAGCTCAAAGAAAGCATTTTTGATTTTATTCAAATCTTTTTCCTGCTGCTCAATCTGCTTGCTGTACAACTCAAAAAATGCAGAAAGACCGTTAGAATCGCCCTGCTTCAAGCGACTGTAAAGCTTCTTTTTTATTTCATTCAAATCATCAGAGGTATTTTCTTCCTGATTTTGAATAGAACCCGCAAAAATAATTCCGCCGGAAGCTTCTGTTTTATTGAGACAGGAGAGGGCTTCGTTGTAAGAAGGTTTGAGCATAACCCAGTCTGAATGCAATTTACTGATCCCTGCCCTTATTCCCGAACTTATGTTAAAACAAAGCGTTGAATAAATAGATTTTAAATCATTGATAGCTGCTTCTTCCGAAAGCCTGTCGAGATTTGAATAAAGAAAAACAATTCTGTTCATCATAAAGGAACTGACAAGGCAACGATGTTCTTTATTCAGTATGTCTCTGATTTGCAGATAAGTTTTATGCTTGTTATCCGCATTTATATTAGGAAACTCCATGCAGCAGAACATATAGGAATAACTGTCTATGCTGAAATATTCCAGATAAGATTCCAGATTAAAATCTGATTCGTTATTGTAAATGCAGGCAAAAATAAAATCGCTTTCAATCATTGGAGACACAAAATCCAGTTTTTTATGGAACTCTAAATCTTCATTTTGCTTTCCTCGCTTTGAATCAATAAAATCCATTGCACTGCGGATTGTCTGAATAAGAATATTTCTGTTTACCGGCTTTGTAATATATTTAAATACCCCAAGATTCATTGCTTCCTGTGCATATTGAAAGCGGTCAAAAGCACTCAAAATTATGGTTACGGTATCGGGCTTTAATTTTTTTATGCAGCTTACAGTTTCCAGCCCGTTCAGGCCCGGCATATTTATATCCATAAAGATTATGTCGATATTTTCTTTTGAAACAATTTCTAAGGCTTCTGTTCCCGAAAGCGCCGTAGTGATTTTAATCTGGCCTTCAAAGTTTTTGTTTATAATAAAAGAAAGAGAATCTACTGCTATCTGCTCATCATCGGTAATTAAAATATTATACATGCTTTGGAATCCTTATTATAAACTTAGTGCCTTCCCCGTTTTCGCCCGAGGTTATATCAAAAATATCGTTACGATGAAAATAAAGTTTTAAGCGCAGAAACACATTTATGAGTCCTGTGCCCGTGTGCTGGCGCTGGTCTTCAAGAACATTATTCTGATTTAGAATCTGCTCTGGCAATTTTGTTGTTTCATTTTCTACAGCAAGGAATACATTTTCTTTAATCTGATCAGGAATACCGCTGCCGTTGTCCGAAATGCTGATTACAATATATTTTTCTTCGGTTTGAATGCTCAAAATTACTTTTACCTTTTTGTTTTTAAGTCCGTGCTTTATGCAGTTTTCTACAAGAGGCTGCAAGGTCATTACAGGGATTTCTTCCTTAAAAGTCTGAACAGGAATCTCTTTTTCAAAGTCAAGGCGGTTTCCAAACCTGACTTTCATGATATAAACAAAGTTATCAACGAGTCCGAGTTCTTCATCAATTGTGGCAGTCTTTTTTTCCTGCTGAATATTATAACGGAAAAAGTCTGCAACCTGCTCCAGAAAATAACAGGTTTTGTCTGCATTTTCCATCATTGCCAGCTGTGCACCCGTATTGAGCGTATTAAAGAGAAAATGAGGATTAATCTGATTTTGCAAGGCACGCAGCTGAGCATCCGTATAAAGAGCCTGCATTTCTATTTCTTTTTCCTTTAATTCTGCTTCGGTGTGAGCTTTTTCCCAGATTGTATCGATGTATTCACGGATACTGATAATCATTCGGTCAAAGGCCGTACAGATACTTCCTATTTCATCATTTGTGCTAATATTAAAAAGTGGAACATCAAAATCACGCTTTGAAACCCTGTGTGCAACTGCCGAAATCTTTTTGAGTGGCTGAATGATTGTTGTAATTGAAAGATAAAGAATTACAAGCGCAAGGAAAGCAAAAACAAAGAAAAAGAAAAATCCGACTTTTGTGGTGTAAACGATATTATCGTGATTATTTTCGTATTTTTCCGCATTTTCCTGAAGGAGGAGCTTATTCAATTCCAAAAGTTGAGCAAGAAGAATATTGTAGTTGTCCGAAGTTTTTTTGTAATAATAGGCAATTTCTTCGCTGTTGTTGGCTCGTCTGGCAGCTACCGCCTTTGAACTGTAGGTCACAAAGGAAAGAGCCAGCTGATAAACAATGTATTCTTTTTGAATAACTTCATTTGTAGACGGCAGCTTCTGCATATTCTGCATAAACTCTTCTACCTTTGCGCGGTTGGAATAAAAATTGTCTATGCTTTCAAAAGTATGATAATTCAAATAGGTTTCGAGAGCCTTTTCGGTTTGCGCCAGAGTTTGAGAAAAATAGTTTAATTCTGTATTTGAATTATAGGAATCGCCAAGTATTTCTACAGAAGAAAAGGTCAACTTCATCGTAACAAGAAGAATAACAGACATTGCAATAAGGAAGGTAAAAACGCATAACATAATGCGTCCTCTTAAACTTTTGTTCATTTGCTGCTCCTTGTAATTTTTACGTCGGCAGCAATGTAGCTGTTTGCATAACCTTTTTCTTTGTATTCAAAAAACTCGCGAATTGCAGCTTCCCCGATTTTTTCAGGATCGAGAGCTATAAGTTCATTTATGATATTTTTTTCAAGATAAAGCTGGCAGGTTTCGTTTGTACCAAAACCGATGATTCTTATATTTTTATTATTTTCCTGGTGAAGTTCGATTAGTGTTTGTACAACCCTGATAGTATTTTCTTCGGTAATGCAAACTAAGACAAGCTTTTCGTCAGCTGCATCAAGTTTTAAGTCTTCGGGTGTGATATTTTCTTTTACGGAATAAACAATTTCTTCATATTCACGCAGAACATCCTGAATACTGTTCATAAGAGAGCTGTAATTTATATTGCTCATTGTATCTTCGCTGATGATTATGGCCCTTCCTTTTTTCTCTAATAAGGCGACTGCTTCATCACCAAGCTTTTTACCAAGCTCCCAGTAGCTGTTTCCTATAAAACTGATTTGCGGAAGATTGGGATTATACTGACCCGTCGTAACAATTGGTATTGGGGTTCCGTCGTAGCGGGTTGGAGTCGAAATATTGTCGTAGGAAGAATCTATATAAGCAATTACGCAGTCAGCATTTACAAAAGATGCATAGTCAAAAAGTGATTGGGAAGAAATATCTTCAGCCTGCGAACGTGGTACGTACAACTCAGCAACGGCATTATAAAAGGAACATACATTATTAGCGCCATCATAAACCTTTGAAAGAAAAAGTTCATTTTCGTAATTTCCGGTTACGATGATGTGGTAATTACGGTTTTCGCTTAAAAGGTTTTTATCAGCCGCCTTTTTTGTGTGTGCAGTCAGAAGATAATAAAAAATAGCCAGAGAAAGAATAGCCAGTATTGCAAAAAGAGTTATAAGAACAGGAAAAAAATGACCGGCACGTTTTTTAGGCTTTTCCATACTCAAAAACTATTTTTTCTTTTTTATAATCTGCCGTGACAGAACCACCTTTTTCCAATTTTCCAAAGAGAACTTCATCAACAAGGGCATCCGCAAGTTTACTTTCGATTGTACGGGCCATATTTCTGGCTCCGAACTCTTTTGAATATCCCTGGTCTGTAAGATAGTCTACGCAATGGTCTGTAACTGTGAGCACAACTTTTTTTGCCTTCATTCGGTCTGCAAGCTTTTTAATTTCCTTGCGGCATACTTTCTGAACAACTTCGCGGCTCAGGTGATTGAATGGAATTACAGCATCAAGTCTGTTTCTGAACTCAGGAGGGAACTCTCGGTTTACGGCTTCATTTAAGGTAGCTTCATCACAATCAGCAATTGTAGAACCAAAGCCAATTCCCGGTTTTTCCATGTCGCGGGCACCTGCATTACTTGTCATAATTATTATGCAGTTTCTAAAATCGGCTTTACGTCCCTGATTATCAGTAAGAATACCATAATCCATTACCTGAAGAAGAATGTTGTAAATATCTTCGTGTGCTTTTTCTATTTCATCAAAAAGAACAATTGAGTTTGGATTTTTTCTTACATCTTTTGTAAGCTGTCCGCCTTCTTCAAAACCTACATATCCTGGTGGTGAACCAACAAGACGACTTACAGAATGCTTTTCCTGATATTCACTCATATCATAGCGGAGAAGAGGTTCATGCAGGATTTGTGAAAGGGTTCTTGCAAGTTCAGTTTTTCCACAACCGGTTGGACCTACAAAAAGATAGCAGGCTTCTGGTTTGTCTGGATTGCGGAAACCGGCGCGTGCACGTTTTACCGCTTTACCCAAAGTAATAATTGCTTTTTCCTGACCAAAAATATCAGCACGCATATTATCTTCTATGAACTGTAGCTGTTCTTTTTCGTCACCGGCAACAACATCAATAGGAAGCTTTGCTATTTTTGCAGTAACCTTGCGGATGATTGCAGAAGAAACCTGGAAAGCTTTTTCTGATTCAACCAGTTCTTTAGCGTTTCCGTTAAAGCCACCGGTTTTTGTTATGTAAAGGAAGGCTCCTGCTTCATCAATAATATCAATTGCTTTATCTGGAAGTCTGCGGTCCGGAAGATACTGAATTGACAAATCAACGGCAGACTCAATTGCAGAAGGCGCATATTTTACATGATGATAATTTTCGTATTTCTGCTGCAAGCCTTTTAGAATCTTTACTGTTTCGTCTCTGGTAGGTTCGTTTATATCAACCTTCTGGAAACGTCTTGCAAGTGCACGGTCTTTTTCAAAATGAGCTGTGTATTCTTCAAAGGTTGTAGAACCGATGATTCTTATGCTTCCGTCTGCAAGGGCTGGTTTTAAAAGATTTGCGGCATCCATAGAACTGTTGCCGTTGGTTCCGGCGCCCATTATCATGTGGATTTCATCTATAAAGAGTATGGATTTTTTCTTTTGTTGTAATTCTTCTATGATTGAATGAAGTCGCTCTTCAAAATCACCGCGGAACTTTGAACCTGCAAGCAAAAGTCCTAGGTCCAGACTGTAAATTGTAAAATCTTTAAGGGCCTTTGGAACCTTGTTTTCTACGATTCTTTGAGCAAGTCCGTAGGTTATGGCTGTTTTTCCAACGCCGGCATCTCCTACATGGAGAGGATTATTTTTTGTACGGCGGCAGAGAATCTGAATTGTACGTTCAAGTTCTTCTTCACGACCAATTAAAGTATCAAACTTGCCTTTTTTTGCCATTTCTGTAAGATTTACGGCAAAGCGGTCTAAACCACCTTCGTTATTTGAGGTTAGTCCTTCCGGGAATTGAGGATTCTGTGGTTTTTTGCCGGCATTTGTGGCTGTTTTTTGAGCCGCTCCTGCCCCGTGAACACCCTTTACCCGACTGATGGTTTCTAAAAGTTTATAGTGTTCAACTCCGCTGTTTTTAAGATAATAGGAACAATAATTGCGGTTTTCTTCGAACATGCTTACAAGAACATCTGTAATATCAATAACTTCTGATTCGCTTGTAATGCAGTGGAAAACAGCTCTGTTCATAACAGCCTGAAAACCTGCGGATTCCAGCGGTCCTGATATAAAATCTGGATTTGCTTCCTGACAGATTACAGGGATTTTATTTGCAAGATGGTCTGTAAGTGCTTCTTTTAACTGGTAGCAGTTACTTCCGCTTTCTGCAAGAATATGGCATACAAAATCATCTGCCAAGGCAACAGCAAGTACATGCTCAGGCGTAAAAAACTGATGGTGAGATTTTTTTGCCTCGTTTAAAGAGTCTGCAAGTATTTTTGTAAGCATAGGGCTTACTTTCATCTGGCGAACGATACCTTTTGGCTGGTCGTTTTGTTTACTCAATTTCTACCCTCAATGGAAAACCATTCTTTTTGGCAATGGCTTTTGTAAGGTTTGTTCTTGAAACTGCAATGTCGTATGTATAGATTCCTACAACAGCGGAGCCTTTCTGGTGTACTGTCTGCATAATTAATTCGGCTTCGTCATGTGATTTGTTGAATATCGAAACAAGAACATCTACTACAAAATCCATTGTCGTGTAATCATCATTATAGAAAACAACACGTTTTTCTGGCGGAAGTTCAAATGAGGTGTCTTCAGCAATTCCGCTGGATGGTGTGTTTTGTGTCTGATTAAATAAATCACTCATAGCTATAATATAACGATAAAAAGTCAAATTAGCAACAATTACTAATTTTTTAATGCTGATGGCTTGGCTTTCATCGTGATTCGGATTGTTTTTGCAGCTGATTCTCTGCTTCCAAGATTCCAATAGAAGCTTGCGGCACTGTCTTCATCTTTATTGAGGCCACTCAAATTGTTTTCAAAAACTTTCATAAGATAATCTCCACCCTGATATGGGCCGTACCATAAGCTGTCCACATCATCAACGCTGTAGGCATTTTTCAAGATAACCGAGAAGGTAAAATCATTTCCTTCCATTGTAAAACCGTTGTTTGTTTCTTTTACGGTTACGCTGTCGTTTGAAGCATCGGTTGATTCTTCCAGAGTGCCAATGAGTGTATCAATTGCAGCAGCAAGCTTGATTTCATTATTATTTGCATTTTCTACAGAAAGTTTAAGTTCAAGATAGTTATCATCATTTTCTGAAACGAATTTTGGAGTAACTTCAAAGTTTATGCCTTCTGGGATTGCTGCTTCTTCTGGTAATTTCTTGCCATCGTATGTATAAAGCTTTTCAAGTTTTCCTTCCTGATTAAGCTTTGCCCAATAATCTTTTCCATCAATATTCAAGGCAAACTGCATACCGCTTCCACCAAAGCTGCTTTCGTACCAGGTTTCGCCATCAGAAGAGCCGATAATATCAATTCCGCCAAAATAATCTTTTACCGGTATTGAATTGTCTGAAATTACTGAGCCGAATCTATAACCAAGTCCGCCTGTAATTCCATCAGGAATTGTAAAACTCTTTTCTTCGGTTATCAGTTTGCTTTCGCTTTCTGTAATAACTGTATATTCAGGAATGTGAATTTCGGCTGTATAAATAACTGGACTTACACTTGTATCCTGAGCCTGAATTGTATAGCTTACAGAATAAGTCTTTCCAAGCTGATTGATGTATTCTGCGTATGGAATTGTAATAACTCCATTTTCTTCTATATAGTTTTCAAGATTTTCAAGGTCTTCTCCAGCTAACTTCAGGCTGATTCCTGTAATTTTTGCTTTAGGATATTTTACAGGAGTGATGATAATGCTTCCTGTGTAATTAAGGCTTGCGTACAATTCTGGATAGTTATAGCTTGCAGCTTCAAATGAATTGGAAAGAATTATTCTGTCCTCGCTGTTTTCATCACCTTTCTGAATAATTTTAAGGGCATTTAACTGTGCGGTTTTATCTGCCTGAACATGTACGAGCAGATAATAAGTGTGAGTTACAGCTTCTTCTTCACTTGGAGCAAGGCTGATTGTATACAGAATTGAGCCGGCATTATCATCTGCATTTTCATCGGTGAATGTATATGCATATTCCAGAATGCCTTTATTTTGAGAAGCCCTTCCACTTACAATCTTTGTATCTGGCTCTGACCAGGCTGCATTTTCGTCATTTACAGCTGTAATTCCACTTACAGCAGAATGTCGTCTCGTGATTGTAATATAGGCATCTGGATTTACAGGTTCAACTTTAAGTGTCTGGATTCCGGCATCAACATTAAGAGTTTTGGCGTGAATGTATGTATATGAATCTTCTTTCATTCCGCCTTTATTTTCGGTTTTATTGTTCCAGTCTGTTTTAAAGGCTGATGGAGTTGTTCCTGCAAAAGAAAGGCTCTTTAAGCGGGTTTCGGTATTGCCTGCACGGATAATATAATAAGTGCAATTTGCTGAGTTCTTCTGATTGCGGATATTTAATTCTAATGCTGTTGTTCCTACCGGAATATCAGTTACAGTAACAGTCCAGTCTGTAAGTTTTCCGCCATTGTCACTTGCATGAATTATTGATGCAGCTGGATTTCCTTTGTCAGCATCATTGATTGGTTTTTCATTTATGCCGGCGGTGTGTTCGCAGCTGTTGATGGAAATTACTTGATTCTGCTGGGCTGTTGAAAGATTCATTTCCAGAGAATCTTCTGAGTTTTTAAGATAGATATAGTATTCCCACTTGCGGTCGCCTTTTCCTGTTAAGTCGCCGAGCTTATAGTTTACGTCCTTTAAGTCTGGTTTTACAAAGGTATAAGTTCTGCCGCAAATTGTTACGGCTGTTGTACCGCGTGGTAAATCTTTTGTTGAAGAAAGACCTTCTTCTATTTGACCGACTGTAAGCTTGTAATATTCATTTGAGCTGTCGTTTAAGAATTCACAGTTTCCAGATATTTTCTTCAATACAGAACTGGAGGCAGGGGATGCTGCTTCTTTTGAATATCCGGTGAAGCTTGTGTTTGTGTTTTCTGTATCACCATCATATATAGTGTTTATTGCGCTGTAGGTTACTTTGGCATCTTTATCAAGAGGTCTGAAGTAGAAGTCTATTTTGTCTGCATAGGTGGAAACATTTAGAGTTTTGTCTTCTGTTTTAAATGCGACTTTTGATGGTGAGGTAAAATCCAGGAGCTTTTCAGAAGTTCCATCTTCATAAGTTACAAGTGCAACAAGTGCCGTAAGCTCCTGATTTAAGTTTCCTGCTTTTGTTAAAAGAATCTTATGATAAGTTGTGTCCTGACGTTTTTCGCTTTCATAAGATTTTTTATCAGCCGTAAGATGATAGTATGCATCGCTTACAGTTTTTATCCATAAAACTTTATTGATGTAATTTAATTCATCATCTCCAAGCGTAACTGTTTTGCTTCCGACAAGACCTTGCGAATATTCACTGCTCCATTCAGTCGGCAGGGATGAGGCTGAATCAGAAATTCCAAAACTTAGAGAGGTTCGTTTTCTGTCAGGAAGTGCCTTAAATGTAACTGCTGAAACTGATTTTCTGCTGTCTGCACTGAGTGTCATTTTATATTTTGCTGCAGCCTTTTCTGCTTCTGTATCAAGTGCGCCCTTAAAGCTTGTATCAAGCGTAAATCCTTCTACACCATTTTCAAAGCCTGTATCCGGAGTGTATTCAAGATACTTTAGCGTTGTATCACCATCTTCAGGTTTTTCTACATAAATTGTATAGGTTCTGCTGATTTGTGTTTCGTCGGTAACTGTAAAAGTGATTCGTGTTTTTCCACCAACCAGATTGATTTTCATGTCATCAAGAGGAGGAACTTCACCGTATTTTGTAATTACTGTTGGAGCAGAGATTTGGGCATTATCTGCAGCAGCAATAGCTTCAATAGAAATATTATCAGAATCTTCATCAACCTTTACTGTATAAGTAGTATGCTCCGGGGAAAATTCCGGTTCCAGTTTTACATCCAAAGTGGAATCATCTTCATTATCTTTAATTTCAATATTCAAATCTTTAAGCTTGGAATAATTTCCTTCTTCGATTCCATCCTCAAGATTTTTAATAAAATCACTTTCGCTTACAGATTCCGCACAAATATCACGGCGCAAAGAAATTTTGTATATGCTTGTTTTTTCATTTTTAGAAGAAATAGTTGCAATTACTTCTGTGATTCCATAAGGAATTTCTGCAATAATTTCGTTTCCTTCTGAATCTGGATTTTGCCTGAAATCAAGCTGATTTTCGCAGAGGCTTTCAAGCTGACCGCTGATATATTCGTATCTGACAGTCTGGGTTCTTTCCATGAATGAATCGTAAATTGTTTTTTCATAAACTGATTTTATTGGGCTGAATGTTTTTGTCTGCAGCACTTTCCATTCAATTTCTGCATCTGTGTCTGCAAGGTAACAGAGGAATTTCATGTCATTATCAGTTGCCTGAATATTTTTTAATTCATATTCAGTCTGATTTGGATTGAAACTTATTTTATTTAAATTTTCATCCTGAGCACTTAATACGACAAGACCTCTGTCAGTAACTGTACTCATTTCTTCTCCAGATGAACTGATGATATTTACGTTTGTAGAAACCTGTTTTTTACTCAAAATAATTGTATAGCTTGTTGCGGAATCTGCGTCACCTAAAGATTTGTCCGTAACTGTTATGACGGTTATTCCATAAGGAAGATTGCCCTGACAGATTATGGCATCATCTTTTTTTTCAATAGAAAGCTGGCTTCTGGCTTTTGTGCCGTCACTTTCCAAGAGATTTACGGCTTCTTTCAGTTCTGTGAATTTGCCGCCATTCTGATAAGTGTAAGTTACTTTTCCGTTTGAAACTTCGTGAATTTCAGGATTATATGAATGAGTTTGTTCTGCTGTCCAGATTACTTCTGTAAAATCAGGTTCTTCCGGGCGGAATTCTATTGTTACCGGATCGTTTGCGCCTGAAAGATTTTCAACAGAATATTTGAGTACAGTCGGTTTGTAATCAATCAGGTTTCCGGATTTTCCGTTTGTGTAAACTGCAAGTCCTGTATTATCTTCCTTTGAATGAGTGTTTGTTGCAGTTGTTATGATATATCGTTTTGTTAGGGTTATTTTGTACTGGCCGACATTTGGAATAAGTTCGCCATTTTCATCAGTATTGTAGGCGGTAATTGTTGCGTAAACTTCTGTAACACCATAAGGAAGATTAGATTTAAGCTCGTTGCTTTTATCAGAAATAAACTGCATGAAAGGAGCCTGCCCCTCATGACTTTCATCTGCCTTGACAAAATCAAAAGTTACCGGTGAATCAAGTTCTTTAAGCTCTTGTGAAATAACGCCACCCTTGTTTGAGTCCCATTCAGGAATGTATTCTTTTGTTTGAATGGCTTTCCAGGTTAATTCCGCATTATCATCAAGAGTAAAGCATTTGAAAATTACCGGGTCATCACGGCCTGTAAGATCAAGCGCAGTATTCTTACCCGTTGAATCACCAACTTCATATTCGTAGATTGTACTGCTGTAGTTGATTGCGTTTCTGCCGGGGTCACTTGCCTTGATTACAACGACACCATGGTTCGTAACATTATTTGCATCATCATCGGGAGTATTTGAATTGGCAACAGTTGTAATATATTCTTTTGTAAGGATGATTGTATATACAGTCTGATACTGAGCATCATCAGCAAGAACGGTACAGGTTGCAACTGTAACTCCATAAGGCAGCTCAGCAAAAATAATGGAACTTCCAGCCTTAGTTTCCTTTTTGAAATAAACTGGACGGGGAGTTTTGAGTTTTGAAGCTGATTGCGATTCTATTCCCCGGTAAGTAACTTCATTACCGGCAGAATCTTTTGAAGTAACAACCTTTTCTTTTGGAAGGTATTCCCAGGTCTGGGTAAGTTCCCATTTTACAGAGGCATTGCTGTCATTTGGAAAACATCTAAGTTCAATTGGATCATTTTTTCCATAAAGGCTGACTTTTGTTCCATTAGAATAATTTACCTTATAATCTGAATAAGCGGCAGGAACTTTTCCTACAAAATAAGTTGTCTGTTCCGGCTTGTATATAATCTGATTTACAGTTTTTTCTGTATTTTTCAATACAACCAAACCGCTGGAAATATTTGCTCTTTCTTCTGATTCTGGATTTGAAGTAAGCGAATCATCTCCCTTTTTAAATGATAAATCTTCGTTTATAATATTTTCAAAAAGATTTGAACAGCCTGTCAGACAAAGAGCAGCTGAAAGTACAAATGCAATATTAAAAATTTTTAACTTCATAAAATATACTCCTTTAAATTCCGTATTAGCGGTCGAGTCAGTAGCAGAAAAAGTGCTTCTTATTAACTCTCAAGTAAAGATTTTCGTGTGACAATAAATTCAACGCGGCGGTTCTTCCACCAGTTTTCCCGGTCTTCCCATCTAGCAATTGGATTTGAACCTCCATTTCCGTCATAAGAAAGCATGTCCCTGTCAAGACCATTTTCAACAAGAATATTCATAATCGTTTTAGCGCGAAGATTTGAAAGCGGAATAAGTTCTTCACGATTTTCGCGTTCTGTATTTGAAACATTATTTGCATATCCTTCAACAAGAACCTCAACTTCATTATGTTCAAGAATTTGTCGGGTAATGCTTTCAAGGGTTTCTTTATTTTCGAGTTTTTGTTCTTCGGAAATTCTCTCAAAGGTTGCACGGTCAGGGTCAAAATGAATTGTATTTACGATGATTTTCCACTGCTTGTCTGGAATTATTATTTCAAAAAGAACTCCTGTTTTAATTTTATCTTCAGAAGTTAGCTCATTATAACCGGTTCTCTGCTGATCATGTTCAGAAGGAATTACAGAAAGTTTTGCAAAATATTCATTAAGAGAAAAAACAGTTTCGCCATTATCAGACTGACCATCCCATTCAACATGTTCAGGGAGCTTTCCTTTTCCTTCAAAATGCTTTATTGCAGAATTTTTCTTATCAAAAATAGAAACCTTCCAATATAACGGGTCTTCCTCCAGATATTCGGTGCTTAGATTAAAAATGGCGGTGTCATTAATACCGTCTCCATCCGGAGTAAAATTAGACTCCTTATCAGCTGTGATTTTTGCAGAAGGTTCCGGCCAGCTTGCAATCATAAGTTCATAAAGTTCACGTTCATGCTCTTCTTTTTCACGAAGTTCTTTTTCGTAGAGTTCCTGCAGTTCTTTTTCATGCTGCTGCTGTTCATAAAGCAGCATTTCGTCATGTTCCTGCTTTACACGCTTAATGTCATTGATGATTCCAAACGGATAGCTTCGGACACCTAGATAAAGTCGCGGAAAACCTGCAAATCCACCACCAATACTCGTGTCATAAAAAGCGTTATAATCTATGCCGATAAATGGAATAAACATATCTGTAATTCCATTCAAAGCAAACTCAAGACTGGCTCTATAAAAAAAACAGTTTGCACCCTTATCAAAAAGATTAACACTGTTCATTCTTCCATCTTCTTTTGCACGCAAAGAAGGATAATAATCTGTCGTGATAAAATTTACACCAAGACCTAAGCCGGGAATCATTTCTAATTTTTTGGGAAACCAGTTGATATGCTGTTTAGAAAGGATTTTTCGCAAGCGGAATTCAACAATATGATTGTGGAAATTCTGCATCAAAGCATAGGAGCCTTTGCCCTGTCCCCACATATCACGTGTGTAAGTAATACTGTTCAGCCAGCCTGAAAAGTTGTAACCGGCACCCGCTAAAATATCACCGCCATAACTGGTCATGGCAACAGTTCCCTGATTAAAAAAGTTTACCGGGAAATTAAGACCTCCGCCTGCTTCAATAAAAACATGGTTAGGAAGCAAAAGTTCTGCAGATGGAAGAAATTTACCATTATCTGGTTCAGCAAGAACACCAGCAGACACCATAATGCATAAAAAGCATACAAGAGTTGATTTCTTGTTCATTTTTGAGACTCGTTTTTGTTAAATTTTTTTTTTCGTGAAAACTGAAAAATTCTAAAGTTAAGAAAAAAAGGTTTTTTTACTGCAATCGAATATAAAAGAATGGAAAATAAAAATCAATACTTTCGTAAGTAAGAAAAATTAGAAAATTCTAAGAAATATCCCCTATGAAGAAATTAAGAAAAACTTTTTCTATCTCCGTATCTATTACAAAACCCAGCATTTATTTCAAGCCCCACATTTGTTACAAGCTCCGTATTTATTACAAGGTCTTTCTCAGAATGTGTATATTTCTACTATTTTATTAGAATTATTTACTTTGCTTTTGGCGATAATGTTCTTATAATTTTTATAAGCAGACAGGAAACTGGAAAATTATAACTGTAAACCGTTGCATAAATCAGAAACCAAAGGAGTTTTTTTTATGGATAATTTTACATTTTATTCACCTACATATTTTGCTTTTGGAAAGGGGATGGAAGCTAAGGCTGGAGAGCTGGTAAAAAGATTTGGTGGAAGCAAGGTTCTGATTCATTTTGGTGGCGGTTCGGTTGTAAGGTCTGGGCTTTTGGAGCGTGTAGAATTATCTCTTAAAGAGGCTAAAATTGATTTTATAAAGCTGGGCGGTGTAAAACCAAATCCTAGAAGCGGTCTTGTTTATGAAGGAATAGAATTGTGCCGTAATGAAAAGGTTGATTTTATTCTTGCTGTTGGTGGCGGTTCTGTAATTGATTCTGCCAAAGCTATTGCGGCTGGAACAATTTATGACGGTGATTTCTGGGATTTTTATGAAGGAAAACCTGTTACAAATGCCTTGCCGGTTGCTACTGTTTTGACAATTGCTGCTGCCGGTAGTGAAGGAAGCCCTGACAGTGTAATCACAAAAGAAGAAGGCATGTTTAAACGCGGTGCAAGCGGTGAAGCTTTACGTCCAAAGTTTTCTATTTTGAATCCTGAACTTACACAGACTTTGCCGGCTTATCAGACTGCATGTGGAATTACAGATATTATGGCTCATCTTTACGAACGTTATCTTACAAACTCGACTGATGTAGAAGTTACAGACCGTGTGATTGAAGCACTGCTTTTGACAATGAAAAACGAAGGTCCTAAGGTTATAGCAGATCCAAATGATTATCAGGCAAGGGCAAATATTATGTGGGCTGGTATGCTTGCTCATAACAATTGTGCCGGTGTTGGACGAAGTCAGGACTGGTCAAGTCACTGTATTGAACACGAGCTTTCTGCCTTGTATGATTGCGCTCATGGTGCGGGGCTTGCAGTAGTTATGCCTGCTGTATTTACTTACAACTTAAATCATAATGTTATGCGTTTTGCTCAGGCTGCAGTACGTGTCTGGGGTTGCGAAATGGATTTTGAACATCCTGAAAATACGGCAAAAGCAGGAATTAAGGCTTTACAGAACTTTTTGATTTCTATTGGAATGCCAAAGAACTTTGCTGAGCTTGGCGCAAATCCTGCTGATATTGAAAAGCTTGCTCATACTGCCTGCTACGGAAACGGTGGCGACGGTCATGTTTATGGCTTTGTAAAGCTTGAGCAGAAGGATGTTGAAAATATTTATAAATTAATGGTTTAACAATGCATAATTTATAATTTTTTTGTGTGGGGAATAACTATGGTAAATGTAAAAGGGAAATGGTGTTTTATAACTGGGGCTAGTAGAGGAATAGGAAAGCTTTCGGCTGAGTTTATGGCTGAGCAGGGAGCTAATTTAATTCTTCATAGTCGTGATAAAAGTCATACTACGGAGCTGGCAAAAACACTTGAAGCAAGGGGCGTGCAGGTAAAGCAGGTTAGTGCAGAACTTTCTGATTTGGATGCTGTTGAAAAAATGCTTAAAGAAATCGACTCTTTTGGTGTGAATGTTGAAATCGTTCTGAATAATGCAGGACTTCAGATTGCTTACAGAAACGAATATTTTAAGACTCCGGTTAGTGATTATACAGAGAGCTTTAAAATCAATACTATTGCGCCGGCTATGATTTGCTATCATTTTATGCCAAAGATGATTGCAAACGGCTTTGGTCGTATTCTGAATACTACGAGTGGAATTGCACTGGAACCTCAGCAGGCAGGTTATTCTGCAAGTAAGGCTGCTCTTGATAAAATCACAATTGATTTGGGAAGCACGGTTCAGGGAACTGATGTAATGATAAACCTTACTGACCCGGGCTGGTGCAGAACAGACTTGGGCGGAAGTCATGCTCCTAATGCTCCCGAAAGCGCAATTCCTGGTATTGTTGTCGGTGCCTTTGTTGATGACAAAAAATCTGGACGTAATCTTGGAGCCCAGAACTTTGCGGGAATGACTCTGGAAGCAGCAGTTGCTAAGGCAGAAAAAGAGTTCGACAGTCCGTATAAGAGATAATTACGAATAAAAGATATCGAATTGAAAATCAAAAACTGTGGTAGAAGTTGATAATCGACACTATGTGTGCGGTTGCAACAAAACCGCAGTTTTTTTATAATTCCTTTCATGAAAAATACACCTAAATATGCTCTCGCAATTTTTGATATGGATGGGACAATCCTTAATACTATAGATGATTTGGCGGATTCGCTGAATGTTATTTTGGAGCGGTATTCAATGCCGCTGCACACGGTTGACCAGGTGCGCTTTATGGTTGGAAACGGGATTCCAAAGCTGATTGAGCGCGCTATTCCAAATGGACGTAATAATCCAAAGTTTGATGAAATCCTTAAAGAATATATTGCCTATTACGAGGAACATTCTGCTATAAAAACACGGCCTTATGATGGAATTGTGGAGGCTGTAAAATCCTTGCGCAAGTCTGGAGTTAAGATTGCCGTTAATACTAACAAGGTGGAAGAGGCAGCTCTCGATTTGGTTGCTAAATATTTTCCTGATTGTTTTGACATTGTAAGCGGCAGTCGCCCGGGACTTCCTCCAAAACCGGCTCCTGATGGGGTTTATGAAATCTTAAAAAGGGCTGGAATTGACGGTAAAAGCCAAGGGCAGAAGGCAGTTTTTATTGGAGATTCTGACGTAGACTTGCAGACTGGTATAAATGCCGGCCTTGATGTAATTGGTGTGGATTGGGGCTTTAGGGGAAAAGCCTTTTTGCTGGAACATGGCGCAACAGAAGATAATATTGTAATGAAGGCTGATGAATTAGTTGGAAAAATAGGTTAGTATTTTAACAGAATCTGCCTGTTATTTTTCTTGCTCTTTAAAAGTTTGGGATTGAATGGAAAAGGATGATATGAAAAAATTAAAAAAAATCCTGTTAATGGTTATTTATTTTCTGTTTTCTTTTATGCTTAGAGCAAAAGAGTTTGATTATTCTGTTTTAAAAGATAAAAATCCTAATCTAGTATTCCTTGAGAATTCGGTTTATAGTCCATTTAATAGAAAAGTTGTTTCCCTTTACGAGAAAGCGTCTGCTGAGAATCAGTATATAGTGCAATTCAAAAAATATTCTTTTGATTACTTTTTTAAAGAAGGAGAATATGCAGATGAACATGAACAAATTTGGTTTAGAGAAACAATAAAAGATAATCATGAGATTCCATATTCGTCTTATGCACTTGATCATGACTATTATGAAGAAGATAATTTTTTTTATGAAATACAATTCTTTAATTATGCTCCACATTTAAGAGCATGCCCGATAGGATATTATTTAGTAGAAATATTTTTTAATGGATTTGTATATTCATTTGAAATTGAAGATCCTAGAAGTTGTACTAAAGATGAAAAATATGATGCAATGTTTAATGAACTACAAGATTATGTAATATTAAAAGACATTGATGCTGGTAGTGATTTTGATCGTGTTGGTGAAATGATAACTACTTATTGTTGGAAAGATGAACGAACTCAATTCCAATTTTATCTGGATATGCAAAATAAAAGGCTTTCACTTCCTCAATATGTGATTGATTTTCAAATTGCGTATGAAAAGGTTCTAAATGATATTCTCGAATATTTTAGAACTTTATCATCTTCATTAGTTAAAACAAATTTACGCATCCGACAATCGCCTAAAACTGGTGCGCCAATCATCACTGTTCTAGAGGGTACAAAAGTCTATATCTTGGAAACAGGCGAAAGTGATGTGATTGATGGAATACAAGGCAATTGGGTAAAGGTAAAAGTTCCTTCTCAGAGCAAAGATAAAGATGGAAATCTTATTCCAGAAGAAATCATCGGCTGGTGTTTTGACGGTTATCTGGAGTAGAAAGAGATAATTCTACGAAAGATTAGGATTCTTTGATTCTGAAGATTTTGTAGAAGAATTGACAAATGAGTAGCTGTTTGCTCACAAAAAGGGATGGAAATAAAGTGACAAAGTGTACTATAAATAGAAAACTAATATTCCTTATTTCACAAGAAACTCGTATCGTAGATGAAAATGGCTATGTTCGTATTGAAAAGTAAAATTCTGTTAATAATATTAAGTATTCTTCTGCTCTGTAGTTGTAAATCAATTCAGTATAAAAAACTTATGGCTGGAATTGAATCTAATCCACAATTTCATTGGTTTGATAATATGGAAGCGGCAGAAAAAACAATAAAACTAATGGAAGAAGCTATAGAACTAAAGCCACATAAATGGGATGCATATTCTTTGGAAATAAATATATATGCATGCTGGAGTCAGAAATCCATAGACTGGACTGATAATCAGGAAGCTGTAAAGGAAGTTTATGACAGATGGCTTGCAAATGGAAATTCATTTAATGAAATCCAAGAATTTGCTTATGCAAATATAAAAAAACTGTCTGTTACAGCAAACCCAAAACATCAAAACGAATATGTTATTTATATAATTTCCGGGATAATGCTGGATATTATAAATATTTATAATTTTGACGAATACAAACTAGAAAAATTTGATGAGACTGGTCAAAATGAATATTTACTTCAGGTATTACAAGAATTACGGCAAACAAAATCTCATAAAAAACATATCGCAAAGTCACTTTGTAATTGCTGATATGGATAGTTTTTGAATAGCAACACACAGATGCGCACCGAGCGTGGAGTCCCTTTAGTCGACCGCAGAACAGAAAAGGGCTGTCCAATTTTTATTGGGCAGCCCTTTTCTGTTTGAGGACGATGAGCGTTAGCGAAGGACAGAAGGCGAGTTGTGGTTAAGACTCTGCCCTGATTTTCCTCTTCTGGCTCTTTTTACTTCCACTTTACACCCACAAAGAATGAATAATACAATTCTGTGTCGTCAACTGGTGGCCACCAGGAAACTTTTTTGTTGTGAGTGCTGGCGGCAAAGGCGGCGTCGTTAACTCCTATGATATGAAGGTCTGTACTAGCTCCTGCGGAAACTTCAAAGTGTTTACCCCATAACCAGTTGGCGGTTACTCTGAGGGAAGGAATAAAGTTCTGTTCGTAAGTGTCTGAAACATCAATATCTACTGAATTATCTGAAACTGTGATTTCAATTGCGTCTCGGATGTTTATTACAGATTTTGTCAAAAGTTCTATGTCGATACTTGCATGTTTTGCTCTGAACTCTGTACCAATTCCTACATAAGATAGTCCAATGTCAGATGTCCATTCAGAGAAGAGTTTATCAGAATGTGAGATTCCGACTGTGATAAAGAAGTTTTTAGTTCCGCTCTGATAGAACAAATCGGTCATATTGTCTGTAAAGTTCCAGGTAATTCCAAAGTGGTGCATACCGTTTCCGATAAAGTTGAAAAGACCAATTGCAAGGCCGTTATTTTCTTTAGCAACGTTTACTACACCAAGTTGGAGACCGTCAACTTTCTTTGCAACGTTGAATAGGCCAGCTGCCTGGACACCTTTAATTTCTGAGGCTACGTTGAATACGCCACCTGCCTGTACTCCTTTGAAGTTTCCGCTGCTGATGTTGAAAACGCCGGCTGCCTGTACACCAAAACCAGATTTTGCGATATTGAATACGCCAGCAGCCTGTCCACCTTCTACATTTTTTGCGATGTCAAAAACACCTGCTGTCTGGAAACCGAGTACGTCATTGTTGACAATATTAAATACACCTGCTGCCTGTGCACCAATAAGTTTTCCGCTGTTGATGTTCATTACGCCGGAAGCCTGTACACCGAACATACATCTTTCTGAACTTCCAATCATACCCAGTGAAAGAAGACTGCAATCTCTTGTAAATCTAAATAATGGTAAGCCAGGAACTACAAAAAGGTGGAATGGATCACCGATTTTGAAATCTTCTTGAGGCTGAGAATCTTCTGTATTTTCTGCAAGGTAACTTTCGTCAAAATCTTCTCCATTTTCTCCCATTGCTGAAACAGAACCGCCTTTCAAGGTTGTGTCTTTCTGCTGTACTGAGAAGAGGTTGTTCTGGTCAAGTACGTAAACGCTGTTTTTTGTAAGAGAGAAGGTTCCCTGTCTTGTTGAATATTCGTCGATACAAACTGCTGAATACATTCCAACTGGCAGTGCCATAAGAATTGGCTGACCGGCAGTTTTGTTGATTTCTGAAATCAGTTTACCGTCTGAATCACGGATAATAAAGGTTCCTTTTGCTTCTTTTGAAATTGAAAGCATGGCATCAGCATTTGAAATATCCGAAAGAATTAAGTCTCCGGAACCAACCAATGTGATGTTAAAGTTTGGATGCTGTGGTCCTGCCTTGCTTGATTCGGTTTTTGAAAGTGTATCATTGAAAGCATAAGAATAAAGTTCGTTCAGGGTAACTTTGCTGTCGCCGGAAGTATCTGCTGCACCGCGGAGACCTGTAATCATTGCGTTTGTAAAGTAAGAAGATTCAATATCATCTGATTCCTGAGAATATTCACGGGCTGAACTTGATGAAAGATATGCATGACCTTTTACTACAGATGAATCGTCCATAAGGAAAGGCTTTTTCTTCTGTCCTCCCTTTGTGCGGATAAAATTACCTGAATAACATGAATCCAGAATTACAATGTGAATATCACTTGGAACATCAGAGATTGCATGTTTGAGAGTTGAATAATCATAGGCTGTTTCACCAAGGAGAATGCTTTCTTCGTCTGAATGTCCTGAATAATAGAAGATAAATTCAGAACGTTTTGCGTTCATTTTATTGCTGTCAATTTTTGAAGAGATTTTTGCGAGGGTATCGTCAATTCTTTCTTTTGTTGGGTCAATCAGAATGTAGCTGTTTGAATCCTGAACACCGCCGATTTCTGACATGATTTTCTGGAAATTCTGAGCATCTGTACTTGCATATAAAAGCTTGTCTCTCTCTTTTCCACCGTCATTACATCCAATATAAATAGCGTATCTGTCAACTCCTGTTGAGCTGCCTGCTTCCTCCGCTGCAAACAACTGGAAGGTTGTAAATAAAGTTATTAAAGCTAAAAGTATTTTCTTCATAATAGTATCTCATCCTTTATCTGAATATAATTGCAAACTTTTTTTATTTTCCAAGAACAAAGGTTATGCCTTCTGTCTTTTTTGGTAGATATGATAGTTTTTTTAGATAATTGATATCAGTTTTGTTTTTGATTTTATCTTCCAAATCATCCAGAGTGAACTGCTGCTTTGAAGTTACCATTATAAAACATTCAAAATCTGGGGCATTATCAAGTTCGTAAGAAAAATCCAAAGGGATTTCGCTAAAGTCATGTTCAAGGGCTTCTGCCTGCCAGCTGTTTTCAGGGAAATGTCGGGTGATGTTTCCGTTTCCATCCACACTGAAAATTACACCGTATTCTTTGTTTCCGGCATTATATGTAATCTGAATAACATCACCTGATTTTGCAAAAGCTCCGTTACTCAGGGTTGTGATTTTATCGCCATCCTGTCTGTAAAGATTAATACTAGGATTATGGTTTCCTGTTGATTTTACGTTTGCATTACCTTTGATACGGATGGTTTCTGAGTTAGTTTTTGTAGTGCTTTCAACAATAGTTTCTGCTGCAATTGGGTTAGAGTTTGATTTTGCCCTCATGCTTGCCGGTATGATGATTGCGCACAAAAATGCGGCTGCTGCTGCAAACTGAGCGTAACGAATAAAGTTTGCATTTAAAATAACCGGTTTTTTATTAAGCTTTGATTCAATTTTAGCCCGCATCTGTTCAGGTTTATATTTGTTCAGAATTTCCTGATCAGATTGTCTAAGCTTAGCCAGCGAATCTTCAATTTCCTGCTTGCCATAAATTGCGTAATAATCGGCAGCATTTAATTCTGAACTGTTAATCTGCTCAAGAATTCTAGTTGGAATTGCCATATCTTCCTCCTGCATATTCCTTTAATTTTTCAAGACGTTTTCTTACTCCCGAAGTGGACATTTTCATCATTCCGGCGGTTTCTTCCAGTGTGTAGCCATCAAGATAGTGCAAAATTGCAATCTGTCTGTCTTTTGAATCACGCTCAGAAAAAATAGTGTCCAAAATGATTGAACTTTCAATTTTTTCTTCTCCAGCTGAACTTCTGCTGTCTTCTACGATTTCTGCAATAAGTTCAAAATCAGGACCCGAGCGGATTTTATCTGCACTAATTTTATTAAGACAAACATTGGTTGCGGTCGTATATAAAAAACTTGCACAGATTCTTGAAATCTTTTCTTTTCTTTCAATCAGCCGGACAAAAACATCCTGCATTGCATCGAGAGCTTTATCTTCATTTCTCAGAAGCGCACGGCAACGTCTTAGTACCATCGGTCCATACTGACGGTACATGGTATCAAAATCATTTATCGACAAAGTTTTCATTGTACAATTTGTTCCTGTCATTAATTTAACAGATATTATAAGAAAATATGTCACTTTTTTGAAGAAAATAAATGATAATTGTACCCTTTTCCTCATTATTTCCTCACCAATTTGCAACAAAACGTGCAGAATAGTATAATATGCGGAATATGGCTTTTTATGATTATTATGATGTTGCGGTTGTTGGGGCAGGACACGCCGGAATTGAGGCGGGACTTGCCTGTGCAAGGATGGGGCTTAAAACACTTTTGATTACGCAGACCCCGGATGCAATTGCCCGAATGAGCTGCAATCCTTCGATTGGTGGTATTGCAAAAGGAAATATTGTACGCGAAATAGATGCTCTTGGCGGTGAAATGGCAAAAATCATTGATAAAACGATGATTCAGTTCCGTTTACTTAATAAAAGCCGTGGACCTGCTGTTCAGGCACCGCGTTCTCAAGCTGATAAGATTGCTTATTCTCAGACTGCACGCCTTACTGTAGAAACTACACCTAATTTATATACTTTGATGGACACGGTTGTTGATATTCTTACCACTGCAAGTTCGACGCCGCTCCCACCAAATGCAGACAGTCAGGCTGAAAAGGGCACAATTCCTGGTGAACGCCGCGGAAATGCCGACAGCAATATAACAGAAGAAAATTATGCAAGCCAGGCAGCTCGAAGCGGAATGCGTCAGAAGGTTACTGGACTTGTAACTGAACGCGGAAGAATAATCCCGGTTCGCTCGGTTGTTTTGACAACGGGAACCTTTCTTGGTGGACGCATTTTTATTGGTGAATACGATGCTCCTTGTGGCCGAGTTGGTGAACCTGCTGCTTATGGACTTACAGCAAGCCTTCACCGTCTTGGATTTACTACAGGCCGTCTTAAAACTGGAACTCCGCCTAGAATTTTAAAACGCACGATTGATTTTTCTAAACTGGAAGAACAGCCTAGTGATACAGAGGTTATTCCATTCTCATTTGATGATAAGGAAGTGAACCGCCCTCTGGTTCCTTGCCATGTAGTTTATACAAATGAAGAAACTCACAAAATTATCCGCGATAATATTGGTCGTTCACCTTTGTACAGCGGAAAAATCTCTGGAATAGGGCCGCGCTATTGTCCTTCTATTGAAGACAAGGTTATGCGCTTTAAGGAAAGAGACCGCCATCAGATTTTTGTTGAGCCGGAAGGTCTTTCTACTGATGAAATGTATTTGAACGGACTTTCTTCTTCTTTGCCGGAATGTGTTCAGGATGCCTTTATGCACACAATGGTTGGTTTTGAAAATGCAGTTCAGTCTCGTCCGGGCTATGCTGTTGAATATGATTATGTTGAACCTACCCAGCTGTATCCAACTCTCGAAACAAAGCGAGTTGCGGGACTTTTTGATGCTGGTCAAATCAACGGTACCAGTGGTTATGAAGAAGCTGCAGGACAGGGACTTGTTGCTGGAATCAATGCCGGACTTTATGCCCGTGCTCATATTTCTTTGTGTGGTCCGCTGAGTGAATTACCTCATACAATGAACGGTACGCCTACATCAATGGAAAAGGGTGCATTCAATCTTCATGCAAATATGAGTAAGGAAGAATTACATCACTTTGCAGAAATGAGTGAGCGTGAAACAAAGGAATTGAATGAGTTTATCTGCGGTATTCAGAAAGCTGCCGGTTATGAAGCTTTTGAAAAGATTCCTGAATATGAACCAGTGATTATTGGCCGTGATGAAGGTTACATTGGTGTTTTGATTGATGATTTGGTAACGCTTGGTACAAAGGAACCTTATCGAATGTTTACTGCCCGTGCTGAATATCGTCTTAAGCTCCGTCATGATACTGCTGACCGTCGTCTTGCAAAATATGCTTACCGTGCAGGGCTTAAAACAAAGGCTCAGTATGAAGCTGTTGAAGCAAAATATGCTCGTCTTGCCGAAATTGAAGCTCTTTTATTAAAGAAACCTGATGCCGAAAATCCTGGTTATGATGAGGCAGACTGGGAAGAAGCTAAGATTGATGCAAAATACAAATACTATATTGAAAAGCAGGATAAGCGTGTTGCAAAACTGCATAAAATGGAGAACACTCATATCCCGCCTGATTTTGATTATGGTTCAATTCCATCTCTTTCTGCAGAAAGCCGCATGAAACTTGAAAAGGTTCGTCCGGTAACTCTTGGTCAGGCAAACCGAATAAGCGGCATTAGAAACAGCGACATTATGCTGCTGATGGTTTATTTGAAACGATAAAACGATTCAATTTTGTGGGGATGTATTATTTACACCCGGCATGCACAGACTGTATGACTGCCTGCTCCTAAGATTTCGGGGCGGGAGCAGTTTGCTTTCTGGTATTCTATGAAGGCAGAAAACTCTTCTTCGGACATTTCGTTGAGTTCGCGGCGCATGTAGTCGGCGGGTCCGTCGGCAGAAATTATTTTTATACATTCAAGCTTTGCTTTTTGGTTCAGGCGGTTTATATCGTCAAGGCGTACGTAATCGTATAAGTCTTCCTGCGTGCTGATTGTGTGGAAATCTTTTGTGAGGCCGCCTTTTTCCTGAACTTGAGCAAAATGATGTTCTTTAAAGCAATAGGTTATTACAGAATAATCGTCCATGATATAAGCGCAAAGAATTATTCCGCCTGTTTTTGTAACGCGTTTTGCTTCTTCCAGCGCTTTGAGTTTTTCTTCGTCGCCGTGAAGGTGATAGAGAGGTCCGAATACAAGAGTAAGATCAAAGCTTTTATCCTGCAAAAATGGAATTGAACGGGCGTCTCCCTGCCAGGTTTTTACGTTTTCGTGTTTTGAGCGTAAGACTTCCAGATTGCGTTTTACCAGTTCTACGGCAGTTACATCGTGCCCTTCCTTAGCGAGCGCAATAGAATAACGCCCTGTCCCCGCGCCAAGGTCAAGGATTTTTAGCGGCTGGGCCGAAATGCTTTTTATGCATTCGTGGATAAATGCCATAGTAACTTCAAATTCTACTCTTCCATGGCGGGTTGTGAGGCGGTGGTCTTCATTAAATTTATTGTAATATTGTTCAAGCGTCACTTATTTAATTTTCCAGGCGGCATCAACGGCTTTAAGGGCAGCTTTCTTTTCTTCATCGCTCATAAAGGATGCGATGTAACTGTTCTTAACAAGCTGTTTGATTTCGTCCATGGTAAATTTAAGGCTCTTAACACAAATCCAGAATTCGTCAAGAAGTGTTGTTTTAAAGAATACAGGATCGTCGGTGTTGATTATAACCATCATGCCCATATCAAAGTATTTTCGTACCGGATGATAGCGGGCGAGTTTAACGACTTTTTTAGTAAAGGTGTTTGATGTGATACAGATTTCGATTGGAAGCTGAGTTTTAACGAGTTCTTCCATAAGTTTTTTGTCCTGAATTGCTGTAACACCGTGACCAATTCTCTGTGCATGAAGATAATTGATTGAATCCCAGATTGATTCAGGGCCAACGTCTTCGCCGGCATGAGCAACGGCTTTGTATCCTTCTTTAAGTGCAAGTTCAAATACAGGAGCGAACTCTTTTGCAGGACCTTTTGCTTCTGCGCCACCAAGACCAATACCGATGATGTCTTCGCAAGGATAAGATTTGAACATTTCGTAGTTTTTCATTGCATTTTCGCAGCCGAAAGTTCTTGAAACGTCCATAAGGAGTTTGATTGTTATTCCGTCTTTTTCCTTGATGCGCTTAATCTGTTTGTGGAAAATGTCGACCATCTTTTTGTAGCTGAAACCTTTTTTGATAAAGGCGGATGGAGCAAAAAAGGCTTCACAATAGTTGATTCCGTTTTTAACAAGGTATTTTTCCAGTTCTTTGAAGACCAGATTGAAGTCTTTTTCGGAAGTATACATATCCTGAATTTTTAGGAAGGACTGAATGAATCCGTTTAAGTCGTTGTAAGCAAAGAGAGCGTCCTGTTCTTCCTTTGACATTTCTTTACCAAAACGGTTCTTGTAAAGTTTTTTTACTCCTGCCATGGTGATTACGGCTTCAATATGGATATGAAGTTCTGCTTTTGGAACAGCTTTCAAAAAAGTCTTAAATTCTGATTTTGTCATACAAATCTCCTGGAAACTTTTCAGCATCTGTATTTTGTTTTAAAACATCAATAATATATGGTAACATCGTTCTTTTGATATTTCAAGAAGAGAAAAGTCCTAAATTTATTATCGGCAGAATCAGATTGTAACTTTACAAAAAGTTTCTACAGTAAAGTTTCTTTAGCAAAGTTGCTACAGCAGACTTTTTAATTCTTCGATAATTGCTTTAAAGGTGTCGCAGGCTGCCTGAACCGGCTCCACGCTTGCCATATCAACTCCGGCAATTCTGAGTGATTCAATTGGATAGCGCGAACCACCGCTCTTGAGGAACTTAAAGTAATCTTCACGTTCTTTTTCGCCGCCCGATGTTACGCGTTTTGCAAGCGCCAGAGCGGCTGAGATTCCAGTTGCGTATTTATAAACATAGAAAGCGTTATAGAAATGAGGAATGCGAAGACCTTCCAAATCTGAATTAGCTTCAAAATGCATGAGCGGTCCAAAATAAAGCTCCAGCAATTCCCGGTAAGTTTTTCGCAGCACTTCCACTGTAAGCGGCTGACCGTTTTCAACAAGCTCGTGGGTTTTGAGTTCGAACTCTGCAAACATGGTCTGGCGGTAGAGGGTTGCAACGATGTCATCAGCACGCATAGAAAGCAGGTATTTTTTCATTTCTGTGGTTTTGGCATTTTTGAGCATGTATTCAAACAAAAGTTCTTCGTTGAAGGTTGAGGCAACCTCGGCTTCGAAAATTGTATAGTCGTAGCACATAAAAGGATTGTTGTGAACTGAATACCAGGAGTGCATTGAATGTCCGCCTTCATGAATCATTGTGAAGATATCGCGGATATTTTCTTTGTTGTAATTTAAGAGGATGTAAGGATAGCCGATATAAGCACCAGAACTGAAGGCGCCTGAGCGTTTTCCCACATTTTCGTAGCGGTCTGCCCAGCCGTTCAAAAGTCCGTTGCAGAGTCGGTCGGTGTATTCTTTTCCCAGCGGTTCAAGGGCTTTTCGACAGATTTCTACAGCTTCTTCGTAAGGGGTGTCGATTTTTACGGAATCTACAAGAGGAACATAAACATCGTAATGGCGGAGTTCATCTAATTTAAGGGCTTTTTTGCGGATATCATAATATTCATGAAGGGTATCAAGATTATCGTGAATGCATTTTATGAGGTTATAGTAAACTTCTTCCGGAACCTTGTTGCCATAAAGCGCTTTTTGCAGGGAAGATTTGTAACCGCGGGCTTTCATAGTAAAGATGTCCTGATTTACAGAACCTGAGTAGGTGGCGGCAATTGTGTTTTGATGCTCCTCAAACTTTGCATAGAACTTTTTGTAGGCTTCCTCACGGATGCGGCGGTCGTGATTGTGCATAAGGAGTCCAAAGGTTGTCTGGGTAAGCTGCTGATCATAATCCTGAACTTTTACGCTGCCAAAGGTTTTGTTGATATCTACGTTTGTAAGCACGCTGAATACATTTTGTGAAGTTTCGGCGGATTGAATCTGAAGTGAAAGGAGGCGTTCTTCTTTTTCGCTTAAAATGTATTGCTTAAAATGAAGGAGTTTCTGAATGAAGATTTTGTAATCCTTGAATGCCGGTTCTTCAATCCATTTATTGAGTTTTTCTTCGTCGATTGACTGGATTTCTGAATCAAAAAAGCTTAAATCTGAAGAAAAACTGGTGTAAGCCATCATTGCTTTTCCGTAGCGTTCGCTTGCTGCAGAATCATCTTCGTCGGCTTCATGTTCAAGAGAGGCAAAATGATAAACGCATTCCATCTGGAGGTTTGCTTTTTCAAGAGCTTTAAGGGCGTCCAGGAGATTTTCTTTTGACTGGCCAAGCTTGCCCTTGTATTTAGCAACTTCTTTTGTAAGTTCAGGAAGCTGCTTTAGGGCGGACTCCCATTCGTCAAGGTTTTTATAGATTGATGATAAATCCCATTTGTCTTTTGCCGGAACGTCTTTTCTTGCTGGAATTGTTTTTGCCATTTTTATACCTCTTGTTTAATAAATCATTGTGCCGATACCGCGGTCAGAGAACATTTCTATAAGAAGAGAATGTGGAACGCGGCCGTCGATAATATGTGTGCGTGGAACTCCACCTTCCAGGGCTGTCAAACAACAGTCGATTTTTGGAATCATGCCGGAGCTGATTATACCGGTTGCTTTTAAAGAACCGATTGCAGTTTTTTCTATGCGTTTAATCAGGGTTGTCGGATCGTTTATGTCGCGGAGGACACCCGGTACATTTGTAAGCTGAACAAACTTTTCTGCATGGAGGGCAACGGCAATTTTTGCGGCTGCTGTATCTGCGTTGATGTTGTAGCGGGAAGTGTCGCCCTGTTCGCCGAGAGCAACTGTAGAAACTACAGGGATAAAGCCTTCATCCAAAAGGGAAGTCAAAATCTCTGGATTAACCTGGGTAACTTCACCTACAAATCCAAGGTCTTTTTCTGTCTTTTTTGCCCTGAGCAAGCCTGAATCTACGCCAGAAAGTCCGATTGCGCGTCCACCTTTTTGCAGCAGAATTCCTACAATATCTTTATTCAGTTTTCCGGTAAGCACCATCTGAACAATTTCCATGGTTTCTTCATCGGTATAGCGCAGACCGTCTACAAACTTTGATTCTTTTCCAACCCGCTCCAGCATGTGATTGATTTCCGGACCACCGCCA
The DNA here is from genome assembly GCA_902802305.1 of uncultured Spirochaetaceae bacterium. Lineage (GTDB taxonomy): Bacteria > Spirochaetota > Spirochaetia > Treponematales > Treponemataceae > Treponema_D. The sequence goes on from CADCLG010000004.1 coordinate 81,992, forward strand.
TGAACGAGCACAACTTTAATTCCGATTGTATTTAATAGAACAATGTCTTCCATTACGGCCTGCTTGAGCTCTTCGTTGAGCATTGCGTTTCCGCCGTATTTTACAACAACAATCTTTCCAACCCAATTCTTAAAGTAAGGAAGGGCTTGAACCAAAACTTCTGACCATTGTTCGGCTGTTAAATTCTGCATTTCTTCTTTCATATTATTTCCTGATTATCAATTCTAAATTGTTAATTGTTATGTCCTATAATCTCCGTTAATCTTTACATAATCATAAGTCAAATCGCAACCCCAGGCAGTTCCGCTGGCATTTCCTTCGCCGCACTGAACCAGGATTTCTACGGCTTGTTCGCTCATGATTTGTTTTGCAAGGTCTTCGTCAAAGTTTAATGGAACGCCGTTTTCGTAAACTTTTACGCTGTTTTCGCCGTGAACTTCAAAATCGTCGTAGTTTTCAAAGTAGCGATTTGAGTTTTTCTGACTTGTAAACCAGATGCTTGTTTTGTCCGGGTCGAACTCAACTCCCGAATAGCCCATTGCACACAGGAAGCGGCCAAAGTTTGCGTCACTTCCGAACATAGCGGCTTTTACAAGGCTTGAACAGATTATTTCTTTTGCTAAGATTCGTGCACTTTCAACGCTTGCGGCACCCTTTACGTTACATTCTACAAGTCGGGTTGCTCCTTCACCGTCGGCAGCGATTTTTTTAGCCATAACAGTGTTCATTTTGTTTAAGGCAGCAAGGAATGTGTCGTAATCCGGACCTTCTGATGTGATTTCTGTATTTCCAGCCAGACCGTTAGCCATTACGGTAAGTGTATCGTTTGTAGACGTATCGCCATCAACCGAAACGCAGTTGTAGGTTCCCAAAATTGATTCGTGAAGTGCCTTAGAAAGCATTTCGGAGCTGATTGCGCAGTCGGTTGTGATAAAGCTGAGCATTGTTCCCATGTTGATGTGAATCATTCCAGAACCCTTGCACATTGTTCCCATGCGGCAGATTTTTCCGCCTAGCTCAAACTCAACCGCACACTCCTTGTAATGAGTATCCGTAGTCATTATTGCAATACGAGCTTCTTCGTGACCTTTTTTACTTAATCCTGCTTTGAGCGTGTCTATATTTTTTTCAACTTTTGTTATATCAAACTGAGCGCCAATTACGCCGGTTGAATAAACAATTACATCTTCGGTTTTAATTCCAAGTGCACCAGCCGCAGCCTTTGCCATTCTGAGTGCATTTTCTGCCCCCTGAGCACCTGTACAAGTATTTGCGTTTCCGCTTATTTCAATTGCAGCCTGAGCCCGACCATCGGCAAGGTGTTTTTTAGTGATTTTTACACTTTCTGATTGAACTCTGTTTTGAGTATAAACTCCAGCAGCATTACAGGGAACTTCTGAATAAACCAAAGCCATATCATTTATTTTGCGGCTTTCTTTAATTCCAACCCTCATTCCGTTTGCTGTAAAACCTTGTGGTGCGCAAACTCCGCCATCTATAAATTTAATATCGCTCATATATGCCTCTTAAAAAGGGAATGTATATTTATGCATGACTAATGTATATTTATACGGTAAATAAATATAACACATAAAAGCCAGAAATATCAAGATTCAATATGCTTTACTATTATTTCAAGGCAACAGCAAAATATAAAAAAAAATGAATAAAAATGCTCTAAGTTTTTATGTTGTAATTTAGTATTTTCTGCCCTAATCTTTAATTATGAAAACATATACAATTCAAACTTTTATTTTATTTTTTATTTCTCTTTGTTTTTCTTTTTTTGCCTGTAAATCTTCCCCTGATGTAAAAACAGAAGAAGGTTTGGCTCCTCTAAATATTCAGGAACCTCTTAAACTTACTCCTTATCAGACTGAATTTACAGGCGATGGAACTTTTCACGATGCTGCTTTTATTGCAAAAGACATGAAGCTTGGATTAAACATTGGCAACACAATGGAAGCTTATGAAGCTGCAGACTGCGATAAAATTACCTATACCTGGATTCCTGTTGTAGGAAATAATACTCCATCAGATTACGAAACCTGCTGGGGGTCACCGATTATTACTCAGCAAATGGTAGACGGTATAAAAGCTTGTGGTTTTAACACAGTCCGCATTCCTGTTTTCTGGGGAAATATGATGAAAAATGATGGTACCTGGACTATAAATGCTGATTATTTATGCAGGGTTCGCGAAATTGTAGATTATTGTCTTAAAGATGACTTGTATGCAGTTGTTAATATCCATCATTTTGACGAATTTATTATACGCAGATACAATGTAGATGACTGTGCAAAGATTTTTACAAATTTATGGACACAAATCGCATCTTATTTCCAGAATTATTCAGAAAAATTGATTTTTGAAGGCTTTAATGAGTATCTTGGAGGAAATCAGTTTGACAGCAATGGAATTTTGCGTGAACCGTCCCCGGATGATGCATTTAATCTTACCAATAATATGAACAAGGCTTTTGTAAATGCTGTTCGTTCTACAGAAGGCAACAACAGCAGGCGTGTGCTTATTATAAGCGGCTACACTACAAATATAGATAAAACTACTTCAGGCAAATTTATTGTTCCAGAAGATAGTGCAGAAAATAAACTGATGGTTTCTGTTCATTATGTTGATAATCTGATGTACTGGATAAATAAGATTGGCGGTCAGAATTGGCTTGATTATATAGAAGATCAGTGTTCGCGCCTTGATAAAGCCTTTACTGCAAAGGGAATCCCAGTTTTTCTTGGCGAAACTTCAGCCGGTTATCCTGCAGAACGTATTACAGGAAAATTATATACAGAATCTCACGCTTGTCTTGAATATGTTCTGAATAAACTTGTTGCCCACGGTTTTGTTCCTGTTATCTGGGATACCGAAAGCGATCACAGTTTTTACAACCGAAAGGATGGCTGTATCCGCGATAGCAGAAACAAAAGTGTTGTAGAAAGCATTGTTGCAAGAATGAATGAACAGTAATTATTGAAAAATTATTTCAAAAATGTCCAGCATTCTCTCTTGCCGTTAGGATTCACGTTTTCCAGTTTGAATAAATCTGGCAGATTTACAAAGGTGTAGCCCTGTTCTTTCATCATAGGAATGAACTTTTCTACAGTTTTATAAGTTTTGTCGTTGCCGTCGTTTACGTGGAGAAGGAAGATTGTTCCGTCTTTTGTTCCTTTAATCATCATTTTAAGGCGTTCTTCAACTGGAAAATCTGGTTCCCAATCGCGGCAGCCGTGACCGCAGATAAAAGGCAGGGGAATGTTATCAAACATTTTATCGCTTACAGAAATATAAGGCGGGCGGAAAAACTGAGGACGCACTCCTGTGATTTCAAAAATTGCATCATCACATTTCTGGAACTCTTCTTTAATTGCCTGGTCTTCCATTTCTGCCATTGCAGGGTGTGTCCAGGTGTGATTTTGAATATCGCAGCCCATTTTTTGAGCCCTTTCAATTACTTTGCGGTTTTCCGGGGATATTTTATTTCCAATTAAAAAGAAGCTTGCAGTAACATTATTTTTTTCAAGTAAGTCCAGCATATTGTTCATGGTCTTGTCGCCGCTAAAGTTTGGACCATCATCAAAGCTTAAACATAAGTATTTCATATTTTCTCCATTATCCCGATTATTTCAGGGAATACTTTTTATTATATTTCTCTTACGCCGTCGCCACTTGAACAGGCAAAAAATCCACCTTCGTAGCCGACAACTTTTGTATATTCTTTTTGAACATTCTGAATGAACTGCCCAGTTTTATCTTTGTGAACAAGGGCAATTGCACAACCGCCAAAGCCTGCACCCGTCATACGAGCTCCAATGCAGCCTTCCTGTTTAGAAGCCACGTCAACCAGAGTATCAAGCTCAAGTCCTGTAACCTCGTAATCATCGCGCAAAGAATTGTGGGAAGTATATAAAAGCCTGCCTAATTTCTGCAAATTGTTTGCTTTAAGCGCCTCTACAGCCTGCAAAACTCTGTCCATTTCTGTAACGCAATGGCGAACACGGCGCAAAATTACATCATCTTTTATTGCTGATTTACATTCTTCAAACTGGGCTGGAGTAAGGGAACACAAATCCGGCAAATCCTTGGTATTTGTGATTTTGCCGACAGCTTTAAGAGTGATTGCGGCATTTTTCAAAATTGCAAGTCCTTCTTCGCACTGGGCCCGGCGTTCATTGTATTTTGAATCTGCAAGGCGGCGTTTTTTCTTTGTGTTCATTACAATAAAACGGTAGTCGCCAAGATTAAGCGGAACATATTCGTGTTCAATTTTTGCACAATCCAGAAGTTCTGCTGTGTCTTTTTTGCCGGTAGCAATTATATACTGGTCCATAATTCCGCAGTTTACGTTCATAAACTCGTGCTCAGACTGCTGACCCATAAGGGCGATATCCTTGCGTGAAATATTAAAACCAAAAGTTTCGCTTACAGCCCAGGCAAAACCACATTCCAAAGCAGAGGAAGATGAAATGCCTCCCGCACTAGGAACGTTACTTGCAATCAGACAGTCAAAACCGCAGTCGAACTTACAACCGCGTTTTTTCATACAGCTCATAATTCCGTTTAAAAAGTTTGCGTAGTCATTTGCCGGGTCAAACTTAAAGTTATCATTTATATCAAAAGTGTAGCTTCCGTCAAAAAATAAATCATTATAGACAATTTTTGTGTCATTGCGTTTTCGGATTGCGCAGTAAAGATATTTGTCGATTGCTGTCGGAAAAACCTTACCGCCATTATAGTCAATGTGTTCGCCAATTATGTTAATGCGGGCAGGGGAAGCAAACATGCGGATTGGAGCATCCGCTAACTTTCCAGAGTTTCCGTTGATTTTGTTTCCGTAAACTTCGATAAAACTCTTTTTTAATAATTCAGGTGTAACGTCAAATTTTTCTTTCATCTTGATTTATCCTTTCGAATGTTTTGTAATTATTAGTTTCTGATTTTAATTATTTTGCTTACTTTTTAGCAGAAAAATCGGGAGCACCAATCATTCTTCCTTCTTTATTTTTTATGCGGTGGGCATAGTCGAAAACATCTTGAAGAGGAGAATCAAACTCCATTCCGCCCACTGCCATACCACCGGCTTCAACCCGTATTTTTTCCTTTAAGAGAAAATTAACATCATGAATGTCGCTTCCACTTGTCATAGGAAAATCATACTGACTTGCATACAGATGTGCCAGTTCGTTTTCGCTTGCCCTGTTTCCACCGTTGTAAACTTCTACACCGTGAACTTCATTTGGATGAATATGAAAAGCGTCAATATAGTCGCGATAACGGAAAGGATGTGCCTGAATCATAAGTCCATTCACAGAGTTTGCAAGCTGAAAAAGCTCTTTATGTGTCATGTATTCAACTTCTGGATGAGTAAGAAGATAATCCTTGTCCAGACCGTAAATCAGATAGTCATCGCCATTAAAAGTTTGTTCAATTCCAAAGAAAACTTTGAACTCGTCTGGTGTTCCTGTAAGCTTGTTTTTTTGATTAAAATCCTTTGCTGCGGCAAGAGCTCTTTCATAACCGCTGCAGTAGATTTCTACCCTATATTCCCAAGGATCTTCCCGGCTTGCCCTGGTATTTCCACCAAAAAAATGATCGGTTACAAAAAAGCCTGAATACCCTGCTTTGTAATAAGGTTCAATATATTCTTCACCGCTGGATACCCCGCACTTGCTTCCCTGATATGTATGTAAATGTGTTTCGTATTTATAAGTGTTCATAAATCCTAGTATATGATTTTTTCAAATATTACACAATTATTACACAATGACACAATGAAGGGAACCAAGGAAGCAGATAATATAGTTATTCTGCCAACCACTTTTCAAAGCTTCTTCTTGTGGCATCAAAAACATTGTTTGACTTGTAGGTAAGTGAATAGCCACCAGGACACCAGGTAAAATCATTCCAGGCTTTTACACTGTTGCGTGAATCTAAATCACGGCTTGCAAGATAAGGTTCAACCATTTTTTTCCAGTACAGGAATTGTTCCTTGCAATCTTCAAAGTTCCAGAATGAATCCTTTGATGAAACTTCCAGCAGCAGTTCCTTAAAGCGCTTTTGATATTCGGGAACCATAAGCAGCTTGTCCATAAGAGGACGATCTTCATCCAGCCCCCAGTTAAGTGGATTGTTTGTTAATCCGCCCTGATGAATTGAACAGCCCAGGGTATTATCAAAATCAAAAGGAATAAAATAAACTTTGCCTGTAGATTTTTTTGTTGCAGTATCAAAGTAAAGATAATAATTGTTGCCATTTCCCCAGTAATCATCATCCATACCAAAAAGAATTGTAATTGCTTCGGATTTCATAAAAAACTCTACATCAAACCATTTTTCGTAAAAAGCTTTGATTTTATCGATTGAGGCACGGTCATTGGAATTAGCCGGGGTAGGAAGGTCATTTAGTTCTGCGATAAAGGCTTTTAGTTCTGCAGCGGCTTGTTCAAACTTGTCTTTATTAGTTTTCAAATCCATTGGATAAGTTTCCCAGATTTTGCCGGTGCGGTTTCCATTTTCATCAAAAAGAATGCTTGTGTTTTCAATTCCCATGCCTTTTCCGCTTGCATCAGTAAGAAAAGCATATTCCAAATCTGCTTCGGCACATTTCCAGAGATTTCCTTTTGTGCTTTTCCATGCATTTGGAGCCTGGTTATTTTCGCTGTCACGGGCTTTTAAAGACTGCTTGTTTATTTCTTCAAACATTTCATAAACGCCGTAATCAACTTCTGTGATTGAATTGTCATCTTCTATAAAATTGAAAATCAGCCTTGTGTGACTTGCGCGAGGAACTGTCCAGATACCGTATTTATGAAACATATCATAACAGAAAATTTCACGACCGCAGCTTTGGTCCATGCGTTTGAGGGCAACACTTTTCATACAGTCGGCCATTTTCATTTCGCTGGAAGTATTTTCTTCTTTATCAGATTTTTGGGATTTATCAAGAAACTCTTCAAAATCAATTTTAAAATGTGCCTGACGGTAATCATCATTTTGCCTTTCTGCATAGTTGTAATAATCCCAACTCCACTGGGCATTTCTCTGACCCTGTTTACGGCCATTATCAATTCCCTGCGGACAAAAACGGCTGGAGTTACCACGTTGCCTTAGTCCTGCATTTTTAATAGTCCAGGATTGTCCGTCCTTTTTATATTCATAAAGCTCAACATGAACAAAGTTTTCGTTTCTATAAAAATAGCGGTAGTTTTCACAGAGCTGATTCCATTCGCTGCGTTTCATTGTGATTGTCGTAGTTCCAAGAGTCTTGTTATTAAAAATAAAATCCAGATTTTCGCGGCGGCTTTCAAAAGGCACAGGATTTTCTGTTACAATATCATCAGGATTGTAAAAGCGTTTAGGGCCTTTGCTTTTAGCTGTTTTTGAAGCACATCCCGAAGCGCAGCCTGTAAATCCCATAAAAATGATTGTTCCGAATAAAATACTTATGATTTGATTGATTTTGGAGTTAGTTCTTTTTTTTATACACATAAATTAAGTATAGCAATTATGAAGTGATAAGGTAAGGGGGAAGGTGTAGAACAATCCTAAAAAAAATTGTAATTTATTTTCTGGCAACCTTGTGATGAATAAGATGCGTGAAATTATGAACGAACCTGAGAAAACGCCTGTACATTATCATCTTCCCGGATTATTTGAGTTTTATGAACTGTATAAAGTTTTCTTGCCACTGTACAGAAAGCATCGGGAATATTTTTATGATTGGTGTGATATTGCTTCAATTTACGGGGTTCTTGTGGATTATCTAAAAAAACAGTATCCGAATCTTTATCTGGTTTCTACAACGACAAAAGTTCTTACGCATTTTGATGATTTTAAGTCTGAACTTAATCGCCCTGAGTTTAAATACGTTGTACCCGATTTCCGTCTAAACAAAGCTTTAAATCAATTAAGCGGATTGCCGCAGCTTCAGAAAGATAAAGTTGAGTTTATTCTATATTATATGACCAAACCAGAACACCAGCTTGAAGTCCGCGAAGTAATCTACCTTGATTCAATGTTGGATTTGTTTTGAGATAATACGTTTGCTATGAATGGTTGTGTTTTTTTGAGAAAACCGTCAGGAATCACAAAAGTTAGCCATATAAATATTTTTTCTTAGTTGAGCTCCTTGATGCTTTATGTATTTTATTTATTTCACAAGTTCAAAAATCCTTGAATACAATCCAATAATGAAGGCCAAATCTGTTGTACTGATTGATGAATTGTCTTCAGGATAATTTTCTGCTGTATCATACATCAAATATTTATCTTGCGTGAATGAAGCAAAAATATTATTTTCGTTATCCAGTATCAAAAAAACTTGCTCTTTTTCCTTAAGAAAGTCCCTGAATGAATAAGTTTTTTCAGAATAGGCTGCATCTTTATCAAAAGGCTGCTCTTTATTCTTAGGCAAATAGATGGACATCTTTGTTGCACAGACTTTATAGTTTTTTTCTTTTACGGTAAAACTTGCAAGAACAGCGGGCAAATTGTCTGCACAATAATTATTCGAACTGAATCCATCATACATAAAGAAAAATAGAGGCCGACTGTGTCCAATACTTTCAAAGGAATATTCATCAGGTGCATTTTTTATCTTGATGTGATTTACAAATGATATATATTTATCACTTTCCCTTGTAAACTCATCTGTATCAGGATTTTTTTCAGTATGATAATCGTAAGTTAATTTTATGCTTGATTCATTTCCATTACAGTTTATATTAACCTGTTCTGTAGAGTTGTTGATTGCAGTTACTATTCTGAACGGCCAATAAAAGCTTTTGTTTATACAATACTGAATATCATAATTGTCTGACGAAAAAGCATTTCGATTTTTTACCTTAATGATATGTCCTTCTTGTATCACATCATTCTGATTTTGAAATAATTCTTCTGCTTGAATCTGCGTGAGTTCTGCCACATAAAATGGAGTTGTAGCACAAGAAACAAGTGCAAATATAGAAATGGATAATAATGCTGCATAAATCTTTTTGTAGTACATTAGTTGAGTTCCTTTTTTGAATATTGTTATTGTGTTACTTAATTATGAAGCAATAAATCTATAATTCCAGAATAAATACCTATTAATAACGCAAAATCATCTGCACTTTCTTTTGCTTTGTCATAAATCTTGTAACTGTTTTTATTAAATGAAGCATATATATTGCCATTTTCATCAGCAATAACTAAAACTTGTTCATCTAATCCCAGCAACTCTTTTAATGAACTGAGTTGCGTTTCTATAACGTCTTCTTTTGTATAATATTTATTAACATAAGCAGGTAATTGAATCTTTATTTTTGTAATCAGAACTTTGTATTGTGTATTATCCAAATTAAAAGTCGCAAGTTCTACGGGTAAGTCTTTGGAATTATAACCATTGTATATGAATCCAGTAAAGGGAAGAAAACAAAAAGGTCTATAGTAGCCCATGGTTTTGAACTTGTATTTTTCTTTTGATAAGTTTTTAATTCGTATTTGATTTATACAAGCTTTATAATCATCATCAGAAGTTTTTAAATAATTGCAATCATAAGTTATTATAACTTTATTCTCCTGATTTTCATAATTTATCAGTAAATTATCTTTGGAATTATTTATAGCTGTAATTACTCTAAACGGCCAAAAAAGTGTATTTTTTCGTCTTATGTAAATATCTGTGGTATTACTTTGTGGTTCATCTTTGTATTTTATAAGATTAATTTTTCCTTCTTGAATAATATTTTCTGAACTATTGTCCAAAAACGGAGCCTTAATTATCTGAATAGCCTCGTCTTTGGGAATCCGCTCATAAGAAGCACAAGAAACAAGTGCAAATATAGAAATAGATAATAATGCTGCATAAATCTTTTTGTGGTACATTAGTTGAGCTCCTTCTATTCTATTTCTAACACGGCAGAGCCAGACATGGGAGAATCAGTTCCGGCAGCATATATATAAACTTTTGAGCCAGACGGGAAATCTTTATTCATCGTGATGACATAATAGTACTTCCACATAACGCCGTCAGTGTAGTTGCCCCAGCTGGTATTAGTTATGTAATAATCAAACTGCTGCTTATTATCAAGCCATTGCTAAAATTATAATTTTTTTCCCTGTATTTTTTTTCATTCTTTATTTCCTTTTTTTATACTCCAGCCATAGTCCTGAGTAATATACTGTTCATGTGCTTCAAAGCAGGAACGCACTGCAAAAAACAAGCCTATTGCATCTTTTGCAGCCTGCTTGTCGGTGCAGGTATCATACAGAACATAGCTGTTTTTATCCGCCATTGCCAATACTGTACCATTTTTATCCAGCAACTGGATTTCCTGCTCCTTCAAATAAAACATATCATCAAAAGCCGTCGTAGGCCAGACTTTGTCGTCATAAGCATTGTAATTCTCGGAAGCAGATTCAACTACATACTCTTTTTCCTTGCATAGCTGAATTGTAAATATTTCTCCAGATGATGAAGTATAGGTTGCAACTTTTAATGGAGCCCGTCTTGGAGCAGAGCCTGTTGTCTCCAAGAATGTCATTTCATCTTTAACGGTTGCAGCAGAAGCTAAAGTATAAGCATTATGATTGATATCAGCCGTTGAAGAAGCATAGAACCTGACAAAAAAAGGAAGGTCCTTTTCAAATAAGAAAACTTTTCCAGTCCGCTCGTATCTCGTTATTTCTGAGCCAAGTGTCATGTCTAAAAATAAATCCTTAGAAGGAGGAAGAAAATCGGTATACATTTCTTCCTTCCCCAATTCAACAATGATGTTTCCCTCTTCTATTTTTTCTGCATTTGCTGGAGGAACATTGCTGATCCAGTTTCCAGTCTCCTTGTATGAGGCAAGAGATTTACAACTAAATAAGAAGAGGCAAATTGATAGTAAGTAAATAAATTGTTTTTTCATAGATTTTTCCCTTTTTTTATATCAGTATATAGGAAAACTTGCCAATTTGAAATGTTTTTCAGGCATGATTGAAAATGGCTCAAAATTATTTGTTAATGATGACACTGAACAACTTGATAAGCTGAAAAATACTCCAGCCAATAAAGACAATAATAAAATTTTTCCTTTGTTTCTCATAAAGAAACCTCCTAGTTTTTCTTCAAAAATAAATGTGAACTATTCAAAACACCACCGCAGAATATGCAACTTTTTAGAAATTGAAAAAAAAATATAGAAATGCTACAGTATTATGTATAGGTTAGATTTAGAAAGATTTCAAAAAATCTTTTGTTATCAGTTTGTACAAGGAAAAAGTTATGGATATAACTCTTATTGGAGAATTATTGCACTATTACAGAAAGCAGAAAAAAATTACTCTAGATAAACTATGCAATGGGATCTGCACAAAAAGTCAGTTGTCACGTATAGAGAATGGATTATCAATTCCTACACAAATGCAAATTAATACTTTTTTTACACGTCTAGGTAAAGGAATTCCAGTAGGATTAATTCCCATCACTGCCTCAGAACGAAAAAGATTCAATATACAATCACAAATCGGTCAATTATCCGACGCACGTGATCCAAGGAGAACTGTTCTCTTAAAAGAATATAAAGATTGCTCTCCAACATGGACTAAACTTGAAGAACAATATTATTTAATGCAAGAGGCCATTCATTCAGCACAATCAAATTCTAACCTGAAAGATGTATTACACTTGTTTAAGAAAGCCTTGCTCCTAACAGTTCCAAATTACGACAAAATTAATAATTTTAGTGATCTTCTACTTAGTGAAACAGAATTAATCCTAATCATCAGCATAATACATACCCAATATTTTCTTTGTGAACTTCAACATGGTGATAATAAAATAAAACTAGAATCCATCGCTCAGTTGGAAGAACTTAAAAAATATTGTGAAACTCATATCGATAATTACATTCAAACAAATTTATACGGTTCAATTCTTTTTTATCTCAGTTCATGGATAGGATTGCAAAAGGATTATTCAAAAGCCTTGGCACTTGCAGAAGAAGGTATTTCAATAAGCTTAAAATGCAATAATCTTGCAAATCTACGATATAATTTATTTAATAAGGGATATTGTCTTGTTGCTCTTGGAAAAAAATCAGAAGCGACAGAGATTCTTAATCATTTTTCAAATATTATGAAATCAGGTATGCCTTACGATATTACTTGTCAAGATTTACCATATTGTTTGGAATCTATAAAAAAAGACTTCGGGTTTGAATTATGACACATTTTACAATCAGTGAAATTATCAGAGAATATAGAAAACAATTAAAATTAACGCAGGAAGATTTATCAAGCGAAGATATTTCTGTTGACACAATTCAAAGAATTGAATCTGGAGCAGAAATTCCACAAAAAAGAATTATTAGAACACTTTTTGAAAGAATGAATGTCGGTATTCCTGTCAATATTCTTCCAGCAACAAAAGAAGAATTAAACAGTTATCTGATATCCCTAGAAATTGAACAAAAAATTTATGATGGAAATTTTAACATAAACGATAGATTAAATGAATTTAAAAAGAATATAACTAATGAAAACATTTTTGATAAACAACGCTATTATTTGTATAAAGGATTATATACATTATATATACAAGAAAATATTGAATCAGCAAAAAAACTGTTTATAATTTCATTATCCCAAACTATAAAAGATTTTTTTAAGCAGGGTACAATTCCTGTACGTAATATATACATAAATACAGAAATAAGAATTATTCTGGAACTATCTATATGTGAATTAAAATCTAAAAACTACGAAAAAGCAGAATATTTATTACAATTTCTATTGAAATATATCGAATCAAATCATACTGATAACCGAGAACAAAAAATAATCATGCCCAAATTATTTTATTATCTTTCGCTATTAGCAGAGAACAATAAAGAAATTGAGAATATGCGTGATTACTCAGAAAGGGGAATCGAATTTAACATGAAAAATGATTCCATGATATTCATGCAAAATCTTTTAGAAATAAACGCATCCGCATACAAGCAACTTGGAAACAAAGAAAAAGCTGACGAATTACTTAATTATGCTAATTCATATTCTAAAATCCTTTTACCAATACAATAGGACACAATTGAATCTGCATATTTTGTACTAAAATAATAACCCCGCTTTCTTTTACTGACTTTATGCATTTTTTATAGTAAAATATCATCAGAGGTAATAACAGATGGCAGATTATCACGTTTTTGACCCGGCACCAGAAGGTACACCGGAATCAAACTTTGTTCACTTGCATGTACATTCAGATTATTCACTTTTGGACGGTTGTTCTAAAATAGACAAGCTTGTTGCCAAAGCAAAAAAACTGAACATGAAGGCTCTTGCCCTTACCGACCACGGAAACATGTTCGGTGCCTTGAACTTTGAAAAACTCTGCCATGTAAACGGAATAAAACCAATTGTAGGCGAAGAGTTTTACGTTGCATGGGGAAGCCATCTTGAACAAAATAAAGTGCCTTTTTTAAACCGCGAAGGCAAACAGAGCGTTTATTTCCATCTTACCCTTTTGTGCCAGAATCAGAAGGGTTACGAAAACATGAGCTGGCTTTCGTCAATCGCCTATACAGAAGGATTTTATAAAAAACCCCGCATTGACTGGGAGCTTATAAAAAAATATCACGAAGGATTAATCTGTCTTTCAGGCTGTATTCAGGGACAGGTTCCCCAGCTTTTGCTTGCAGGACGTACGGAAGAAGCCTACAAAACAGCCCAGGAATATAAAGATTTGTTCGGGCCAGATCATTATTATATAGAAGTTCAGGATCATGGTCTTCCTCTTCAAAAGGAACTTGCCAAGCTGCTTATAAAACTTGCCCATGACCTTGATATTCCTCTTGTCCTTACAAATGATATTCACTATGCCGACGAAGAAGATGCCGAAGCCCAGGATGCCTTGCGCTGTATAGGCTTTCAGCAGAAGCTTTATGAACCTCATCAGACAATGGGTGGTGGCCTGACTTCCTGGTATTTAAAATCTGAAACAGAAATGTCTACCCTCTTTCCTCAGTACCCGGAAATGATGGCAAATACAAAAAAAATTGCCGATATGGTTGACCTTACCATCCGCCAGTATAAAACCGAGGAATTAAAAGAATGTCTTCCACGTTTTAAATTGCCGGATGAGTTTTGTACGCATGGAGCAGATTACGCTTTAGACCAGAATGATTATGTCCGCTATCTTGTAGAAAAAGGTCTAAAAAAGCGTTACAAGGAAATCACCCCAGAAATCCGTGAACGCTGCGAATACGAGCTTGGAATCATTTTCCAGATGGGTTTCTCCGGTTACTTTTTAATTGTATGGGAGTTCATCAACTGGTCAAAGGAACACGGAATCCCTATTGGACCTGGACGAGGTTCTGGTGCCGGTTCGCTTGTTGCCTATGCAATGACAATTACCGACATTGACCCCTTCCGTTACGGATTGATTTTTGAACGATTCTTAAACCCTGAACGTGTATCCATGCCCGATTTTGACGTAGATATGGACTACGACTTCCGTCAGGATATTATTCAGCATACAAGAGAACTTTACGGAGAACCTCAGGTTGGACACATTGTTACTTTTGGTACCTTAAAACCAAAAAATGCCCTTGCCGATGTTGGACGCGTTCTTGGCATTCCTCTTGCCGAAGTAAACATGCTCAAGAAATGCATTCCTGATAATCCAAAAGCAAAGCTTAAAGATGCATTTACGCCACCAGATGCCGAACACCCGGACAACGGACAGCTTATTCCATATACCGATTATGAACGCTATCCTCAGTACAAAAAACTTTTTGAGCTTGCCAAAAAACTTGAAAACGTTAACCGAAATACAGGTCTTCATGCTTCGGGAATGGTAGTCGGCCTTACAGCTCTTCCAAACTGGGCTCCTGTTTTTATGGACCACAAAACCGGTGAAGTTGCCGTTCAATACACAATGGATATTATTGAGCCTTGTGGTCTGGTTAAGTTTGACTATCTTGGATTAAAAACCCTTTCCCTTATCCGCTATGCAGAAACCATCATAAACAAGCATAGAAAACCGGGTGAACCTGAGTTCCACACAGAAAACGTAAGCGAAACAGATGCAGAAACTTTTGATTTATTTGACCGTGGTGATTCGGTTGCAGTATTCCAGTTTGAATCACCGGGTATGCAGAAAATCCTAAGGCAGGCAAAACCGCGAACAATAGAAGAACTTGTTGCCTTGAATGCCCTCTACCGCCCGGGACCATTGGATTATATTCCTAAATATATAGAAGGAAAATGGCATCCTGAGACAATTCAATACCCGGATCCTTGTCTGGAAGACCTGCTCAAAGAAACCTACGGCGTTATGGTTTATCAGGAACAGGTTATGAAGGTAGCCCAGATTATCGCTGGCTTCTCCCTTGGTGGTGCTGATATGCTCCGTCGCGCCATGGGTAAAAAGAAGCCGGAAGTTCTTATGGGCAAGAAAAAGGAGTTTATAGAAGGTGCCGTAAAAAATGGTTTTTCGGAACAACATGCCGCTGACATTTTTGAAATCATGGTTCCTTTTGCAGGCTATGGATTCAACAAATCTCACGCAGCGGCATATTCTGTACTTGCCTACAGAACAGGCTGGCTCAAATGTCACAAACCGGCAGAGTTTATGGCTGCCAACCTTACAAACGAAATTACTTCAACCGATAAAATGCCTGATTATATAGAAGAAGCCAGACGAATGGGAATTGCCGTTGACCCGCCTGATGTAAACCGTTCCGATGTTGTATTCGATGTAATCGACAACAGAATTGTATTTGGCCTTAAAGGAATTAAAGGTATGGGCGAAAGTGCGGCAACTGCAATTGTTCAGGAGCGTAATGAAAATGGCCCTTACAAATCCTTTATAGATTTTATAAAGCGTATAGTTGCCAGAACCGATAAGGAAGGTCGTCTACCTGTAAATAAAAAAGCGGTAGAAGTTTTAATTAAAACTGGTGGCTTTGACCATACCGGCGAAAAAGAAGGTCTTGCCCTAAACCGCCCTACACTGCTTGAAAACCTTGAAAACGCCTGGAAATATGCCTCAGACATTCTCGCAGACAAGCTGCTGGGACAGGGTGATTTGTTCGACGATTTTAGTGATTCCGAAACCACCTATTCCGAGTTTGAATACAGAAAAATTGAAGATTTGCCTCAAATGGAGCTTCTTAATATGGAAAAGGAATGTATCGGCTGTTACGTCAGCGGACATCCTTTAGACAGCTACAAAAAAGCAATTCAAAAATCTGTCACCCTTACTTCGGCAAATATAGAAGACCGTGCAAAAGAAGCAGCTCAGGCAAAAAAAGACCTGGTTGCCAGCGGTGCTAAATACTGGCAGATTCGTGACAGTGGAAAAAACTTTATTGCATTGGGAATGGTTACAGGCTTCAGAAAGTATTATACAAAAAAAGAAAACAAGGAAATGGCCTTTTTCAAGCTTGCTGACTACACTGGTAACATAAGCTGTACCGTCTTTCCTAAAAACTGGGAAGCAATTGCTTCTAAAGTTTACGAAGGCGGAATCTTTGCCTTTAAGGGGAAAATCGATGCTGACCGCCCTGAACCTTCCTTCTTAATTGACGGAATTGAAGACGCTCAGGAGCTGGAAAATCGCTCTGTCCAGGCAATACATGTTACTTTAGACCCTGGCTTTGATAATCCTGCTGCATTAACACAATTAAGTGATTTTTTATTTGATAATAAGGGCAATTGTTCAGTATATTTTCATATAAGTATTAATAATAGTCCGTATATTATAAAATCAAACGGACAGCTGGGACTTTCCCCCGACCCGGACGTTATAAAAGGACTTAAAGACGTTTCTTTTGTAAAGGAAGTCTGGACCGAATAAAGGTTCCGCACTTATTTCTGACTTTTCAGGAGGTTTGTATGGTCAGCACAATTTTAGGAATTATCTGTGCCGCAATAAATATTTATGCATTAATCTGCACGGCTGCAATTATTTTAACCTGGTTTCCGGGTGCAAAGTTCACAAAGTTCGGAAAGATTCTGTCGTCAATAACAGATCCTTATCTTAATATTTTTTCAAAAAGTGGAAAGCTGGTATTCGGAAACCTTGATTTTTCTTCAGTTCTGGCACTTGCAATATTGTGGCTGGCAAGTTCAATTTTAGGAAGAATTGTCGCAACCGGCAGAATCTATTTAGGCGGTATTCTTGGAGCAATAATCAGCATGTTCTGGAGTATTTGCTCTACCTTCCTTTTTATTTTTGCAGTTCTTATTTTTGTACGCTGGATTGTTCTTTTAATAAACCATGGCGAAACAGCTTATGATTCTGGCTGGAATCGTCTTGATTCAATGCTTCAGAAAACAGTATTTAAGATTGCAGGAACCTTTAGCAAAGATACAGTTCCTTATCAAAAGGCTTTATTAATCAGCTGGATTGTTCTGGCTGTAATTTTGGTTTTTGGTTCAATCATAATAGGTATTCTGACAGGTCTTTGTAACAGGCTGCCAATATAATGAAGCTGAAAGATATAAAATCGCCTGTTTCATCAATTTCCGGGGTTGGTCCCCAGCTCACAAAGCTTCTCGCAAAAATTAACATTTTTACGGCAGGCGATTTGCTTTCCTACTATCCAAAGGATTACGAAGATTTATCGGTAAAAGTTCCTCTTTGCGATTTTAAAAATCACAGCAAGATTCACACTGTTGCAAGAGTTGTCCGTCATGAGTGGTTTGGCTACGGACGGATGAAAACGCTTAAAATCATCATAAATGACCAGACAGCAACAGCAGAATTAATCTGCTTTAATCGTGCGTTTTTAGAAAAGGTTCTTATTCCCGGTTCCATAATCAGTGTATCGGGGCAATTTTTTGTAAAGTACGGAAAGCTGCAAAGTTCTGCCTTTGATGCGGCAAGAATTGATTTGAATACTCATACTATTCCTGTCACCGGCGACGGGCTGCCAGATTTGCTCAAGATGAATCCGCCTGATATGGGAATAAAAGCTCTTTATTCTCTTACGGACGGGCTGACGCAAAAGACGCTGTCTAAGGCCATAGGAAACGCAATTCTCCAGTATGCCCACGGAATTGAAGACGAAGTACCTGAAGAGATAATCCGTTCAAGGGGCTTGATGTCAAAGCAGGAAGCCATAAAACTCATTCATCAACCCCAAAATATGGACGAGGCTATGGCAGCAAAAAAGACTTTGGTTTATGAAGAGCTTTTTCAACTGGAGTCTGTAATTGCCCAGCGTGCCTTTAAACATCGTGGTTATATTCCTGATTTAGAAAGCAGCGAAAATCCGCAGGCAAAAAATATTTCCTACGATGATTTTAAAATCTCCCTGTCACCCCTGCAGCAAAAGCTTTTGGAAAAACTGCCCTTCCAATTAACCGAAGACCAGAAAAACGTAATCTACGAAATGGATAATGAAATTGACCGCGGTTTTATGGAAAGAAATGCTGTTATTCTGGGAAAAGATTCAAAGCTTCCATTTACAATGGCGCGCCTTTTACAGGGGGATGTTGGTTCCGGTAAAACTTTAACGGCCCTTTTTGCCTGTTTGCGTGTAATCAGTTACAAAGGACAATGCGCATTTATGGCTCCAACCGAAATCCTGGCCCGCCAACATGCAGAAACAACTTCAAAACTGCTGGATTCAATTGGAGTAAGGATTGCCTTTTTAACAGGAAATACAAAATCAGCAGGAAGAAGCCAGCTTTTAAAAGCCCTTAAAAATGGTGAAATTGATATTATTGTGGGAACCCATGCCCTCTTTTCTGCTCAAGTTGTTTATAAAGATTTACAACTGGCAGTTATTGATGAACAGCATCGTTTTGGTGTAATGCAGCGCCAGTCAATTATTGCAAAGGGCCGCAAAACCGAAGAAAACGGAATTACTTTTGAGCCACATCTTCTTATGATGAGCGCAACTCCAATTCCAAGAACCCTTGCTCTTACAGTTTTTGGTGATTTGGATGTTTCTACTATAAAAACAATGCCTCAGGGACGAAAGCCAATTCAAACTTATCTTGTAAAAGAAGGAAATGAAAAGAATGCCTATGATGCCGTAAGAAAAGAACTGCTTAAGGGGCACCAGGCATATTTTGTTTATCCGGCAATTGACAGTGAATATGGCATGGATTTTGACGGAAGCGGCGAAAGTTCAAAAATAAAATCTGCCGAAAAGAACTTTGAAAACCTCAGCCGCAATATTTATCCTCAGTTTAAGTGTGCGCTTATTCATTCAAAAATTGATGAAGAAGAACAGGTTAGGATTTTGAATGATTTTCACAGCGGTAAAATACAGGTTCTGGCAGCAACTACAGTTGTGGAAGTTGGAGTGGATGTTCCCAATGCAACCTGCATGGTAATTGAACAGGCCGACCGTTTTGGAATGGCACAATTACATCAGCTGAGGGGGCGGGTTGGACGAGGTCAGGAACAGTCTTACTGCATTTTAATTTACAGCAAAAACCTTTCGGAAAGCGGCATTGAACGAATGAAAGCCCTTCGCGAAAGCACAGACGGTTTTTACATTGCTGAACAGGATTTAAAAACAAGAGGCCCCGGAGAAATTGCCGGAGCCGTTCAATCTGGGAATATAAAGTTAGGCATTGCAGACCCGGTACGTGACCGAGACATTCTGCTGCAAGCCCGCGCCGACGCATTCCAGAACCACAGCGTACAAGTTTTGCGAAGCAAAACTTGAAACAAGCCCAATTCCAACTTACATTCAAGTTGCAACTAACAGGGCTTGTTATGCTACATAAGCCTCTAAGCGTCTAGCTCTTGTAGGATGCTGAAGTCTTACAATTGCATGCTTTTCAATCTGACGGATTCTTTCTTTTGTAAGGTTGCATACATCGCCAACTTCTTTCAAAGACATTGGTTTTTCGCCATTCAAACCGTATCTCATTCTGATTACATTTGCTTCATTAGGACGGAGGGTATCAAGAACATAATCGATATCGTCGTTCATTGCAGATTCAATTGCCTTTTCATCAGGGCGGTCATAAAGTGAATCTTCCTGGAAATCGGCAACCAGAGTATGATCGTTTTCGGAATTATTAACTTCTGCATCCAGAGAAACCATATCTCTTGAAATCTGTACCATTTCGCGTACATGAGAAGGTTCCATGTGGAGCATTGCACCAATTTCTTCGTATTCCTGCTGTTCTGATTTATTACCTGCAACAACCTTGCGGGCGTGTTCAATTCTTACAAGCTCATTTGCTCTATTTAATGGAAGACGGATTGCACGGCTCTTTTCGCTAACTGCCTTTAAGATTGCCTGATTAATCCACCATACAGCATAAGAAATAAAATGATAGCCTTTTGAAACATCAAACTTTTCAATGGCATTCAATAAACCAATATTTCCTTCGCTGATTAAATCTACTAATTCCAAACCGTGATTCTGGTATTTTTTTGCTACTCTAACAACAAACCTGAGATTTGCATTTACAATTTTATCTCTGGCGGCTTTATCACCATTCTGGGCTTTCTTAGCAAGCTCTACTTCTTCTTCGTGTGAAAGTAAAGGAACCTTGTTGATGTCTTTAAGATACATTGCCAAAACTGAATCGTCGTTATACATAAAATCGGCCTCCAAAAATTACCATTTATACCAATAATATAGCAATTTTTGTGCCAAGTTTATTTAATTTAGAAAAAATAGACGAAAATATTCAATTTTATTTAAAAATAATAATAAAACCCCCTCACAGTCAAATAAAAAAGGGTAATTTTAACACAATTCTGCTAAAATCACCCTTTTTCGGCTTTTTATTGTATCAAAATAACACACTCATTTTTTTTAGAGTAGTTTTTGGTTCAATTTGACACACATTTTTTTTTTAACTCAACAATTACTCTTCATCAACAGGAGCACGAGGATCTAAATCACCGGTAAGCTTTTGTGAACGATTGATAATTCCCATTATAAAAATCAAAATTACCATATAAAGAACAAGCAAGCCGAGAGTAACAAAGCACATTAGCGTTGATTTAGGAGCAAGACCGATTAAAATCAAAATTGGCGCACCAAATACAATACCCATTCCACTTCCAGAAACAAGATTGTTGGCAGCAGGAGTTTCAAAATTAGGGTCAATTTCCCTTACCAAAAGAATACCTGAGCTGATTGTTCCGGTAAGCATTCCGAACATTGAAATAAAGCCTTCTTCTTCAAAACCTTTATAAATGCGTTTTGACATAAACTTGAGATAGAAGAAAGTTACTGCACAGCCTA
Organism: uncultured Spirochaetaceae bacterium; assembly: GCA_902802305.1. Lineage (GTDB taxonomy): Bacteria > Spirochaetota > Spirochaetia > Treponematales > Treponemataceae > Treponema_D. The sequence goes on from CADCLG010000004.1 coordinate 103,201, forward strand.
CAACTATTGTGATAATGAAAGGAATCCACAAACCGGAAATATCGTCAAAATCGATTGAAGCAATTCCAGAAATAATCATTACATCAAAAGCGAGACCGGCAATACGGCTCAAAAGATAATTGTTCTGATACTGGCGTTCCATCCATCGGATTTTCTTCATCTTAGAGAAGAAGGTTCTGATTAAAAAGGCAAACATGGAACCGATTATGAAGTTAAAGCCCCATAAAAGTGAATTAAGGGTTTGTCCAAGACCAGGAGCTTTTGCAGAAAGTAAACTTGTAATTCCCCAGATAAAATAATAGGTAATCAGATAAACAAGAAGAATCAAGGCCATCTGAATGGAAAGGCGGTCTATAGATTCTGCGATTGGGATTTCATCAGCATCCTGGAAGGTATCTACTGTTACCGAACCGTGAATATCTTTAGGTGTCTGTAATTTTATGTTTTTCTTTTTGGATGTAATGTTGAGGTAAGCAACACCAACAAGACAAGCACACAAGAAACCAGATGCGGCAATCGCCAGACCGTAAGATTTTCCACCGATAAAACCAAGAGCTTCATAAGAAGAACCTACATTGTTTGCCTGTCCCGGTCCCTGTCCAAAGCCCATTGGAAGAAGAATACCTGCAGCCTTAAAAAGATTAGGCATAATGGTAAATGAAAGCAAAAGTGAAATAAGAATACCCACAATTCCCTGAATACAATAGGTACTTACAATAAGGGCACCACTTTTAAAAGCTGAACCAACGGCTCCTCTTGTATCTTCGCTTTTTTTATGAACTCTTAATGAAAGGGCAATAAAGCCGATTGCTATTCCGTGATAGGTAATCATATCAAAGAACTTTGGATCAATTGGTACGATTTTCAGATACTTTAGGGCTAGTAAAATAAAGCCGGCCAGTACCGAAGTTGGCATTAAACTTTTTCTGATGAATGAAACTTTCTGCCTGAGGAAGTTTGAAACTATTACCATGACGGAAATAATTCCAATCTGAATCACAAAGTTCCATAATTCGACATTTTCTGCTGAATAAGTCATACGATTTTATTGGAAGACAATTTTAAAGCAAAGATTAAGTTCGCATAAAAAAATCTACCGATATCCTCCTTTTAATTTTTTTCTTTTATAAACTTACATACATGCACATATTTACGGACGTTTTTAAGAGTCGTGCCCTTTACTTCGTAATGAGTTCCGGCAACATTGCTGAACACAAGATTGTCTTTTAAGAAGAGGGCAATATCCGTTATTTCTGAAATTGGAATACTTACTGTCGGAGTGTCTGAAGCAGTTTCTGTAGCGGCGTTTGCACCTGCCTGCGGTTGAATTACAGGCTTAAACTCAAGGCGGTCATTATAAAGAGAAAGAGTTCCGCAGCCTACAACTTCTTCCTTGTGGTCGGCAGTAAGAGTTTTCATTGTCATATCAGAATCTTCAAAGAGGACTTTTGAGCTGTCCTTATTTTCTTCTATATAAGTTTTGAAGTATTCGTCCTGCCACAAATCCCATTCTTCTACGGTGTGGAAAGGAAAATCATCATCAAAATAGCAGTATTCGCTGTAGCTGGTAGAAAGGCCGCATTTTTTGCAGAAAACTGTATTTGCCTTGGAAGCAATTGTTCCTACTTCACGACATTTAGGGCAGACACAGAGGGCACATTCCATTCCCTGAGCAAGATTTTTTCCTTTATATTTAATTGGATTTGCCTTCTGACGTTCGTAAGCGTTTTCGTCCAAGTCACGACGAACACAGGCAGTAATTTCGGCAGCATCCATTTCTTTGAGCTCTTCTGGCTTATAGATATTTACAACTTTACCGGTACACTTTCCCTTGCGGATTTTGTAACCCCAGCGAGGATTTGTAAAATAACCGCCTTCAATTTTATAGGTGACTAGAGTTGCCCCGGAAGTTTTTACCAGCTTGCCGGTTGCATCAAAAATAGGACCGGTTCTTCCATTAAAAGAGCGGTTTCCTTCCGGGAAGATGCAGACATTTTTTCCATTTCTTAGAGTGCGGATTGCCTTCATTACAGCCAGAGTGTCTGTTGTTCCCTTCATTTTGGCAATGGGCTCAAATCCCCAGAAAAGCAGTTTTGAAACAAAGCCCTGACGATAAACATGTTCGCTTGCAACAAAATACATCTGCTTTCTAAAACTAAAACCTACAAGAACAGGGTCTAAATTACAATTGTGGTTTGCAAGAATAAGACAGGGGCCGTCAATTTCTGGAGCCAATTCAGCTGTATAACCGTACTTCCACTTAAAAAAAGGTTTTGCTGTATGCCAGAAAAAAGACCAGATTCTTTGATGTCGTTTATAAACTTTCTGTAATTTTTTTTCAGTATTAGCTTGTTTGCTTGCTGGTTTTGAGTCCATAATTAAACATTATAACACGGAGAAAGCGGAATCCGCAATTATAATCTTAGATATTTATAATCATTCAATCCCGAATGTGTTGTTTTCAAAATCAAATTGGATTATGTGGTTTTTGAATAAAGCCAAACCTATTGAAGAAAAATGTATTGAGTCTAATTTTTTTTCATCAATTAATGTGTTTAAATATTCATTATCAAAATAAGTAGCTGGTAATTTTGCTTGATTATTATTTATTCCAAAATCTACATTAAAAAAAGTATTTTTAGTAATATTGTCCTGCTTTAATTCTTTAGTAACTTAGTTCTTTTTTTGTGACTTTGGTTGCTTTTTATTTGCAAGCCGCTTTTTTCTAAAGAATCCGCGTGAAAAGAGAATTGCACAGGTCAAAACATACATCATAAAACCAGTTGACCTCACAAAAAAAGACTGCGAAAATAAAGTCAGGAGCAAAAAATGAAAAAGTCTTTCCTTTTCTTTATGTTTGCAATTTCCTTCTTTTTTTTGAACAGCTGCGGTCTTTTAGCAATTTTTATAATTGACGATCCTATGGATAATGCTGAATGTATGTCTCCAGAAGATTTAACAAGTTTTATGAACAATCAATTTCCAGAAACAACCTTTAAGTTTATTAGTACTGATTTTAAAAAAGATAAATACAATTATAAAAAAAGGATAGTTTATCTTAATGCTGCTAATTTACCTGAAAAAACCATAACGGTAATACAAAGTTATCATAGTTCACGAATGACTTATGCAAGTTATGATTTCTTTTTTTGTACAGATTACCTTTTCTATAAAAATGAAAATGAAATCTACGAGGCTTTTAAAAAGCTTTATTCCCCTCTTACAGAAGGACTGAAAGAAAATCAATGGAAGCTGGTTCTTAAACCGGATATTAATAGCTTCCACTTTTATACTACTAACGAATATTCTAAAATAACAAAAAATAATTATTTAAGCATTGAAAAAATTATTCAAACCACAAGATACGAAGCTTATCTTCTTATAAACAAAGATTTTTCAGCTGGGGTTCAAAACGATTATAATTCTTTTATGAAAGCTTTGCAGAAAAAGTACGAAGATGAAGGCAGAAATCATTATGGATATTATGATTTATATGTTGCTGGAACAAAAGAACGTACCACACCTTATGCAGATTTCCACTGCTATTATTCAACAAGTCTCCTGGCATCAGAAGTTAACGAAAAAGAGTTGACGGAAACAGACTTTGCTTATAAACAAGGCGTTATTGTACCGGAACCTTTAATTGAATCTGAGCAAGAATAAAGGAGAGTTTTGTGATGAAAAAAATAAAAAATCTGATAATAATTTTACTTGCATTATTCTTTAGCCGCCCGCTTTTTGCAGATATAAATATCCGATGGAATACAATTGGTGGTCCAGAATTTTATAAAGGATTTTTCATTATTAATCTTGAGGTTGAGATAGAAGAAGCTAATACAATGACTATTGGATTGGAAGGTGGTTTGGTTTTAAGTCCTTATATTGGATGGAATACATCCTGGATAAAATGTCTTCAACCTGAATCAGAAAAAAAATATCGCTTCTACATGGAAACAGAGCTTCACGGCGGAATAAACTTCTGGAAAGCCAGTTACATAACTCCAACAGGACAGACTATAGAAAACTTGATAAGAGAGCCTTTTGTTTCTGCAGATATTCTTTTTACATTTAAGTCTGCATCACAGAGGCTTTATGGCGGAATTGGATCTTCACTTAATTTTTCAACTCACAAAATGGATGGAGAGTGGGATTTTAAATTTTCCCCTGCGTTAATTATAGCTCTTGGACTAAAATTAACTGGCTGGCAATGAAGCTTTATTTCATCATCCTTGAGGGCTGAGCCAAGCGGTCTCTTGTTTGAATTGAGTTTTCTTCTTCTGAATTTATTACAATTCCTTTTTTCATCCAAATCCCGGTTTTATAGCGAATTAAGCATACAATAGCGGTGATTGTCCAGGTAAGACCAGTTGTAATCCAGATTCCCCAGAAGCCGATTGAAATAAGATGTCCAAAAAGGATGATTGACGGAACTTTTGTGAGGAAAGGAGCAATTCCGATTCGGCAGGCTACTTCGCAGATACCGTTTATCATAGAAAAAGCAGTGTCTCCGCAGCCGTTTAATACTGCACGCGGCACGTAAATCATTCCCAGGGCAAAATAACAGACAGATGTAATCATCAGAGCTTTGGCACCGATTGAAATTACCTGAGGGTCTTTTACAAAGGCTCCGATAATAGTGCTTCCTAAGAAATGGAAAACCGGCAATACGGAAAGACTGAATATCAGTACAATAAAAGAACCGCGATGGAAACCTTTTTTTACTCTTTCAATCTGACCTGCTCCAAGATTCTGACCAGAATAATTTGTGATTGCGGCACCAACTGAACCGTAAGGCTGCTGGACAAGCTGTTCTACCCTCATTACGATTGTGTAGGCGGCCATGACAGTTTCGCCAAAGGTGTTTACAATTCCCTGCAAAACCATCATCGAAATAGAAATCATTGAACCTTGCAGCGAAATTGGGATTCCGAATCTGAAAGAACGGGCAATTATGGCGGTGTGCGGTTTTAATTCATCCTTTGTGAGTCGGAAATATTCAATTTTTTTGTAGGAATAAATCAGACTGGTAACGGCGGAAATTGCCTGTGAAATGATTGTAGCCAGAGCAACGCCAAAAACTCCCCAGTGGAAAGCCAGTACAAATACCAGATCCAGAACAAGATTTACAATACTGGAAAGTATTAGAAAATATAATGGCGACTTGGAATCACCAAAGGCACGGAGAATTGATGCAACGCCATTGTAAAACGCTATAAAAAGGATGCCGCAGCAGGTTGTACGCATGTAGATAATTGAGTCGTGGAGGATGGAGGGCGGGCAGTTAAGAAGCCGCAGCAACTGGGGACAAAAAGCAAAGGCCAGAATGCTCACTATAATAGAAGCAAATCCTAAAACATAAACTGAATTGCCGATTGTTGCGCGTACGTTTTTATAGTCCTTGGCACCAAAATACTGGGCAACTACAATTCCTATACCAATTGCCAGCCCGGAACTGAGTGAAAAACAGAAAAATCCCATGGAGCCGCAGGTACCGACTGCCGCAATTGCATTTGCACCGACAAAGTTACCAACGATGATGGAATCTACCATATTATAAAACTGCTGAAAGATGTTTCCGATTAAAAGGGGTGCCGCAAATGAAAGAATGTGTTTTACTGGAGAACCGACAGTCATATCGGTTATGTTATTTTTTGCCGCACTTTTTTGCCTTGTGCTGCTGACAGGCTTCTTTGTATTCATATTCATCGGTTTTAATATAGTGATTTTAATATTTTATAGAATGTATTTTGTTATCAAATAATAGAATGAATCTTTATTCCCCCTGCTATTTCCAATTAATTAAAAAAGTGCTAAAATCCTTTTTACATTTCATTTTATGGAGGGTACAAATTATGGTACCAGTTTTAATTAAAGATTTACTTTCTTCTAAACCGGACGGTCGCAGTGTTAAGGTTTGCGGCTGGGTTCGTACTGTTCGTGACTCAAAAGGTCTTGTTTTTATTCAGGTAAATGATGGCAGCTGCTTTGCCAACATTCAGCTCACTTTTGATAGAAATAATCCTTCCAAAAATGCAAATGTAAATCAGATTGAAGAAGAACTCAAAAAGCTCAACACAGGTGCTTCTATCCGCGCTACAGGGTCCTTGATTGAATCTCCTGCAAGCGGTCAGGCTGTTGAAGTTACTTTGGAAACTCTTGAATGTCTTGGAACTTGTAATCCAGATGAATATCCTCTTCAGAAAAACAAGATGTCTATGGAATATCTTCGCGAAGTTGCTCATTTGCGTGCAAGAACTAACACTTTTGGTGCTGTTTATCGCGTTCGTAACCAGATGGCATTTGCGGTTCATTCATTTTTCCAGGAGCGAGGTTTCCAGTATATAAATGCACCTGAAATCACTTGCTCGGATTGTGAGGGCGCGGGAGAGATGTTCCAGGTTACAACTTTGAGCATGGAAAAAATTGCTGAATTGGGTGTAAAGGCTGGAATTGGTGGCATGAAAATTGAAGATGCCCACAAGATTGTTGACTACTCAAAGGATTTCTTTGGAAAGAAGGCTTCTCTTACTGTGTCTGGTCAGCTTGAAGCAGAAACTCTTGCAACCGCTTTGAGCCGAGTTTACACTTTTGGACCAACTTTCCGTGCAGAAAACTCTAACACACCTCGCCATCTTGCTGAGTTCTGGATGATTGAACCTGAAATGGCTTTCTATGACCTGGATGATGACATGGATATTCAGGAAGACTTTGTAAAATATCTTTTGAACTGGGCTTTGACAAAGTGCCGTGAAGATTTGGAATTCTTTGACAAGCGTATTCAGCCTGGTTTGATTGAAAGCCTTACCAAAGTTGCAAATGCAAAATTTGTACGCATAAGCTATACGGAAGCGATTGCAAAATTGGAGGAAGCAGCTGCAAAGGGTGCTAAGTTTGAGTTCAAGCCTTACTGGGGCTGCGATATTGCAACTGAACACGAGCGTTATCTTACAGAAAAGATTTACGGCTGCCCAGTTATGGTTTACAATTATCCTAAGGAGATAAAATCCTTCTATATGAAACAGAATGATGACGGAAAAACTGTAAAAGCCGTTGACGTTCTTGTTCCTGGAATTGGCGAACTTATCGGCGGTTCTGAACGTGAAGAAAACTACGACAAGCTTCTTGCTGCATGTAAAGAACGCAATATGGATATGTCTAATTACGAATGGTATTTGGATTTGCGCCGCTTTGGTACAGTTCCTCATTCTGGATTTGGACTTGGATTTGAACGCCTCATGCGATATGTTACCGGTATGGAAAATATCCGTGATGTAATTCCTTATCCACGCGCACCAAAACTTGCAGATTTCTAAAAAGCATTAGCAGGAAGAATATTTTTACATCAGAAGATTTTATGGGAATGGAAGAGAATAATCTAAAGAAGATAAAGAAAATTAAGATAAAACTCAAGCATTCGCAAAAAATCAAAAAATTCGGGCAGAAACTTTATTTGTGCTGCTCGAATTTCCAGAACAATACCTTGTGGGAAAGCGCCTCTTCCTGCTCTTTCGGCTTTATATTTTCCTTCATTCCTCTTGTACTTATAATCCTTACAATACTTACAGGCATTTTTAGAATTTCACCGGGCATTATCAACTATACGATGAAGTTTGCAGATACAATTCAGTCAATAGTTGATATCAACCCATTTATACAGACAATTCTGAATATGAAAACCTTTCATGCAATTGATATAGTTCTCGCCTTCTGGATAATCTGGATGGCAAGAAAACTTTTTATTTCCATCATGCAGGCAATGACAAAGATTTTCCGTTCAGTTTCCAAGCGAAAAAACATTCTTAATCAGCTTTTTGTTTTTCTTCTGGAATTTCTGATTGTTGTAATAATTGCAGCGGTAATCATTTTTTCTTTTGTAATGAATCAGCTGGTAACTTCTAGTTCTTTTGACCAGGTACGCGAATTCTTCCCTAAAATTGTAAATGAAAATTCACATCATATTGTCACCCTGATTATGTATTTTGTAATTTTTATCTGCACGATTTTTGTTTACAGAATTATGGCTGGAACAAAACCACCTGTTCTGCTCTGTATTCTTTATGCAGCTTTGAATGTGCTTGCCTTCTTTTTAATTTCTCTGCTTATAAATAAATTTACAAACCTCACAAAATACAATGTTGTTTATGGTACAATTTCTTCTCTCGTAATTTTGATGATGAGGGTTTACTTTTTCTTTGTTTTCTTTCTGTTTTTTGCCCAGATGATTTACGTAAGCCAGTTTTTTGACACCCTGCTTCTGAGTGAAATCTATCTTTTACCGACAATCGAAACTAAAGGACTTATGCCATCCTTCCGCAGAATGATGTTTGTAAATCCTGCTGCCCTTAAAACTACCGAGAATTCAAAATTCTACAAAGCAGGTGACCTTATTTTTACCAAAGGTGATTCAGCTGAACAAATTTATTACATCCGCAAGGGTAAGATAATGGAAGAAACTGAAACAAGTCCTGTTTTCCATGAATCCGGCGAATTTGTCGGTGAAGCCCAGTGCATTTTGAATCAACCACGAATCGGTAACTGCCTTGCTGTTCAAGATTCCAAGCTGCTTGTTTTTTCTAAAGACGAGTTTATGGATTTAATGCAAAAATCTCCAAAAGCCGCCTCAAAAGCAATCTCCAAAATCTCCGAAGAAACCGCCACAATTTACAATGCATAAGAATGCACAGTTTTTGTAAAACAAAAACTGTGAACGAGCCGTGAACGAGCCTGGTAACAATTAAAGTTAGAAATTGGATGCAGTGGGCTCGTAGCTTGTTGTATTCCCTCTTTACAGTTTTTTCTATATAATCTTTTACATGAGTCGTGAAAAGATTGTTGTTTTAGATTTTGGGTCGCAGTATGCGCATTTGATTGCAAAACGCTTTAGAATGTTGGGATATTATTCAGAAATCGCCTTGCCTTCTACTTCACTGGAAGCCTTTGAAAACTGCAAGGGAATTGTTTTTTCCGGCGGACCATCTTCGGTTTATGATGAAAAAGTACCTGAGTTTAATTCTGAAATACTCAATCTTGATATTCCTATTCTCGGCTTGTGTTACGGACACTACATTGTCCAGCTTGGTTATAATGGAAAAGTTGATAAAGCTCCAGTCGGCGAGTTCGGCTTTGCAAGTCTCAATTTTGCAGAAGGCGTTGGTGGGGAGCAATCAAAATGTCCTCTTTTCAAAGGAATTGAAGGCAGCCAGCAGGTTTGGATGAGTCATCAGGACGGTGTTTTGCAAATGGGAGAGGGCTTTGAAGTTGTCGGCTCCACAAAAGACTGCCCTTACGCCGCCACACAAAATCTTGCAAAAAAACGATTCAGCCTTCAGTTTCATTGCGAAGTAAAAGATACCCCTTGCGGAAATCAGATTTTCCAGAACTTTGCTGATTATTGCGGAATGAAACAAAACTGGGATCAGGACACAGTTCTTAATATAATCCTTGAAAATATAAAAAAAGAAGCAGACGGTCACAATGTTCTGCTCTTTTTAAGCGGTGGAGTTGATTCAACAATCACCTTTGCCCTTTTGAATAAAGCTCTTGGCCAGGACCGCGTACTGGGACTCCACATCGACAACGGTTTTATGCGCAAAAACGAAAGTCATAATGTTGCAGAAGCCTACAGAAAGTTTGGTTTTACCAATTTTATTGTTGAAGATGCCAGCGAATCCTTCCTTAAAGCCATTGCCGGTCTAACCGATCCTCAGAAAAAACGCATGGCAGTCGGCGAAAACTTTATCACAGTAAGAAACGAAGTTACAGCAAAACAAAATCTTGATGATTCATGGCTGCTTGCCCAGGGAACTCTTTATCCTGATATTATAGAAAGCGGCGGAACTAAAAACTCAAATACCATAAAAACTCACCATAACCGAGTTGCAGGTATTCAGGAGCTGATTGCCAAAGGCCTGATTATTGAACCAATCCGCGATTTATATAAGGATGAAGTTCGTTCAATCGGTAAAAAATTGGGACTTTCAGACCAACTTGTAATGCGCCATCCTTTCCCTGGTCCTGGACTTTCAATCAACGTTTTGTGTTATGATGGAAAATCCTGGTCAGAAAAAGATGAAAGAGAATACAAAGCTGCCCAGGAAGAACTTGATAAAATTAAACTTGATATGTTCTGTGAAAACTGTTCTGCCTCTCTCAAACGAAGCATTCTTCCAGTACGTTCAGTTGGTGTTCAGGGAGATTTTAGAACTTACCGCTTCCCTGCCCTTCTTACCTTTGCTGATGAAGGAAATGGCTTCTATCACTTCCCTGGCAAACGTGAAAAGATTGAAGCCTGTTCATCTACAATTACAAACGCTGCAAAATACATAAACCGCACCTGTATAAAGCTTTATCAAAATCCAAAGATTGCAGACAGCGAACTGAAGCTGCAGGAAGGTTATTGCGACCGCCGCCGTTTAGACCAGTTGCGCGAAGTTGATAATATCGTCCTTACAGAATTACATGAATCAGGCTGGTATAATCAGATTTTCCAGCATCTTACAATAGATTTGCCTTATGCCAGTGCCCCGGACAGAGCGACTTTTGTTCTTCGCCCGGTTTGCTCAGAAGACGTTATGACAGCGCGATTTGCAATGCTGCCAAAAGAGCTTTTGGAAAGGATTGTACATAAGATTGCGGACCTGCCATTTGTAGATGCACTCTATTTTGATGCTACCAATAAACCTCCAGCAACCTTCGGGTGGGAGTAGCGCGCAAAATCGACGTTCAAGTTTTATATACCTTCTGCCGATAATTGTTCTGATGGAGTATATTCTATGAAGAAATATTGTTTACTATTTGCAGTTTTATCGGCAGTTTTGATTACAACATCGTGTGCTTCAACGGACGAAACACCGGAAGTTCACTCAGAACAGCCTAATTTACAGTTACTTATTCTCCAGGGCCGCTATGATGAAGCAAAAAGTCTCTTTTTTACAGATTTGGACGTAAACCAGCAAGACGTAGATAAAAACACCGCATTACATGTTGCCGCATCTATGGGCAGCGTTGATATGATTGAATATCTTATTGCACGCGGAGCCGATACAACAATACTGAACAGGGATGGCTATACACCTATCCACATAGCAATCATGAACAGAAAATATGATGCTATCCGGGCACTTGCCGAAACAGGAAAAACAATCTTTGCAACAGACAAAGAAGGAAAAAATGCCCTCGACCATATTTTTGAAATTGACGGCGAGCTTCTTTACAATTCAGTCATTACTCCAAAAACCCTGCACATCACAAATGATGAAGGACAGACTCTTGTTCATTATTTTATTTTAAACAAAAACCTTACAGCTATTCAAAAGTGTGCGGCTCTTGGCGTTGACCTTTCAATTGAAAATGCCCAGGGCTTAACTCCACTTGAGCTTGCAATGCAGGACACCTCAAATATTATAAACGCAAAAATGGCCGCTGAACTTATAAAAGCAAAATGTGAGCCTATGAGAGGTGAGTTTTCTTATTTTGAAGATACAGTTAGAACCTACAATGTTTCACTGCGTTTTGCAAACAACAGAACACCACTTCACATGGCAGCTGCTTACGGTCACTTAGGAATTGCCCAGTACCTTATAGAAAACGGAGCACAGATTGAAGCTCAGGGAAACTTTGGTGCAACTCCTCTTCACACAGCAGTAGAGTATGGACATACCATGGTTGCAAAGCTTCTGCTGGAAAACGGTGCAAATGTAAATGCCCGAGACCAGATGGGAAGAACACCACTGCTTTCAAAAATAGCAAGAAAACAGCAGTTAGACATGTATACAGCCCTCATGAATTACAAGGCTGATGTTCATGCAAAAGATATTTATGGAAACACACCTCTTCACAATGCAACAATAAGCGGAGTCAGCAATCTGATTTTAAATCGTCTGGTAAAAGAAGGTGCAGATGTAGATGCCCGGAATGAAGATGGTGTTACCCCCCTGGCCCTTGCAGTAGAAAATGAACTTTTAGACCAGATTTCTTTCTTTGTAAATCTTAATGCAGATATAAATGCAAAAGACAAGATGGGCGAATCACCTTTGACAAAAGCAATTGCCATCGCAACAGAAACAAAAAATCTTTCTGTATTACAGGCCTTGATTACTCCTAACAATGTAAATGCCCGAGATGCAAACGGTGAAACTCCACTTCATCAGGCAGTAAGAGGAAGAGCAAACAAAGCTATAATCCAATATATTGCAAACAGTGAAGCAGACCTTAACGCAAGAAATGCAAACGGTGATAGTATTCTTTATACAGCAGTTGAATTGAACAATAAGGAAGCAGGTGTATTCCTTATAAATGAAGGTGCTGACATTTACTGTAGAAACTCAGAAGATTTTTCTCCATTAAGACTTGCAATGGTTCAAGGTGGCGAAGTTCGTGACTGGTTTATGAGCAAAAAAGTTATAAACGGTTCAGACGGAAACGGCAACACACCTCTTCACTATGCGGCAGAATGGAAATATGATGAAAATATCAAATATATAATCTCAAAGGGTGGAGACATAAATAAAAAGAATGCTGTAGGACAAACTCCTTTACACAATGCAGCTAAAGAAAACTCTGCATCTACAATCAAACTTATTATTGAAAATGGAGCAAATCCGAATGCCCGCGACTTATTGAACAACACCCCTCTTCATCAGAGCGTACAGTGGAATACTCTTGAAGCTACAAAAGTTCTAATTTCTATGGGTGCAATAGTTGATGCAAAAAATACTTCTGGAAAAACTCCTCTTGCAATTGCAGCAATTTATGACTCAGCTGACAGTGCAAAAATCCTTCTGGAAAATAAGGCAAACGTAAACTCTTCTGACATCACTGGAAAAACCGTACTAATGGAAGCAGTTCAGCAGAGATCTGAAAAAGTTATTCCTGTAGTTCTTGCTTACGGGGCAAATGTAAACACCCAGGATATGTATGGCCGTAATGCCTATCACGAAGCAGCAGAAATTAAAGACAAGGAAATTATCAGGGTTCTGGCAGCTTACGGTGGAAATGCTCTTAGCCGTGACAGCTTTGCAAAAACACCATTCTCTCTTATCGTGAATGAAAACATGGATTTGATAAACTTCCTTCTTGGAAGCGACAAAAATCTTTCGGATAGTGATGGAAACAATCCTCTGCATATTGCAATCCTCTGTAAGGTTAAGGCAGAAACAATGACAGGTTTAATTGAATCCGGCTATGATATTAATCAGCGAAACAGCAAGGGACTCACACCTCTCAATTATGCTATTATCCAGAAGCAGAATAATCTTGCAAAAATCCTGATTCAGAATAATGCAGACCCTTTTGTTACAGATAATAATGGTGACTGTGCAATTACCCTTGCATTCAATTCACCAGAAGTTCAGGATGTTCTGGAAGCAATGCTTAGAAAGTATGCAACAACTGCTGATTTCCAGGGAGACACAATCCTTCATTATGCCGCACGTTCTGCAAATGAGGAAACGCTAAAGCTTATTCTTTCTTTTGGACTGAATAAGAATGCAACAAACAACAACGGCGAAACACCTTATGCAGTTGCCCGCCGCTGGAATAATCAGACAGCAATCAGACTACTGAAATAATTATTTCAGATAATTAACAACTTGTTCCGTAATAAGCGGGATAAGTTGTTTTTTTCTTGAAACAACTCCCTGCAAATAATAAGTGTTGTCTTCCTGTTTTGGGAAGGTAATAAACTGCTCAAACTTAGGCTCGCAATGAATCAGCAGAATACTTGAGAGGGTTGTAATGTCCGTAACCAGAAGACAGGAGAAAAGGGCTTTACGGCTGCGGCTTTCAATTTCAAGTTCCTTGAGAAAATCATTTTTACGGTTGAGAACTTCTTTTGTGCTGCCAACTTCTATCTGGCTTACAGTGTAAGTAACTTTTCCTTCTGTATATTCCTTCAAATCCTGACGTACAAGTTCGCCTGCATCTCGGCCAGAAACATTGCTGCCGGCTATAAGGATTTCGTTTCCAAGCTGTTTGATGTCCAAATCAGTGATATCAGAAAGATATTCGGCAATATCGCGGTCAACGTCGGTAGTTGTAGCAGACTGCAAAATCAAGGTATCAGAAAGGATTCCGCACAATAACAAAGAAGCGATGTCCTTTGGAATAGGGATTTTGTATTCTTTGTAAAGCACCGCAATCTGAGTTGCTGTAGAACCGACAGGACGGTTTATAAAAGTAATTGGATTTTTTGTAGGGATAGCTCCAATTCTATGATGGTCAATTACTTCCTGGATTTTATACTGTTCTACACCCTCAACAGCCTGGGATATTTCGTTATGATCAACAAGAATAACCTCGATATTCGGTTCTTTCATTAAATCATGCTCTGAAATCATGCCTATAACTTTGTTATTTTCATCAACTACAGGAAGATATTTGCAGTGAACGTTTTTGAGGATGTCCTTGATTTTAGAAACTGTATCATTTATAGAAACGGTTTTTACATCTTTGTCGCCCATTACACTTACTGGCATTGAATAAGCAATCAGCATAGAAGTTGGAGAAGTTGAATAGGGACTTACAACTACAGAAACACCGTTCTTTTCGGCAAGCTCACGCAAATCTTTGTTGATTACACAGGCAGAAGTTGTAATAAGAAGCTTTACTTTATGCTCAATACAGATTTTATGAATATCTTCGCGGTCAGATGCAATTACGACAATATCCTCGGAAGCATGGGCATCAAGACGCTTTTTAAAAGTTTCGATTGAAGAAGATGCAACATGGATTGAAGCTTTAAAAATCTTATCGGCATCACCAGAAAGGCAAATCGGCTGAGCGTTCAGAGTTTTTTGAATAAGCTTTATACTCGTAGAAAAAGTATGTTTTTTTTCGGGATTAAGGATTGTAAGAACTCCCCTTGCAAAGCCAGAATAATGCAAAAGCGAAAGATATTTTCCGTCTTTATCAACGACCGGCATAACGCGGTTTTCTGTTTTTTCCATAAGAGCGATGGATTCCCAAACAGAAACATTTTCGGTAACGGTTTCCACGTCATGCTGCATAAAGTATTTTACTTTTGGAACAAGGTCAGGAATATATTCAGGACGTGGAACATTGAACTTATTAAAAATGTACGCTGTCTGCGGATTCAAATGTCCAGCACGTGCGGCCTTATAATTTGGATAGCCCATGAGATTTTTTAGGCGGGCATAAGCAACAGCTGAAACAACTGCATCTGTATCTGGATTTCTGTGTCCTATAATATAAATTGTTTTTTCCATTTCCATCTTTTCTGTTTCCATAAAAAGATAATAGCAGAAAATATTATTGGACATCAACACCAAGGTTTAATGAGTTTAAATGAGATTCTTTTTGAAAAACAGTTGGATTAAGTTTTGTACACAATCCATCAGAAGAATACAAATAAACAGAGTTATTTTCTATATCGATTTTATACATTCCTTCGCCGTCAAGAATCCATTCATCTGATGCAGATGAATATTTGTATGGATTTTTTGCACTCCAAACCGAATTATCTTTCATACAAAAAGACGGTTCTGCATCAGGTATAAAAACAATATCATCTTTTGATTCGCCATAGAAAATAGCATATAAATCACCGCAATAATTTCCTATCATTGAATAATTCTCGTTCATCTGAAAGTACATACGTGGAAAAACTTCGACTCTATCTGAATAAAGTAATTTTTTCCCTGTATAAGAAAACTTTGCTTCTGATAAATCATTTGTCTCAAACAAAAATCTTCCGACATCTCCACCTATAAAATCTACAGCAACCATAAAATTGCCGTTGTCGGATTTTCCCGGCTTAACTGAAAAAGAAGTTGAATAATATTCTTTACGTAATGTCGGCATATTTGTCTCTAAGAAACTGGATTCAAAAATCTGATTCGTTTTGAGTTTAATTATTTCATAATCAGATGAAGAAAGATTCAACTTTATAATTTTATAAGTGCCATCCGCAGGTTCAGGACTCTTTACATCACAGTGACAACTTGCACAGAAATAATAGAATCCGTCTTTATATTGACCTTCCGCTGTCAATATATGTAAATCAGAGGGTTCAAGCACATACTCCTGAAGAAGATTCATTTCTAAATCAAAAAGACGTATATAAACATTTTGTTTATACTGAGCAAACGGAACTACAAGAATGGCTCCCTCTCCTCCATTCGCCTCTGGAATAAATGCAATGTAATCAAACTCCTGCTTTAAGTCCACAGATTTGATTTTGCCGGTTTCAAGATTAAGCTTAACTAACGAGCACTGATTGCCGTAGGTTATAAACCATATACTTTTATTTACAGGCTGTAGATTCTCCGCCTTTAACCGCAACCATTTTCCGCCATTTTTAAAAAATGAATCAGAACTTCCCGCCTTAAAAAAATCATATTGGCGGATCAACTTTCCATTTTGAGAATTCCATACACAAATACGCGGAGGATATAGCGTTGAGCCGAAAACGTAATCATCACTCCATTCAAGAGGTGGAAAATCTTTCAGCAAATTACTATCATCCACCTTTTTAGGAGAGAAAGAACAACTAAGAATTGCAAACTGAAATACAAAACCAATTACAGCAATTACTTTTAATAGTTTTTTCATAATCCACCTCGATATATAAGTTTTATAAGTGGACATCAATCTCAAATTTATTAATTTGCAATCCAAAGTCTCCAGAAGATTCTCCTGGATTACTTAACTTCTGATTATTATCTGGTTTTAATTCAGAATTAGACACACTTTCAGGGAAGCCATACTCTGAGTTATATTCGATTTTATACCAGATATGAGAACTATTTTTTTTAGAAACTTCTAGAGATTTTTTATAAGCATCATGCACAGCTTCAAAAACAGAATTAATATCAGATAAATAATAAACACTAGATTCACTTAAATCTTCATTGGGATTACTTTCACATTCGAGTTCAACTTTGTTAGTTCCGTCAGAAACAGTAACTATTCCTTTTACATAAGATGGGTAGGTTCCATTTGCAAATTCATATTCAAAGCAATAATCATTTATTTTCATTGATTGCCATTTTGCCTTTTGTTCATTGAATTCTTTTTCATCAAAATCTACACCAGGAATTACATTTGCATCTTTAGCACAAGAAATAATTAATGATAAACTTAGAAAACAACATATCAATAAATATTTTTTTCTCATATTACTCCTTTTCTTATGATTTTTTTTTAATTTCCGGAACCGAAAGATGATGTGTTGCCGTTTCCGCCTGAAGAATAACCACCACCAGGATTTCCAGATCTTCCCCCAGATCCACCACTCCAAATACATTTAAAAGTTTCAGATTGTTCTGCGTTGTTACATTCGATAACAGTGTTTTTCGCCGAAAAATCCTGTGTTTCAATGTTTGAACAACTTACACCTACAATTCCTAATCCAAATACAAAACCAATTACAGCAATTACTTTTAATAGTTTTTTCATAATCCACCTCGATATATGTTTTATAAGTGGATTATAAATGACAAAATAGGTTCAAAACATAACATAATACGCACACTTTTATTTTTTTTATGTTTTTTTTTGGATCGTTTTTGATTTAATTATAAAAATGTCTTGCTGTCTAAAGGTGGGTCAAAATGAAAAATCTCATCTGTACGCTTTACATAATATTCAACTTCGTTAAATTCATCGTACATATTTACAAGAACAAAAGAATCATTTAATGTCTTACGAGCTTCTATTTTTTGTTCTAGGCAAGCTTGTAAATATCCCATATCATATAATTCATGAGATAGAAAATAAAGACTATCTGGATTATTTATAACATACCCCTTTGCTATTTCTAATGCATCTGTATATTTGCCATCAAGACCAAGCCAACTTGATAAACAAAAATTTACTGAAGAATACACAGAGTTGCTTTTATAATTTTCTATATGATTTTCAAAATATTCTTTTAAGAAGAAAATTCTTTTCAAAGCGGAGTTCTTTCGTTCAAAATCAATCCGGTTACTATCATAAATATAATATTCAGTATGAGCAATGCATCTTAATAAAGACAATTCTGTAGCACTTAAAAGCCCTTTGGGCATCTCCTTATTATTTAAAGAAAAATCAGGCTGTGTCAACTTTAGAGCTTTTTCATGTATAACAAGCGATTCCTCAAAAGTCTCAATTATCTTTTTCTTGGTAATTCCTAGATATAGTAAATATCGCTGCCTATTTAAGAAATCTTTCTCATTTATATATTTCTTATACTCTTTTAACCACTCCTCACGTCGTTCATCCCGATTATCACATAACTGCCCCAACCTAAAATCAACATTATAAATATTTCTCTCATTTTCCCTTAATGGAATCAAATTTTTCGGTATACTTTTACCTAGTCTTGTAAAAAGAACACAAGCAAGTGCATAAGACGGGATTATTTCGCCATTTTCGATACGGGAAAGTGTAGTTCGGTTGCAAACACCATAGCAAAGATCATTTTGAGAAATATTTTTTTTCATTCTTTCTTGTAAAATTAAACGTCCCACTATAGTTGTTTTCATGCAGTAATCCAGTCTGGTAAAATATAGTTATATTTATTTTTTAATTCATTGCATATTTCATCAATTTGCCCTTGTTCTTTCTGATACTTTAAAATAATGAACATTGGTCTCAATGACTTTAAACTTGATTCCGAGCGACCAAGAATAATTTCCATTTTTGCCTTTATGTATAATAAATCTGTTAATTTATCTAAGATGTCTTTTTCAATTAAAAAATTGATTCCTTGCTCTGAAAGTTGCAATACGGATTCAAAATTGCCTGATTCCTCTTTGCATTTACAAATATTTAGAATAACAACGGCAAAATATTTATCTTTTTCATCCTCATCAATATTTTCACACTGCATATAATCATATAAAAACTGAAATAATTTATACGCTTGTTTCCTATTTTGAGTATTTAACATTAAGCAGGCAATTTTATAAATGCAAAGAAGTTCATTTGGCGTGTAATAATTTCTTTTCTTAAAATTTGCATCCATTGAAAATGAAGGTAAAGTTTCTTTTATTGCAGACAAATATAAATTCAAAAGTTCGTCTTTATCGCATTGCCCTTTTTCCAGACATAACGCCTTATATGAATAATAAAACTGCCAGTCAAAAGCATCCATACCGACTGGATTATCTTTAAACTGTTCGAGAAGTTCCAAAAAATCTGATTGTTCTCTCTCCGACTCTTCTATATTTTTCTGAAGAATATATTTTTCAAATTCCTCATCAGTAACAGGAATAAGATTCATAGGAGTTCTCATGCCAAGCCGCGCAAAAATTTGTTTTATAACTCCCAGTTGAGGCATTGTATGACCATTTTCTATTCTGGAGATTGTGACTGTATCCAAATCCCCTATGCATAAATCATCTTGAGTAAGATTTTTACGTTTTCGAAATTCTTTTATGATTGCTCCGATATACTGCTGCCCCATAGAAAAATTATAACACACCTTTATATTTTATGCTAATTCTTTCAATAATATAGACACTTATTGACATCTTCTAAATGTCAAAAAAAATAAAAGTGTGCGTATTATGTTATGTTTTATGCGTTTTTTGTCATTTATACTTTTAGAAAAATAATTCAGAGAGGTATAAAAACTATGAAAAAACTCAAAAACAAATCAAAAAAAATTATGATGGCAGCTGTTGCTGGACTTTCATTATTATTCAGTTCATGTTCATTTTTTCAGCACGCACAAATAAAAACAGAAATAACAGATATTTCAAAAGATACCGGCTTTTCAGAAATCGTAACACAAGGCTATATGGGCGGTTCTCTTGTATACAATGATAAGAATGTTTCATTAGGACAGCTTGCCGAAGGAGTTTGTGCAGGCATTAGATTAAGTAAGGCAGAAAGCAAGGAAGTGGGCAATGGTCAAACAGTATTCAAAGAAATTGATAATTCTGCGCAATATGGACTTTTACAGATTGAAGAAATTGACAATAAAAAAATCAGTTTTGGAATAAAAATCTATGACTCAGACGGTACCTCATATACTGAAAAACATTTTATTCTTGCAGAAAATGAGCAGGTTGATGTAAACGATGATGGTCTTATGGATTTGGAATATAAAGAACCTTTGAGGAAACGAAGTGGATTCGAAAAATCAATGTATCTCAACTTTTTGAGTTCTCAACAGGATTTGAATATTACAATGTTCGCGGTATTAAAAGAGCAGTATCCTGATGAAACTTATCCAAACGGAATAATCGGTATAAACAATGACGGACGTTTTATTATTCAAAAATATTGTGATTCAGAAAATACCCAGAGAAGCGTTGTTCGTGGTGCCTATCAGGGAGATTATGTTCTTGATACAGAAAACGGAACGTACAAACGAATAAAATCTAATTCATATTCACGAAATGCAAGGGCAATTGATGACTGCGATTTGGAAACAATAGATGAACAGCTTATTACAGATGCATTTTATTTTACAGAGGAAGATTTTGCATTTTATTCTACCGACGAACTGATTTCCGCACTTCCTGCCGAAATCACATCAAAATACACAGAAACAGGAATTGAAAAACTTAACCGCATTCTTGAAGATAAAGCTCTTATCCCCGCAATTGCCGCAACACAAGATACAATTCTTACAGATGAACAGAAAGAAGAAATTACATCCCAGTTTAATTTACTTACAGCCGAAGAAATCGTACAAATCAACCGTGTATTTTTGGAGCAGAATTACTCATACATTTGCCCTCAGCGTGTAACCGTAGCACAGGCCATTACAGAGATTCTTCCACTTGCAAGTGTGGTGTTTACGGAACAAAATGTACAAGAAAATTATGATGATGAATTAAATGATTTATATAATAACGAAAATTCATCACGCGCAGCTTCTGCATCTTTTACGGCTGCAAAAACAAAATCAGATTATTTAAATAAATTAAAAAAAATAGAAAAAATTTTTGATGAAGATTATACGGAAGTATATAGTCATGATTTAGCCTTTCCAATAAGCAAGCAATCTTCAAAAGAAAAACCTGGCATAGTAACTTCGACTGTAAAAGTAAAAGATAGTAAATTTGCAGTTGGAATAACAGGTTCATTTAAGAGTGTATGGGGTAATGTACAGTCTTCATTGGGTGCAGCCGTGTTTTTAAAAACTTCGGCAGGTGTTAATGTTAATATACAAAGATTTGATGAAACTGTTAGTAATACATCAAATACAAAACTTAACAAGACAACAACACTTTATGAGCATTCTTGGAAGCTTTATGAAAAAGATGATGGAATATCATTAAAAATTCTTCGATTCAATATTGGTCCTATTATTATAGGTTTGAATATAAATCTAAATGTGGGAATACCTATGAATTTGAATATAAAATTAGATGGAGATATATCTTATGATGCCTACATTGCGGGAATTGCTCAGGCTAATATTTTTGCAGGAATGGATTATGGCATAGAGTGGAGAAAGAAATGGATTTTTAAAGTTCCTTGTCCATATACTGACTTCAACAGTAAAGCTTCGGCAAGTGCAGATGCTATTTATTATGTAGATACAAACTTTGAATCACTTACAGGGGAACTTAATGCTTTGACTGTTGGTTTTTCTGTAAATCCATACATAAAAGCAGGTATTGAAGCTAGTATAGCAGAAGTTGTTCATGGAGGAATCAGTGCAAGTATGGGATTAGAAGGTTATACAGATTTTGGAATTGAAAAGAAACATCTTATAGGTCGTTACGGTTTAGATGAAGTAAATAAAATTCAAGCAAACCTCTTTTTGGGGTTGAAAAACTTAAAAGTTTTGGGTATTTCTATAGGAGATATAGGAAAAAATTGGGATTGGGATTTAGCAGAATACAGATGCACAATTATTCCTAAAACGAAGTTTTACGACAAGGAGCTCAACTAATGTACTACAAAAAGATTTATGCAGCATTATTATCCATTTCTATATTTGCACTTGTTTCTTGTGCAACTACAGAAAATACTACAGGACAAGATAAGAATTCGGCAGAAAAGAAAAATATTCTGACTACTCAAGCTGACATTCTTGAAAAATTACCGTCAAAACCGGCAGTTGAAGGAAATATTCTTTTTTCCAAAAAAACAGGTGGAGCATTGAATAAAAATGATATTCGTGTTTCTTTGGGCGAAAGACATACATTCGGTGGAGAAGAATTCAGAATATCAAATGCCTCAAAATCCAAAGTGCTGATTGAATACAATAATTTTGAAAAAGAAATCCTCCTTTCCTATGATTTTGAACGTGACAGAAATCCTGATTACGATGGAAATTACAACTCAGGTGAATTCTGCGACATACGGATAAAGAAAATGCCTCCGAAATATGATTTCAATGTTATTGCAAAAATGCATTGGATTCCTTGGTTGTTTAGAATCGGAGTTTCAGAAATCGAATGGGAAGGAATATACAGAAAAGACCTTCCTGCACCATTCGCAGAGTTTTCAATCAATGGAAAAAGTTATCAGATTAAACTTTCAACGATTTCCGTACAACGTCCGTTGTTTACAAGCATGTCAGATGATGAACTTCTTTCTTCGCACAAAACATCTTTACGAAAAATGATTCGTGACGAAAAACAGATTTATATCATCACTGATGACAGTGGCACTGTTTTTGCTTCATTTGATTCAGATTCGTATAAGATTTATGAAAACTCCACTACTGCACCGGATGATTTTGTTCCAGTAATTGGTGTATATTCATCAATATTTGAACTGCTGAATGCATATTAAAAAATAATATGGAGAGGTAAAAGCTATGAAAAAACAATTATTATACTTACTATCAATTTGCCTCTTCTTATTTAGTTGTAAAACTCTTGCCTCATACAAGGAGACTGGAAACTGGATAAGCAATGTTCCTCCAGTAAAGGCTGAAAAAATAGAAGAGGGAAATATCATTGTAGAATTGGGGAAGGAAGAAATGTATACCGATTTTCTTCCTCCTTCTAAAGATTTATTTTTAGACATGACACTTGGCTCAGAAATAACGAGATACGAGCGGACTGGAAAAGTTTTTTTATCTGAAAAGGACCTTCCTTTTTTTGTCAAGTTCTATGCTTCATCTACAGCTGATATCAATCATAATGCTTATACTTTAGCTTCTGCAACAACCGTTAAAGATGAGATGACATTCTTGGAGACAACAGGATCTGCTCCAAGACGGGCTCCATTAAAAGTTGCAACCTACACTTCATCATCTGGAGAAGTATTTACAATTCAGCTATGCAAG
>CADCLG010000005.1 GCA_902802305.1 uncultured Spirochaetaceae bacterium
AGCATAAGTAAGAGCGAGCATGTAAGCTTCCCCTGCTGATTTTGCATTGGCTTTTGCCAGATTGTAGGCGATAAGGGCTTGTGTTTCTGCCTGTGTGTAGCTGTCGTAAGTTGTTTGGGCAGTTGCTTTTGCAGCAGATGCAGCATAATATGCGGCGGCAGCTTCTGAATAGCCTTTGCGGAGTAATTCAAACTGTTCCGGGCTAACTTGTGCAATATTTGTAAGATAATAATCCCAGGTTATAGAAGAATTGGCTGCTTTTGCCTGATCAAATCCAGAAAGAATTGCTGAATATTTTGTACTGGCACTTGTAAATGCTGTGTTTGCCTGATTAAAGGCAGCAGTTGCACTTTCCAGGGCTGTTTTAGCTTTTGCGGCAGATTCTTTTGATAGTTCGTAAGCAGCACCTGCTCCACCAAGAGTTGCGCTTGCACTTGTATAATCTGTGAATGCAGCAGCAACTTTTGCACTAGCGGCATTGGTTACACTGGAAGAAAGACTTGTTACTTGAGAAGGAGTCCATCTTCCATCAGTGTCAAAACGGTCTACCGGTAAAAATGGTGTGTAAACGCCTTCTATGTTCAAGTTTGCAAAGGGAAGACTTACAAGACCGCGAACCATTGGAGTACTGATACGGCGGTCCAGGTAATCCGGGATGATAAAGTCTGAATAGTCGTCAGCATTAAAGTTGTCTAAAACGTGGAGTTTATCACCTTTCCCCCAGACAAGCTTCATTTTTCCGGCTTCTAAAGTAAAGTAATCTCCCAAACGGCCGCGCAAAACAAGTTCGTCGATTACGTCTTCCGGGTGGGCCTGGATTCGGTCTGCATCCAGGCAGAGAGAAAGCTCCATGTCAGACTTGTTGCCGCTGTAGCTAAGGTCTACTGTAGCAGAAGGAGTTGCTTCCATTTCTATATCGTCGGCAGAAGAGTCGGAATCGGTGTTGGAAGCAGCATCATCTTTGTCGCTGCTGTCTACGTATGCACGCAGGTCTAAAGAAGCGGAACCGCTTACTTCCAGCTTTGAACCAGAGCCCAGGGCACCAGCAGAAGAGTCTTCTCCAAAAGAATCTTCAAATCCGCCAAAGTCGCCAAAATCCTGGGCAAAGGCGGCACTCGTTCCAAGCCCCATTGTAAGGGCGGCAGTTAGTAATAAAATTTTATTTCTTTCTTTCATTTGTATGCCTCAATAAAATGACATTATTTTCCTGTTGTCAAAAAGTTCTGTGTAAAGTAACGGGCTGGAATTTCCTTGTCCAGAGCAACAACCTTGGCAATTTTAAGAGTTGTGCTGTGGCCGGTCTGAACGTTTGTAAGCTTGTTTTCCATTGGCATGTCGTAGCCCTGAATCTTCTGAATGTCCAGAACTTCAAGAACCTTAATAAGCTTGTCGTTTTTGTCGTACATTTCTGTGTGAATCGGGTACATTGTTCCTTTATCAACCCAAACCATGCGGTAGTTGTACTGAGTGCCTTTTTTGTCCAGAGGAATCTCTTTAATAACGTAGCAGTCGTAAGTTTTGCCACTTTCTACCTGTTTCTGCTCGTCGCGCAGGTACTGGTGCTCGTCTTCGCTAACATCGCGGGTTGTAAGGTCATCGTAGGTGGCATCTGAACCCATAAATGCCTTAGAACCTTCGCTGGAATTTACACGGCGTACAGATTTGAGGGCTGGCAGATAAATGTGTTTTTCGTCCGGTCCATTGTCGTCTGTAATCTGAAGGAAGCGGGTTCCCTTGTTTGTACCGGTTTTAAAGTCCATAATGATGTAGGTTTTTGCACCGTCTTCTTTTCCGTATTCGCGGAAGCCGTTTGCATCGGAAGTACCGTTTTTGTCGGTCAAAATCATGTAAACGTCGGTTACTGAATAGGCCGGCTTTTTGAAGTCTGCAACCTTGTTCATAATCTCGTTACCTTTTTCGTCTGCAAAGGCGAATCCATTTAATACTGCAAGTACAGCAGCAACCATTGTAATTTTTCTTGTAATTTTCATATAAAATCTCCTGTGTATTTAATTTTTCTTACTGATAAATTTTGGTGCGTACATATTTAAGAAGCCAGGAATAACTGTCATTGCAAGGAAGCTTGATGTAAACATTACGATTGCAACCAGGATTCCTATGTAACGCAAAACTACGAACTTACTGAAGCACAAAACCAAAAAGCCAAAGCCTACTGCAATTGCGTTTGTTACAATTCCGTGTCCGCTCTTGCGGAAGGTCATTCTTGTAACTTCTTCCAGATCATCAGATTTTGCACGTTCTTCCTTGTAGGTGGTCATAAAGTGGATTGTGTAGTCAATTCCAACGCCTACTGCCACTGACGCAATAATACTTGTTACCAAATCCAAATTGATTCCGGCAAAGCCCATTACCATGTAGTTCAATATAATTGCCAGAGCAAGTGGAACGGCACCAAGAAGTCCTGCCCATCCGCTCTTGAAGGCCAGGGCGATAATTACGAATACACAAAGCAGTGAAATCAAAAGGCTTGTAAGTTGACTTGATACAATCATCTTTGTCATTGTGTATTCCATTTCGGCAGTTCCTGTTGCTTCCAGAGTGTAGCCTTCAGGGAAGTGTTCCTGAGCAAACTTCTGGGCGGCGGCAATAATTTCGCCTGTTGTCTGGGTTGAATGATTGCGCAACTGAACTGTAATCCTCATTATCTGTGGATTCATGTCATCATCAACAAAGCGGTCAAGTGAACCTGAAAGCAGGGTCAGATAGCCCTGCACAACTCCGGCCAGTTCTTCGCGGCTTGCAACAGGATACTTTGTGTAGTCGTATGGAATCTCGTAATAAGCACTTCCGTTGTAGTTAACCTGTTTTTGTAGCTCGTTTACTACATCTTCTACGCTGGCTGTTTTTCCACCGGCATCAACGTAAGCCTTGTTTATCATGGCAATTACGTCTTCAACAGTTACACTCTGTTCAAGGGCAGCTGAGTAAGCTGTGTTAGGGTCAGTCCAGTTTGATGGGTCAAAGCTAGATGTTTCTGTGCTGTCGTCAGAAGAATCTGCAAACTCGCTGTCGGCAAAGTCGCCGAAGGTGTCGCTTTCGAAATCTCCAAATGTGTCACTGGCAAAAGCGTCGTCAGCAAAAGAATCATCCCCGAAGTCGCCAAAATCTCCAAAATCGTCAAAATCAGCGGCCCCATCCGGATTAGCAGTATTGGCTTCAATCATATCTACCTGTTCTGCAGAAGCAGGCACATGCCAAACCTGATTAATTCGCTTAATAAAATCTGTAAAGGAAACAATCTTTCCAACATCAGGAAATTCTTTTTCCATATAATTCTGCAGGTCATCAACAGCCTTCAAAATTTCAGGATTTGTAAGGCTACCCTTCTCTGGACCTTTTACGTTCAGATAAAGGCTGTTTGTACCGGCAAACTGTTTGTCAATGTAATTCATATCCTGGCGCATATCGCAGCTTTCCGGGAAGTAATTTACAAGAGCAGTGTCTATGTGCAGCATACGAAGTCCCAAAACCGACACTCCAACCATCAGAATAATGGAAAGATACAAACGGGGCTTTGAACCACAGAAGAAGTGGTAAATATTGTAAAGTGTATCTCCCTGTGCTTCATCAGCAGATTTTCCTCCACGAAGGCGGCGTGCATGCTCCAGTTTGCGGGCAAGCTTTTCGCTGATATTGTGTTTTTTATTTCGGCTGGCCTGAACCTTCTGAGGATTCTTAAGCAAAAGAATTGCCGGAATAAAAGTAATTGCAAGAAGAAGTGAGATTGCAACACCAACTGCGGTAAAGACTGCAAAGCTGTGAAGTGGTGCAATCGGGCTTGAAATCAAAGAGATAAAGCCGACTACTGTTGTAATTCCAGCCAGAAGAACGGCGCCCATAACTTCATGCAAACCATTAAAAACTGCCTCGCGGTATTTTTCCTGAGTCAATTCACCTTCTGTCATATCCAGAGCTACATAGTAGTGAGTCAAAACATGGATTCCGTAAGCAGAACCAACAGCAATAAGGGCAACAGGAATTACGCTTGAAACCAGAGTAAAGGTTACATGGCAGAGTGCCATAAGTCCCATTGTCCAGCTGGTTGCCATCACAACAGTGATAAGTGGAAGCAAAGTTCCATCCAATGTCTTAAAACTGAAGTAAAGGGAAAGAAGTACAACTACAATTACCAGCGGAATAAGGCGGGTAAGGTCAGCAAGCATAAAAACACGGGAATTCTGCATAACCGTAGGGTTTCCGTAAATCTTTAAATCCAGATTGTGACCTGCAACTTCCTCATTTGCAATTTTTGTAACTGCATTAAGGGCCGCTTCCTGCATTTCTGCTTCGGAACGAATCTTCTTTTTGCCAAGGCTGGCTGCAAGCTCTTTTTCGTAGTCCAAATCATAAGGACTCAAGGTAAGCTGCATCTGAGTTCCAGTCTGATTGTCGTTTATAACAACACGATTGTACATTGCATCCCATTCTGCAAGGCGGCTTTTAAGCTGCTCAATATCTTCTTGAGAACCAGTATAAGTGTCAGGAATCAACTGGCTGGCAGAAATGGAACCATCAGATTCACACACAAAATCAATATGAGTAAGAGAATCTACATCATCAATTTCGTGTAGTTCCAAGGCTCTGTCTGTAATATTTCTAATAACGTCGATATATTCTGGAGTAAGGATACTACCATCCTTAGCTTCCATACTGATACCGATAACCATCATGCTTCCAAACTGCTCTTCTGTTTGGAAAAGCCTTGTATAAGAAGCATCTTTTTGTGGAAGGAACTGGCGGATAGAATTGTCAATTGTCAGATCCTTAATGAAAAATCCCAGCAATCCGGTGATAATCACACAAAGAATGATTATAAAGTGCGGATGCTTAAAAAATCTTTTAGCAAACTTCAAAGCCTGCCTCCAAAAAAAATTATTTGACTAAACAAGTCCCAGCAAACGCAATGTTGTCAAAATGTTTAGTAAATTTTGATTGTTGTTTTATACGTTTATCCGTTTAATTTCTTAAACGCTTAAACGTATAAACAAAGATAATAACTTAGCCCAAAATCGTCAATAGAATTCACTAAAAAAAATCAAATATTGGTAAAAAAACTTAAACGGAGTTTGACAAATCAAAATAAGGCTCGTAAAATAAAGATAAACATAAAAAGGTTTAAAAAAAATGATTACTAAAGAAGAATTACACAGAACAAGAGAAATCCTTCATTCCTGTCTGCCTCTTTTTATTGCATTAGGAGATGAATTTCGTCAGCATTTGATTATAGAAATTGCCGCAGCTGGAGAAAAAGGAATAAACGTTACCGACCTTGCAGAAAATTCAAAACTCAGCCGCCCGGCCATTTCTCACCATCTGAAAGTTTTAAAAGACATGGGGATGATTGCTCCAGAAAAAATCGGTACACAAATTTTCTACAAGCTTGCCCTTCATAAAGATCTGGAAAAACTTTCTGACTTTATTAATTCAATTAACAAAGTCATCGAAAGTTTGAAAGAAGAAAAGGTGTAGTCACGATATAAAACTTTACATTATCAATTCCGCTAAAGCCACAAAGGTTGGAACTGTGAATATGCAGAACAGACTCGAAACCGATACAACCAGACTGGCATAGGAAACATTTTTATTAAACAGAACTGACAAGCTTGGTACACTGGTTGCCGATGGACAGGCAGAACAGATTAAAATAACAAAAAGCATCATTCTTATATCTGCCATATTTTTGCAAAGCATATAAACGCCAAATAAAACAAGAAGATTTACCGCAACACATACAACTAGCCTTAAAAGAGTAACCTTTGTAAGATGAAGAAGCCAGGACTTATTACCTTCTGCTTTAGGAATTTTAAAATCAGCAAAAAGAATACCAAGTAAAATCATAGAAGTTGCTGTATTTAAATCTCCAATCATAGAAATTGGTTTTATAATAAAATATGGCAGTGTAAAGGGCATACAAAAAATAACAATCCCTACTACAACTGCAATTATATTAGGATTAGTAATTATCTTTTTAAGGTTTATACTTCCGCACATCTGATAATAACCATAAGTCCATAAAAGAATATTAAAAATAACCAGATAGCCCATCAGATAAAAAACACCTGCATCGCCAAAAACTCCGCGGATAAGTGGAATGCCTACAAAACCACAGTTAGTAAAAACTGTAGCAACTCTTTCAATACTTACAAAAGTGCCGCCTTTATTTTTTCCTCTTCCAATTGTTGTAAAAGCAACTAAAATCATAACGCAGTGAATCAAAAGAGAAATCAAAGCGACAAAACCAAACTGTCTGAGTTTAAGAGAATTAAATTCAAGATTAAAGGAACTGATTACCAGACAGGGATTAATAAAATAAAGGAGCAGCTTACTCAAAAACTTTTGTTCAGTCTCCCCTATTTTAAAAGACTTTGCAAAAATAAAACCGCCAATGACAATCAGGGCCATTATAGAAAGCTGTTTTAATACCAGAATATACATTTATGCCCCCTGCTGGAACAAGGCAAAAAGCGCAGAGAATAAACCAAGAGAAGCAGCCATCATAATTAAACCGGCAAGAAGTACTCCCAGCATAACGGCAATAACAGTATCTCTAAATCTCATATCAAGCAAACTTGCAGCAAGAGTTCCTGTCCAGGCACCAGTTCCAGGAAGAGGAACACCAACAAAAAGCAAAAGAGCAATAAAGATTCCTCGGCCAGCCTTAGCCTGCATTTTTTCACCTGCAGCAGTTCCCTTAACTAAAAAAAAGCGACAGATTCCGCCAATAACCTTTTTATCTTGTCCCCATTCCAAAAACTTTCGCGCAAACAAATAAATAATTGGCACAGGAAGCATATTCCCAATAATACAAACAATATAAGAGGGTACAATCGGCATCTGCAAAGCCTGAGAAACAGGAATTGCTCCTCTAAGTTCAATCAGCGGTACCATCGAAATAAAGAAAATCCATAAATAATTCTTAAACATAAAATGCATTATACTAAAAAGTAGAAGAGATAAAAAGAAGAAAACGATTTTTTATTTATTTTTTAGGGCAAAATCTGTACATTCTACTCGCCTTTCGCCCTTCACTAACGCTCATCCGCTAACGCGGACTAAAGGGGCTACACGCTCGGTGCAAGCCCCAATTAAAGAAAATGTTGAATCAAACAAAAAAACTATTACAATGTTGGATATTTTTCAAAATAGGTCTTTGTTTCTTTAGCAACAACACCAGAAAGAACAATCAGAGAAATACAGTTAGGAATTGCCATCAAACCATTGAAGATATCGGCAATGTCAAATACTGTTGTAACTGTAAAGTATGGACCAATTGCAATTGCAACGATGTAAAGAATACGATAAATCATTACAAACTTCATTTTTCCATTTGAAATATATTCAAGACATTTTTCTGAGTAGTAATCCCAACCAAGAATTGTTGTAAATGCAAAGAAAGCAAGACAAAGCATAAGAAGGAACTGAATAGAAACTCCGTCTCCACCAAGATCCCATGAAAGAGCAGCAGCAGTAAGTTCAACACCTTTCCAACCTGCAGCTTCATACTGAGCAAAGAACTCAGGATTTGTCATAGCAAGAACAATTGCAAGCCCAGTCATTGTACAAACGATAAGTGTATCGATTACAGTACCAGTCATGTTTACAAGTCCCTGTTCTACAGGTTCATCTGTCTGAACTGGAGCGGCAGCAATTGGAGCAGAACCAAGACCAGCCTCGTTAGAGAAAATACCACGAGCAATACCTTTTTTCATTGAATCAAGAACCTGCTTCATTACCCAACCGGCAGCACCACCAGCCATTGCCTTCCATCCGAAAGCTGACTTAAAGATAAGTACAAATGCAGCTGGAACTTTAGTTGCATTCATGATGATTACAGAAAGTCCAAGGAAAACATAAACAATAGCCATTGCAGGAACAACTTTTTCTGCAACTTTAGAAATACGTTTAAGACCACCAATTATTACAAGAGCTGCACAAACAGTTACAACAGCACCACCAATAACGGTTGCCCATGAATATGAGTTTTCTCCAATTGTAAAGGCTGTACTTGTATTACTGAATGCCATATTAACAGCAGAAGTAATACCGTTAATCTGAGTCATTGTACCAATACCAAGTAAACCTGCAAGAACACCAAAAACAGAGAACAAGATAGCAAGCCACTTCCATTTTGGTCCCATACCTTTTTCAATTGTATAGAAAGGTCCACCAAGAATATGGCCGTCTTCTTTTATATCACGATACTTAATTGCAAGCATACATTCTGCATATTTTGTTGCTGTACCAAGAATAGCTGCAATCCACATCCAGAAAAGAGCACCAGGTCCACCGGCAGCAATAGCTGTACCTACACCGACAATATTTCCTGTACCGATTGTAGCAGAAAGTGCAGTACAAAGTGCAGCAAATCCAGAAAGTTCACCTTCTCCCTCGTTTTTCTTGAAGATACCTTTAAAGGCTCTTCCCAATTTTGAAAACTGAATACCTCTTGCACGGATAGTAAGAATTAATCCAGTTGCAAGAATGAGAATCATTGTCGGGATTCCCCAGACAAAATCATCAATTTTTGTAACAATTGAGCTGAACATATTTTATGTCCTTGTTAAAAAAAATAAGAGTCAGCAGAAAACTGCACGACTCTCTAGAGTTGGTTAGAACATTTATTTTAATGCTCTGTCCTTTATGCCTGAGATATCGGCTCGAATAGCCTTAACCCTTCGGCGCCCTGCACCCTTGCAGAGACTCTCCAGAGTCCACCGTCGTAAAACACGTTACTAAGTGAATATATTATTTTAACATATAACTGGAGAGTAGGCAAGAAAAAGTTGTCAGATGTCAGAAAAGTTACTAGAAAAACCTAACAAGCTGTATGGTTTATATTTACACCTTAAACTCTTCTATTCGTTCAGAGATATTGTCTACAGCGCGAGTCATATCTTCGGTAAGCTGGCTCAAACCTTGAGTTGTCTGCTGTGTAACTTCTGTTGTAGATACAATTCTGTTAAAGTTCTGAGACATATTTTTTGAAGATGCTTTAAGACTTTCAATTGAGTTCAAAACAGTCTGAGCTCTTTCTCCAATCTTCTTACTTGAACGCTGAACGCTTGTAGAAATATTGTTCATCTTTGAAAGGGTTTCAAGCAGGTTCTTTGAGCCTTCACTCTGCTCTTCTGTAGCTTTTTTGATTGAATAAACCAGTTCAGAAGTATTTCCAGCCTTGTCTGATACAACTTCAAAGCTTGCCTTACTTATATTAGCACTTTCAACAACCTTCTTGATATTTTCAGAAACAAGCTTAAGATTTTCACCAATACTCTTTGACTGAGCCGCAGAAGTATCAGCAAGTTTACGGATTTCTTCAGCAACAACTGCAAATCCCTTACCTGCTTCACCGGCATGAGCAGACTCAATCATAGCATTCATAGAAAGCAAGTTTGTCTGAGAAGAAATATTTGCAATAACCATGTTTGTATCCTGTAGAGATTTACTCTGAGCAAGAACCGAATCAAGAAGTTCATTTACAACACGGTTTTTCTCAATTCCTTCTTCTGTTGCTGCATTAAGTTCATTAAATTCACCAGCCATCTTATCTACAGAATTAGTAATTGACTGAATATTTCCAATCATTTCTTCAATTCCAGCACTGGCATGAGTAATTGCAGCAACCTGGGAATCAATCATCTGATTCAAAGTTGTAATATTAGAAGAAATCTGAGCAACAAGTTCACTTGTATCTTTTACGCTCTTATCCTCTTCTTCAAGTGTCTCAGTGGCAGTCTGTATTTCACTTGCAATGTTATCCATCTGAACTTTAGTATCATTAAGCCGGATTTTAACATTTCCAAAAGTTTCCTTCAGATTGTAATTTGCCGTACCGATTTCACGTACCGTTTCATGAACCGTATTTACAAAAATATTTACAGACTCTTTTACATGAGAAATTTCATTATTATGGTAGATTACCAGTCGTTTTGTTAAGTCTTTATCACCAGTATTCAAATCGTCAATATTCTTTTTAATTGAAGCAAATTTTCCAATAATGATTTTTATAATAATAAGCTCAAGAATTACCAGAACAACAGCAACAAGGAAACCACCCATAAAAGACTGCCTCTGCAATGCCTTTGTAATTTCTTGAACTTCATCTTTATGAACGGAAGCTACAATTGTCCAGGTTTTATTGCTTAAAGAGAAGATTTTTGTATACATCAAAAGACCGTCAGTATTACCTGCCGCAAGAATATCCTCGCCAGCACGTATTTCATTTTTATCATCATAAATGGAAATCTTTCCAGTTTTATAGAAGGTACTTCCTAAGTGAGTAATTGGCTCCAGCTCCAGGAAACCTACTACACCGCCACTTACCAGCTTACCTGTATTTGCATCAGTAAATTCAGACTTTACAAAAAGAGGCATTGTAAAACCACCAGCTGCGGCAACTCGTGGAGATTCCAGCCAGACTGAAACATCGCTTTTTTTGTGATTAATATAATACTCTTTTTGAAGAATTCCAGCTTTTGAAGAACCGCCTTTTGTGTTGAAGGTTTCAGGACCTCCATCGTTTGCATCGGTATTTGTATCCCAGAAAACCATTACATACTCAAAGCCGTCTGGTTTCTTCATTTTATTAATTCTTGATTTGATATGTTCAGGAGTATCAACAGGATCTACAACGGAACGCTGAAAAACATTCATTACAGTAACCTGATTTTCAAACCATGACCTTACGTTATCTGAGGCTGAATCAAGAAAATTCTCTATGGATTCGTCATAAATACTCTTAATCGGAGCCTTTATAGAATGAGTTGTATATGCTAAAAAAACGGATATTAAAGTAAGTATTTCTAAAAAAGCAACAACGCCATACTTTACAAGAAGGGATTCCTTTCTCTTCTTTTTTCCATCCTTATTTGATTTACTTAAACTCATTTTACTCATAATTTTCCCTTATAAAAAAAATATCTTTCTTAAATTATATAACATATTATTTAAAAGTCAAAAAAAAAGGCTGCACATTTACTGTACAGCCAAAAGGTGTGGATAGGAGTCGAACCTACCAATGATGGTTTTGCAGACCAGTCCCTTACCGCTTGGGTACCACACCATAAAAAATGTATTAGTAATATATCAGAATCAGGGAGATGTGTCAACTAGAGCGCTCCCTAAATATCCTGAATGGACTGAAAAAAAAGACGCTCCGGACAAAAATCCATAGCGTCTTTATAAAGAAAATCTTTTTAAGAATCCTGAAATTATTCCTTAATTGCTCCGCCGGCAACACCTTCTGCAAGTTTTTTCTGTGAAGAGAAATAAACTATAAGAACAGGTACTGTTGCAATAATAAGAGCAGCTATCTGCCAGCCAAGCTGAATACCTGTACGGCTTGAGAAGGAGAAGATACCAACCGGCAAAGATTTAGTAGCTTCTGCAGATGCCATTACAAGTACAAGCAGAAACTCATTCCAAATACCAAGTGCAGTCATAATGCTGATTGTTACAATAACAGGAACTGTCATAGGAACAATAATACTTATAAAGGTTCTGAAAGGTGTAGCACCATCAATATAAGCTGATTCTACAAGGCTGTATGGTAATCCACGGATGTATGTAGAAGAAAGCATTACCGACATAGGAAGTCCAAAGGCTACATAAACTAAAATAATACCAATATGGGTATTAGTAAGCTTCATTTTTGTAAGCATAAGGAAAAGTGGAACAAGCAGCTGGTTTACATCAAGAAGATATCCAAGTCCAATTGCTGCAGCAATAATTGCAGAAGCTTTCTTGTATTTAAACTTAGTTGTTCCATATCCGAGCATAAGACCGAGTAATACTACAAGGAAGGTTGAAACAACAGTATAAATAATACTATTGATGAATTTTAACCCAAGTTCACCACGAACCCAGGCAGAAGTATAATTCCACCAGACTGTCTGCCAGCTGATTTTTGCCTGTATAGACCTAGGAAAATCGGAAACTTTAACCTGAACCCCTTCTCCCGGCTGGATATCACGAAGGATTCTGCCGTCAGAGGTTTTCAAATCTGCTGGAATACTGTCTCGAATAATAAAATGAACCTTAATTCTTTTGTGAGCACCAATATTAGGAGACTCAAGAATCATAATCTGTTTATTGATTTCAGTTCGATTTTTAGTATCACCTTTTCCAATTGCATTTACAATTCCAAGCTTTTCGAGCAAGCCGTTAGGATATTTGATATTTGTCTGTGGTTCAACTACATCCAGATATCCATCCTTAGCGTGAAAAAGTTCTTTTGGTAAAGAATAAATATCTTTTGTAAGCTCTTCATTAGTCTTAAATGAGGAATAAGCCATCCAGATTAATGGAGCAACTGTAATTAATGACCAGAGAATAAATATAAAATATGACAAAGGCTTTGCCATATATCGAGAAAAAATTGATGTTTGAGGAACTTCGCCTTTTTTATTTGTTGCCATAATTAATAGTCCTCATCTGTTCCAAGTTTTTTACCAACCCACTTGCTGAACATAATTATAATAATACTGATTAATACAATCATATTAGCAATGGCCGCACCGTATGCAAATCGCATAGGGTCTTTTGCATTATTAAACGCAATTCGATACATATAAATAGGCAGTACCTCTGAGTTAATTCTCTGCTTTCCTTCTGAAGCCAAAGCAAAAATCAAACCAAAGCCTTTTAATGAACCTGCGATTGCAAGAATACAAGATGTAAGAATTGATGATGCAAGCAGAGGAATTGTAATCTTAAAGAAAATCTGTACCTCAGAGGCTCCATCAATTTTTGCTGCTTCAAACATACTGTCATTAATTTTCTGAAGATTAGCCAGGAAGATAATCATATAAAATCCTGTATACATCCAGATAAGTGCTATAGCAATTGGAATCATACACTTATTTGGATCCATCATCATAGTAAACTGTGCACTAGGATTTTTTGTAACCGCCTGGATGATTCTTGAAACAGGACCGTCAACCATAAACAACATTCGCCACATGATACCAATTACGATTGTAGACAAAAACTGTGGTAAAAATACCATTGACTGGAAGAAGGTTGCGCCTTTTACCTGTTTTCTGTAGAGAATAAAGGCAAGGATAAATCCAATTGGAATCTGACCAAAAACTGATACTGCAACAACAATCATGTTGTTTTTAAAAGCATGCCAGAATTCAGGTACATTACTGGAAGCATCTACAAGCCCCTTATTCATAGTCATTACTTTTATATAATTAGAAAGTCCTACAAGTAAAAACTTAAATACAAT
Organism: uncultured Spirochaetaceae bacterium; assembly: GCA_902802305.1. Lineage (GTDB taxonomy): Bacteria > Spirochaetota > Spirochaetia > Treponematales > Treponemataceae > Treponema_D. The sequence continues at coordinate 13,253 of CADCLG010000005.1, forward strand.
GAATAGAAAATTGGGTAAGCAATGATAAGAAGATAAATTATTAAACCGGGAGCAATAAAGCCTATGTAAGTTAATAAATCTCTTTTGTCTGTCTTTCTCACGATTTTTTCCTTAACTAATTTTGTAAAATAAAAGGGGTATTTCTATAAATATCATAAAAATACCCCTTCCAAATAACCTACACTAATTATTTCTAATTATGAGGTATAATTATTACTGTGCGTCAAATGCTTTCTGAACATTAGCAGCAAGAGTAGCAGCATCAATCTTTCCAGATACGATATCCTGCATACCAGCGTTCAATGTATCATTAGCTACACCAGTAAGATATGAATCGATTACATAGCATGATGGATAAGCACCAAGCTTAGCTTTTTCACCGATACATGGATCCATTCCTGAAGGGAGAACGAAGTCCTTAAGAATAGGAGCAGAAATACCACCATCGCGGAGTCTCTGAACAACTTCGTCATAGCTGTTGAAGTAAGCAATCCATTTCTTAGCAGCTTCAAGAACAGCTGGGTCAGAAGCACCTTTCTTTGTAATACCATATCCAACCTGCCAAGCACCAGCCAATGAACCAGCACAAGCTTTTTCACCTGGAACCTGTGGAATAGAAATGAGTTTTACAGTCTTAGAAAGTTCACCAAGATTTGATTCACCAAATGCCCACTGTCCGTCAATGTACATAAGGTATTTGCCGTTTACAAAGTTAGACATACCAGTTCCGTTGTCTGTAAGAACAGAGTTAGGATCAAGAACACCGTCAGCAACCCATGTAGAAAGAACAGAAAGTGCATCTACGAAACCTTTGTCTGTAAATTTAACCTGTTTGTTTACAGCTTTTTCAATCCATTTAAGATCGCCAGTTGTTCTTGGAATGATACCAGACATTACACAAGAACCCCAAACCCAACCATCAGCACCGTGTGTTGACATAAGTTCAATTCCGTTGTCCTTGCAGAGTTTAGCAAGAGCTTTCATGTCTTCATAAGTTTCTGGAAGTTTTCCACCAATCTTGTTAAGAAGGTTCATGTTTACAGCAACAACTGTACAATAGTTAGATCCACCAAGTGGAAGATAAGGTTTTACACCAGTTCCGAAGAAATCTGGAACAAGAGAAGCATCAATATTTGCTGGATAGTAAGCAAGGTTATCAATCTGCTGTCCAGCTTCCTGCCATTCAGAACCCCAGCGTGCATCTGCACCCATGTAAGCTACATCTGGAACATCGCCAGCAGCAAGACGAGATACTGCCTTCTGGTGATATGCTTCATCATAAAGCAATTCATAATTTACTTTGATATCAGGATTTTCAGCCATGAATTCATCACAAATTCTCTTGAATGTCTGACCTTCTGAGTTAGAGTTGTCACCATAACCCATAACATTTAATGTGATTGTGTTTGATTTCTTAGCTTTCTTGTTTTTTTTAGCCTTTGGTTTAGCAAATAATGTTGTTGCTGCCAAAAGAATGCACAATCCTGCAACTATTTTTTTCATACAAATTCCTCCTTACTTTTTTAGTTATGTATGAACAATATAAGATTTGGTATAGGAAGTTTACATTAATAAGAGAATTCCCTTATTAAGAGATTTTCCCTATACCCACATCTATTAACTATATATCCAAATAATAATTTGTCAATGGAAAACATCAAAAATTTTACATGAAAACATAAAAAATTTTACTTATTATTTTTACTTTATTACAAACAGGCTTATCAAACACTGATTACACCTATTTCTTTTAATTTTTCCACCACTGCCCTACATTCTTCATCAGAAGAAAAAATGATTTCCAGGCGGGAAGCTTTTTTGGTTACTACAATCAGAGTATTTTTGGCGTAATGTGCCTGCTCTTCCAGGGGTAATTCAAAGACAGGAAAACCGAGAATATCCTCATAAAAAAACACAGAAGAAGGAGCGATAAGCCCTTTTTGATATACACCGTAATTTTTTTTATTAAAGCCGTCTTTTGTCATTATAAAAAAAGCAATAATACTACAGGATGTAAAAAGAAAATTCATATTTTTATAATCACGAAAAAACAAAAGCAGAGGCAGGAGTATGGCAATCACATCAATAATAATCACACCTATAGCAGACTTTCTGGGTAACTTTAAAAGACAGTCTCCCATAGCCTTTAAGGTTCTTTTGTTTATAATAAGAAGGCTGGGAACTATTGCTGCCATGATTATATAGCAGATTAGGATAATTATTGTTTTATTCATTTCTCATTTTTATCCATTTTTTAAGCGTTTTTCTTGCACTTTCAAAGGCAAGTGGAGCATTTTCGATATCATCTTCAGTTTCAATTTTAACAGAAACTAATCCGCTCAATTCTTCTTCTTCAATTTTAAGGCTTTTTATAAAGTCATCAATTGTCTTATATTCAGGTGGTAACTTTGCGGCAAAATAAATATCGCAGGTTTTACAGGCAAAGCCCTTGTATTCATAAGTGTTGGGGTTGGTGCAGATAAACTTTATTTCTTTTATTTCGACACCGAGCTCTTCCCTACACTCACGAATTGCAGCAGCTTCGGCAGTCTCATCCGGTTCAACAAAACCTCCCGGCAAATCATAGCAGCCGAGTTTTGGTTGTCTTGCCCTTAATTCAAAAAGAATATTGTTTTCATCATCACAGAAAATTACACCAGTGGCAGCGGCTACATTATTGTACAATTCAAAACCGCAGTCAGGGCAAATCCATTTTCTATTATTAGGAAAGTGAATATTTTTACTTCCACAGGATGGACACATCTTAAAAAAATCTTTCATTTAAAACACCTCATTGTTATTGCATCAGCCAGAGCTTCTGAACGTTTTATAGTTTGTATAATCAAAGGAACAACTAAAGGAATTAAAGCTTTTATTTTTGCAATTTTTCCTTTTACTTTTCCAAAACCACCACGGATTATTTGAGTTTTAATGATAGAAGAACATTCTTCAATCAACAAAGGAATAAACCTGAAAATGATTTCCATAATCAGGATAAAATAATGCACTGGTATTTTTATAAGGCTAAGCGGTTTTAAAAGAACTTTCAAACCGTCAATTAAATCATAATCTGGAGTGGAAACAAAGAAGGCGCTTATACAGGCAAGTGCCGCATCTGTTTTTAGGATTGAGCTGAGACAGAATAATATTTTTGATGGACTTATACAGAACCATTTCCAGCTTGTAAAATGTATTTCATCCGCAAGTGGTGGCCTGAATATCAACTGGAAAAGTGTAAAAATCAGGAGAAAAGGCAGGATTTTTAAGGCTGCAATACAAAGTCTTTTTAGTTTAAAACCAGTAACAGCGCAATACAGTACAGCAAGAAGAAGGGCCGCACTGCTGATAAAAATATTCCTTGCTGATAAAGAAAAAACAAAAAAGATAAGAAAAATTATAATGCGTAAAAATGGTGGAAGCTTTTTAATTGCTGATTTGCTGCCTGCCTTTTTCCCCGAAAGCGAGAGGCTTATATTTCTAAGATTTTCCAGTGTAGCTTCAAAATCATAGCGGGGCTGAATTACAAGCTGCTGGTCAGAAAGAGAATCCACCGAGAAAGACTCTTGAACAGGACTATCAAAAGCAGCTGAATCCATCTTAATTCTCCCCTTTTCGATATTAATTTCTCTGTCTGCAAAAGCTGCTTCATCATTTTTATGTGTACTGAATACAACTGTTTTTCCTTCCATGGCAAGTGATTTGAGCATTGTAATTACTTCAAATCTTGAAATACCATCCAGACCGGCTGAGGGTTCATCAAAAAAGAGAACATCACCATCCATGGCAAGAATGCCGGCAATTGCAAGCCTTCTCTGTTCGCCACCGCTTAAATAAAAGGTCTGCCTGTCTCCAAACTCATCATAAGGAAGATTTACCTTATTCATTGCATTTATAACTTTTTCTTTTAACTCTTTTCCTTTATAACCCTGATTACGAGGACCAAAAGCAACATCATCAGCGGCAAAGCTTTCAAACAAGGCTGCAGATGCGTTTTGCTGGGCAATAAGAGGTCTACTGACAGAATGAATCTCACCTTCTGTCTCTTTTAAAAGTCCGCAGGCAAGTTCCATTAAAGTAGATTTTCCAGCACCCGAAACTCCAGTCAAGGCAACAAGTTGTCCTTTATAAAGGGTAAAACTTACATCTTTTAAAACAGCTTCACTATCTTTGGAATATTGAAATGACACATGAGAAAAAGTCAGACTTTTTTCCGGGATTTTAGCTTCTGAGATTTCTGAGTTTACCGGAACTTCTTTTACATCACTTATTTTTCGTAATCTAGGTCCTCTGATTTTTTCGACCAGCAAATCATTGTTAAAGAAATCAAAGCAGGAGCCTGTGAAAATGATTTTCCCTTTATCCATCATAATAATAGACTCAGCTTCTCGGATTGCTTCCATGTCATGGGTAATATGAATAATGGTATGGCCTTCTTTATGCCAGTATCGCAAAAAATCAAAAATATTTTCACGGGTTTCTGGATCTATCATTGCAAGAGCTTCATCAAGTATTAAAATTTCCGGCCAGATTGCAATCATTCCGCTTAAAGCTGTTTTTTGAGTTTGCCCCAGAGAAAGCGCAGAGGTAGAAGCTTGGGCTTTTTCCAGTAAATCAACTATATTCAGACATTCAATTGTACGTAATTCAATTTCTGCCTGACTGAGTCCGAGATTTTGCGGTCCAAAGGCAGTATCTCTCGAAACAATTCCACTTACAATCTGGTCTTTTGGCGACTGAAAAACCAGTCCTACTCGTACAGATTTATCTATTTCAAGCTGACCAGATTCCTGCGTCAATAATCCGCAGATGATTCGGGAAAGAGTACTTTTTCCGCTGCCGTTTGAACCAATTATTGCTGTATAACTTCCGTCTTCAATTTCAAAAGATATGTCGTCTATTACCTTTTTGCCAGCTGAATATGAAAAGTTTAGATTTTTAGCAGAAATTATACTCATGTTCACACTATAGCATAAAAAAAGACTGAAAGCAAAACTTTCAGCCTTTTTATTTTGCCTTAAATTAAAAATCTAAAATTATAAATCTTAATATAAGGAACTAATTCTCAAGAGAAATTGTAACAACCAAAGTTCCCTTCTTAGGTTCTGTTGAAGGTGGAGTAACTGGGGTTGAACCTGTATCTGGAGTTTCAGTAGCTTTTTCACCCATTGTAGTAACCTGAGTTTTAATCTTTGTTGACTTTTGAGAAGCATCTGTCTGAGGTTTTTCCGGGTTACCTGCAGGTGTAAAGGTAGTTGACTGTCCGGCACCAACAACAACAGTTCCAGTAGGAGCAACAGGACTAATATCTACAGCTGGTGTTGTAGAAGTTGCAGGAGTCTGTTCTGCAGTTTTTGTTTCTGGAGAAGTTGTAACTTCTGGAGCTGCTTCTTGTGCTCCACTTGCAGTTGAGCCTGTATCAGAATCAGTAGAAGATTCAGCTACTTCTGTACTTTCTTCTGAACTTTCGCCTGTGCTGTCTGTACTTGCAGTTTCAGAGCTTCCTTCAGCTGTTTCCTCGCTTTCACTTTCTTCTTGCTCTTTTTTCTGCTGGGCAAGCTCCTGCATCATCTTATTGTATTTTTTTGCAGAATAAACAGCTACAGCCCCTTCACGACATGAAACAGCGCCCTTTGCAGAAATAACAAAGTCTGTACCACGGACAGAAGCAACAGCAACAGCAGTTCTTGCCGTATAGTCAATTTTTTTATTGTCTGTGTGAGTTACTTTTGAACGAACAGAACCAGTATCTACATAAAGACTTACCTTGTCTTTTGTATCTGATGTTGATAGAGTTTCAAGAGTAACTCGGGTTAAAGCTGGAACAGCAAGAACTGAACCGTTAAGATTCAATCTAGCTTCCGACTGAAAGCCAGTATTAATTGTTTCTGACTGAGCAATAGTATCACCAATTGATAATGCAATCCACTGGCCGTTACGATTTACTTCTACCTTTCCCTTGATATAAGTAACTTTAGCATCAGCAGCAAAGAACGGAGAAGAAATCACAAATGAAATAAAAGCGGCACATAAAAGTTTAATGTTTAATTTTTTCATAAAGCCCCTCGCTTAAAAAAAAATTAGAATGAAACAGCAAATCTCAAAGTTGCTGTCAAATTATTATTATCTTTTTGAGATGTCACATCAAAATAACTTGTTACATCAACTCCAATCTGGAAATCAGGGAAAATGCTGTAAGTCAAGTAGAAATCCATTTCTGCTCCCTGAGCTTCAAATGAAGATTCTGGGCAAGCCATGTAGAATTTTCCTGTAAGTGCAAGACTTATCTGGTTAAGAATAACTGTAGCAGAAACTTTCGGTAAGAATGAAGCTGAAGTTTCAGGTGCAGTCAGGGAGGCAACAACAGGTCTTGAAGTAATACCAACATAAGGACTGAAAGGTCCCTGCTTTCCAGAAGCATATTCAGCTCCAGCCGAGAAGAAGAAAATATCTGAAAGATAAACATATAAATCCAGAGTTGAGAAATTCATCAAACTGGAAAAATTCTTTGTTCCAAAAACGGTTGCAACATTATAGAAGCACATATTTGAAATAGGACCGGTTAACCACAAGGTTGCATAAAAGCGGTTTGCTTTCTGCTCGCCAAAATCAGCACATCCATTGAGCTGGAAAACAAATGACTGATTTCCAAACAATGCAGGGAATTCAATAGAAGCATTAAAAGGAAGATATGGATTTGAAAGAGAATACAAAGCACTTTTATAAGCAAAAACTTGAGCCTCTCCATCAAGCATAGACACCTTTTGAGAATTAAGAAGGCCCGTATAACCTGCATAAGTGCTGAAATTAATAAATCCGGCATTATATTTTACAAAAAGACCATCTATATTCTGGGCATAAATTGCGGCACTTGCATCACTTACTGTAAAACGACCAAGAGAAATAGAAAGTGAATTGGAATTTTCAAATTCAAAATCACCATAAAATTTAAAAAGGTCTAAATCCAGATAATTGGAAACTAAACCTGTCTCATTGGCGTAATAATAATTGAATTCATATAATCCTTCTGCGGAAAAAAACATATTTGAATTTCCGAGAGGTGTATTCATCCATAAATATACATCGTTTGTCTGACTTAATCCAAAATCGAAAAAATTAGGTAAGAGGGCTTTTGAGGAGTTTCTTAAAATTCCACCCCAATCCATTGCAGTAAGAGAAGTGATACTGAATAATAATGCTGCTGCTAAACTATAAAATCTTTTTTTTCCTACTTTCATTTAAATAAACCTCTCTAGTCAATATCCATTGTCATACATTCTTCTTCAGAACCGAATTCCATCATACACGAACTTAAAATATTAAGCAGGTCAAAACCGGAAACAGTACTAAGAGGGTCATCACGCGTTGTAAGAATACCAACATCCTTCAGACACTTATAGGAATAACGAGCCGCACCACCAGAAATACGGTACATCAGTCCTCCCTTAAAATCTGGCCAGATTTTAGTAAAAATATGCGAAATCTCCTGAAGACTGATGGCATCACTGCTTTTAACTTTTGAAGAAACAAGGCCCTGGTTTACAAGAGCATTAAATGCATCTTCATAAGAAGAAGATTCATCAATCAATTGCTGTCTGACTGCAGAAAGATAGCACACCTGTCCATAAGTCACAGTTTTGGTATTAAGAATTGAAGTAATAACATCTGCTGACTGAGCAAACACCCCTGAGAAAATAAACATTGTAAATAAAATAGATATTATTTTTTTCATATTAAATATTTTACAATACAAAAATAACTATGTCTACAATAAAAGTAAAACAGTATTTTCAATATAAATGACATAACATAAAATTATTTTTTCTTTTTTTGTTGTCGATGAAGATAATTTTTTATATCTTTATATAGTGAAAATAAAATAACAAAAAATTCCCGGGTCAAGCCCGAGAATGACATACAAAAGAGGTAATAACAATGGCTAAACAATTGATTTTTAGTGAAGATGCAAGAAAAAAACTGCTTTCTGGTGTAGAGCAGATTTCTAAAGCAGTAAAAGTAACACTTGGTCCTTGCGGACGAATGGTTATGCTGGACAAAAAATACGGTGCTCCAACAATCACAAAAGACGGTGTTTCTGTTGCAAAGGATATTGAACTTGCAGATCCATTTGAAAACATGGGTGCTCAGTTTGTTCGCGAAGTAGCTTCAAAAACAAATGATGATGCCGGTGACGGAACTACAACTGCTACAGTTCTTGCTTACGCATTGGTTCGTGAAGGTGTAAAATCTGTTGCTGCAGGTATGACTCCAATTGAACTCAAACGCGGTATGGATAAGGCTGTAAAAATTGCCGTTGATGAAATTAAAAAGAACGCAAAACCTGTAAAGGGTGCTGATGATATTACCAACATTGCAACAATTTCTGCAAATAACGACCAGGAAATCGGTAAAATGCTTGCAGACGCAATTGAAAAGGTTGGAAAAGACGGTGTTATCACTGTAGAAGAATCAAAGAACATGGAAATGACTGTTGATACTGTAGAAGGTATGCAGTTTGACCGTGGTTATATTTCTTCTTACTTTGTAACAGACCGCGAGCGCATGGAAGCTGATTTTGATGACGCTTACGTTTTGATTTACGACAAGAAGATTTCTGCAATGAAAGATCTTCTTCCAATTCTTGAAAAGGTAGCAAACGCTGGTAAGGCTCTGGTAATCATCTGTGAAGATGTTGATGGTGAAGCTCTTACAACTTTGGTTTTGAACACAATCCGTGGAACAATCAAAGTTTGTGCTGTTAAGGCTCCTGGTTTTGGTGACAGACGTAAGGATATGCTCCAGGATATCGCAATTTTGACTGGTGGTACTGTTGTTTCTGAAGAAATCGGTCTCAAACTTGAATCTTGTGATATTGATGTTCTTGGTAAAGCAAAATCTATCAAGATTGACAAAGACAATACTACAATCGTTGGCGGTGCTGGAACTCAGAAAGCAATCAAAGAACGCGTTGAAGAGATTAAAAATGCAATTGCTAAATCTTCTTCAAGCTACGATAAAGAACAGCTGCAGAAACGTCTTGCTAAACTTGCAGGTGGAGTTGCTGTAATCAACGTTGGTGCTAATACAGAAACTGAAATGAAAGAAATGAAGTTCCGCGTAGAAGATACAATTGCTGCTACCCGCGCTGCTTTGGAAGAAGGAATTGTTTCTGGTGGTGGAATGGCTCTTATTGAAGCTTCTAAAGCCCTTGAAGATATTCCTGCTGACCTTACAGAAGATGAAAAGGTTGGATTTAAGATTGTTCGCCGCGCTTTGGAAGAACCAATCCGACAGATTGCAGAAAATGCTGGTGTTGATGGTGCAGTTATTGCAGAACGTGCTAAGACAGAAAAGAAGGGCATTGGTTTTGATGCACGCAAAGGTGTATGGACAAACATGCTCGAAGCTGGAATTATTGACCCTGCAAAGGTAACCTGTTCAGCTTTGAAGAATGCTGCTTCTATTGCAGGAACAGTTCTTACAACTGAATGTGCAATTACAGACATCCCAGAACCAAAAGCTCCAGCTGCTCCTGCTGCCGATATGGGTGGAATGTACTAATAATTTAAAGCATACTTGATAACGGGTAGCAGACACAAATGTGGCTGCTACCCGTTTTTTATATAAAAAGGAATTGAATACCATGAACTTTGCCGTTAATTTTTCTAATCCATTTGTTTTAATTTTTCTTGTCGGAACTCTCCTTAGTTTTCTTATCAATCATTTTTTAGAATTTATTGATTACCGCGCACGCTGTAAAAATGCAGGAAAACTCCCGGAGGAGCTGCAAAAAATTGAACTCGCTGTACAAACCTTTGATACAGAAAAATTGAAAAAAATCTGTGATTATGAAAACGCAAAGTATTTTTCCTGGATTCCTTCCTCTGTATGTAGTCTAGTAGTGGAAGTCTTGCTGGTTCTATTTGGCTTTTATCCCTGGTGTTTTAATCTGATTAACTCCTGGGTGGGCTTTCCTTCAACAATTGGGAACAGTTTTACCTGCTTCCTTCTTTTTACAATAATCGCTTCCATACCGTCCGCCCTTATTTCCCTCCCCTTCAGTCTTTACAATGAATTCAAACTTGAAAAAAAGTTTGGCTTCTCAAATATGACATTAAAACTCTGGATTTCAGACCAGCTCAAGTCCCTTCTTTTATCTGGAATTCTTCTTGTATTACTCACGCTCACAGCCTCAGTCTTTTTTGTAAAAACTCCACAAAACTGGTGGTGGATTCTGGCTTCAATTTTGATTGCCTTTACTTTTATAATGCAGATTATTTACCCAAAATTCATTGCGCCTCTTTTTAATAAGTTTGAACCCCTACCAGACGGTGAAGTTAAGGATAAAATCACTCAGATTCTTGATAAAAGCGGTTTTAAAAACGGCGGACTCTTTGTAATGGACGAATCAAAACGCAGCGGTCACAGCAATGCATATTTTAGTGGCTTTGGCAAATCAAAAAGAATTGTCCTTTATGATACGCTTATCAAATCCCTTACTGCAGATGAACTTGCTGCGGTTTTAGGTCACGAACTTGGACATTTTAAACTCCATCACATTACTAAGCGGCTTGTATTTTTGATTCCAATGGAATTTATTTTGATTTTCCTTCTATATAAATTGGCACAATTCCCTTCTCTTTATACAGGCTTTGGCTTTACTCAAATAACAGCAGAAAATGTTGCAGCAGTACAATTTATCGGCTTGTTTCTGGCAACTACAATTTATGGAAGCATAAGCGAAATCATTTCCCCACTGATGAGTTATTTCTCAAGGAAAAATGAATATCAGGCTGATGCTTATGCTGCAAAAATCTGTGGAAGTGGCGAAAACCTTATTACAGGCTTAATCAAACTAAACAGCGAAAATCTGCATGAATTGTATCCTCCAAAAATCTATGCTTTCTGGAACTATTCGCACCCAACACTTGTAGAACGAATAAATCACCTGCAGAAGACATGCTTCTGACAAACGCATTATACAAGATTATAAAAAAATAATTAAGGGAGTGAAATTAGTTTTACGAAACCGCAGTCTCGACTGCTACTTTTATAATGCGTTTGCCCTGATGAATTAAAAGTTGATTTTTTTTATTAAACAATTTACCATAGTAATATTATGGTAACGTTAAAAGAAATCGCCCAAAAGTGTAATGTTTCAATTGCAACAGTTTCAAACATTCTGAACGGAAAATCCAATGTTTCTAAAAAAACAAAGGAAAGAGTTTTAAAAATAATAGAAGAAACCGGCTATAAACCTAATTTCATGGCCCGCAGCCTTAGGGCAACACAATCACGCACCATAGGAATGATTGTCGACGATATTACCGCTTTTGGAACCTCAAAGATTATCGAAGGTATAATGGAAATCTGCGAAGAATTTAACTACCGTTCCATAATGTCAAACCTACGCATCTATTCAAAATGGCTGAATAAAGAGCATACCCATCAGGATTTTGTTGATTTGGTACACGCTGCCATAGATGAAATGCTGGCCCTTAAAGTTGACGGTATCATTTATGTTGGGGCTTATTCACGTGAGGTTGATTATCTTCCTCTTGATTTGCCTATTCCAATTGTAATTGCCTACTCTTTCAGCAAAGATAAATCTGTTCCTGCCGTTTTTATTGATGATGTAAAATCTGCTTACGATATGACAGAATATCTGATAACAATGGGACACAAAAACATTGCAATCATCACAGGACAGAAGGGCATTCATACAGAATTAAGAATTAAAGGCTGTAAGCAGGCATTAAAAGACAACTCAATTGAATACAATGAAGAAAATATCATTTCCTCTTCCTGGGAGTTTTCGGGTGGCTATAATGCCTGTACACAATTGAACCTTGCCCAGAAAGTGCGGGATAAAAAAATAACAGCCCTTTTCTGCTTTAATGATTTAATTGCAGCCGGTGCTTACACTTATTTTGAAGAAAACAATCTTATTCCTGGAAAAGATATTTCTATTGCAGGTTTTGATAACCGCGATATTGCAGAATGTTTAAATCCTCTGCTCACGACAATGGAAATCAGAATATATGATATCGGACAAAAATCTGCTGAAATGCTAATCAACCAAATAAAAAACTCGAGACCTGAACAAAACGACATTCAAATCCCGAGCCTTTTATGTAAAAGAAATTCAGTTGTAGAAGTAAAAAACTGATTTTCCCTGGCTGAATAAAATCATTCAGTCAATTTTACACTGGTTATTACAAGCCTACTCCTTAAAATCAAGCTGAACCTTGTAATTTTCATAAGTCCAGTCAGGATCTATTTCCAGCTGAATATGTTTCTGTGTAACCAGAGTATAAGGTTTGATGAAATAATATTTTCGGTAAGTATCCTTGCAATAGAAAGACCATACTGCACCTTCCGAAGTTACTTCAACCTTATCATCTTCTCTTTTTTCTTTAGGGAAAGAATAAATCAATTCACCAGTTGTTGCATCTTTCAATTCAACAATATCAAGGCCGATAACCCATTCAGCATTATACTGTTTGTCAATAAAAGAACCTTTAGGCAATTCAATGTCTTTTGTTACCTGTGCAAAAAGACCCACTGACATTACTGCTGCAACAAATAATACAGCAAATAGTTTTTTCATATTACACCTCGCATAAATGAAATTAAGTATAACATCATTCTATCACACATATATAAATCTGCAAGAATTAAAAACTAAAGAAAAGGACTTTTTTTGCCGATAACATAAATGTATAATAAGCTAAGGAAGAAATTATAGATATGAGCACGAAAGATAAAAAGCGCAGAAGTCCCCATGTCGGACTTACTCTAATTCTTACCACAATTATTTTTATGACTCTCTCTCTTGGAGCAATGATATATCTTGCAAACTACTTTATCAGTGAAGATATTCAGGTAACAGCAGAAGAAAACAATCATGCAATCACAATGCAGGCTGCAGAAACTGCTGAAAATAAATTAGCTTCAATCCGTGCAAATACTCTCCTTATGCTTGATTTAGTAAATACAACAAACACTTCTGGTATGCTCTTAAAACAGACATCTTCCTTTTTCTTTGAGCGCAATCCAGATGTTGCGGCAGTTATTATTTCTGGAGACAAGGAGTTTTATAACGAAGGCTTCTTTAATTCAAATGAAATAGAAAATCAGGCAGTGCAGACCTTTCTTGAAAAAAATGATGATAAAATAAAGCGTGCTGAAAACGGAGAAGCTTTTATTTTAAATGCTTCACCAGAATTTAACATTCCTCTTTTGGCAATGATGATGCCATGGAGAGAAGGCGGCCAGAACCAGGCTGTTACAATCTTTTTTGATTCAAGTTCAATCACTCAGGCATTTGCTTCGGGCAGAAGAAGTCTGACCTTCCTTGTAAATGAAAGCGCAGATTTGTTAGTTCACCCAGACTTTGAGCTTGTTAAATCAGGTATAAATATGTCAAAGCTTCCTCTTATTGGACAAATGAACAATTCAAAAGAATCAAATAAAGAGATTTTGTTCACAGATACAGACGGAAAAGAATATTTTGGCTCCTTCTGCAAGCTTTCATCTGGTGATGTAAGCGTAATCTCTCTTTTAGATAAAGAAAAAGCTTTGCAGGCATTAACTTTTCAAACACAAAAGAATATATGGCTTTCACTCATAATTCTTTTTGCAGATATATTAATAATGTGGATTGTATCAAAAGCAATAAAGCGAGCTTACAGAAAAGCTTGGGAAGCAGAACAAAAAAATGGAGGCGCAAAACTTGGCGAAGAAGAAAGTAGCGGCAAGAATAGCTGAAATCTTCTTTATCTGTCTCTGTTTGTTCGGCTTAGGCTATAGTATTTACCGGTACTTGCTGGTTCTGAACGATTCTCAGGCAAAAAAAGAAGATGCAGTTGCTGTAATTACATTCAATAAGAAAATTACTCAGCGTAAGTTTGATGACGGAGATATGTGGGATAGACTGCAGACAGGTTCTTCCGTTTATAATCAAGATACCTTGCGCACAGCCCCGCTTTCTGAGGCAATCATTTCATTTAACGATGGCAACAGCTTGACCTTAGAGGAAAATACTTTGACCCGTATTTCCCTAATGGATAGCAAAGCAGAAATAGAAATTAAAGAAGGCAAGATAAAAGCCCAGTCGTCAAGCACTTCCGGAATGAATATCACTTCCGGAAAAATGTCCGTTAACATGGATAATGGCTCAATTCTTAATGCAAGTCTTGCAGCAGACAAGACAGAAACTATAGAGCTTCAAAAAGGAAATGCCTCCATTGTAAATACACAGACAGGAAATACAATAATGAAGCTGCAGCCTGGTCAAACAGCTAGAATTAAGGCTGACGGAAAGGTTGAAAAATCAGCGCTTACCATCATTGAGCCAAAAGAAGATTCAAGCTATCTGAACTTTTCTGAAGCTACTGTTACAGTTCCATTTGAATGGAAATATGATGACCTTGAAAACAGTGAAAAGGAAATCCTTCTAGAAATCTTTGATTCAAAATCAATGATAGAAGCGGTTCAGTCATATTCATTTAACAATGTTACTTCTGCCAATGTTGAGCTTGCTTCGGGAAAAAGCTGGTGGAAGCTTTCAATCAAAGACAGGCAGACAGAAGAAATAGTAGAATCTTGCACAGGAAAAATTACAGCACTGGCTTCTAAAAAACCAGAGTTGATTGCCCCTGCTCCAGACTTTACCGTTTCTTATAGAAGTCAAAAGCCTGAAATACGCTTTGTCTGGACAGAAAGCAAGGGTGCAAGTCAATATGAAGTCACTGTTGCAGATAATCAAAGCTTTAAAAATCCTCAGATTTCGTTCATTACAGAACGAACTTCTTGCATTATTTCTTCTCTTGGTAAGGGAACCTGGTATTGGAAGGTAACGCCTTTATATGCATCAAATGCTTATGATGCAGAAAATACTTCAAATGCATCAGAAACTGGCAGCTTTATAATCAGGCAAAATGATAAACTGGAAGCAATTCAGCTGCAAAAGCCTGCAAAAGATGAAGTTATCAGCACAAAAATTAAGATTAAAAATCAGCAGCCTGTATATAATTCCCTTGTTTTTTCATGGAAGGATAATCAGGAAGCACAATCCTATGATTTTAGATTGTGGCAAAAAGAAGCAAAAAATGGAAATCAGATTACAATCAATAGGACGCTCACACAAAATTATATTGTAATTGACACTGAAAAAGAAGGAATTAACAGCGGAACCTGGCTCTGGCAGGTAACAAGAACAGATTCAGAAGGTCGAAAAGATAAATCTGAAGTTCGCCAGTTCTTTGCCGTTGAATCAGAAGTTGAACATAAAACTACCTTCCCACCTGAAGGCTATAAGCTTTTGCAGACTCATACAGCAGATATGGTTTTCAGATGGAAGACTAATATTAACGGAAAAACAACAATGCAGATAGCAACAGATTCTGCATTCAAAAATATAATTTATTCAGTACAAAGCTCAGGTAAGAGTGTTTATGGTAAAGCTCTCGAAGAAGGAACATATTTCTGGAGAATTACGACAAACTGCGAAAACAAGACAGATAAAGATGCAGCTCCAATAATCTACACTACTCCGGCTAAAACTCTTATTGTAAAGGACTTTTTGGAAGCGCCAGAAATTACTACTCCAAAGGAAGGAAGCCGAGAAATTGTCCGCACAACAATTCCTGTTAAGTTCCAGTGGAAAACAGTTCCAGATGCAGATTATTATCAGCTCAAGCTTTACACCCAGGATAATCTGCTTGAACCGATTTACGAAAAAAATTACATCAAATCGGAAGATGGAAAATATGCGAGTGATCTCTTGATTATGGATTACATGCCGGAAACTATATATAACTGGACAGTTCAGGCATTTTCAGAAGAAAGTCCTCTTTCATCAAGATTCTCGGGCAAGACTCATATTTCTACTTTCAAAATGAGGATTTTAAAGCCTGTAAAGCTTCTCTTGCCTTTGAACGGAACTTCTTTTGACGGTATTTTTGCAATCACTGATCCTGCAAGCTTTGTTTGGAGTTCTATTGAATCACCTGTAAAATCAAAAATCCTGATTTACAAAGATTTACCGGAAGAACAGCTTCCAGAAGAAGAAAATGCATTCTCTACTATAAACAGACCAAAATACAAGCAGAGAATGCCAAAATTGTATGAAGGACAGTATTACTGGACTGTTGTTGCCTACACAGCTGATGATATAGACATTTCTGCAACCGTAATCAATAATTTCTCTGTACGCGAAATGCCAAAACTCCCTGTACCAGAAATGATTTCTCCAAAAGATGATTTGTTAATAAATATAGACTATATCATAAATAATGGTATTCAGGTTGACTTTAAGTGGGGAAAAATGAACGGAATTGCCCGCTACATTTTCAGAATCTTCAAAAAAGAAGACCCTTCTCCACTTTTTGAAGTTACTCTGCCTCCAGACCAGACAGAATTCCACTTTGAAGGTGACGATTTTGCAAATACTTTGGGTAAATACAACGGTGGCTGGCAGTGGTCTGTAGAAGCTCAGACAGATTACGAAGGAGAGCTTTTACAGCGAGGTGCAACTCAGAAAATACCGTTTACAGTAAACATTCCAAAAACAAAACCGGAAGATGTAGTCACAAATGAAGAAAAATCAATCCGCTATGGTCTTGATGAAGATTTTGAACCGGATGCAAATATTGAACAGAAGATAAAGAACGCAAAGAAGAAGACTCCAAAGAAAAAGAAGACTTCTGCTAAATCAAAAAAAACTAAGAAAACGGGGGTAAATTCTTAATGCATAAAAGAATAAAATCTTTTGCAACATTAATAATTTTCTCTCTTATTCTTGGAATGTCCATGACAAATCTTTTTGCTCAGAGTTCAGGAAAAAAAGCTGAAACTTATCTGACCGAAGATAATGAAATCATGCAGAGATTTACGTGGAAGGGTGCCGATACCGTATATCGTTATGAATTCCTTCTGGAAAAACTTAATGATAATAACGAATATGAATATTTTGACTTACTTGAAACAAAGGAAACAGAAATATCAGTTTCGCTCAGATCTGGTAAATACCGTTATCTGATTAAGGTTTACAATTATCTCAACCAAATGGATTTCCAGACTAAGTGGGTTAATTTTGAAGTAAAAAAGGTTTATCAGCCGGTAATTACTTCGGTTACGCCGGTTACAATTTTCCTTGATGAAGGACCAAGCGGAATATTCACAATTAATGGTCTTGAATTACGTGAAGACACTGTCTACACATTGGAAAACAACTGGTATGAAATTTCTACAGAAGTTCTTGAGCGAGATGTTCTTCACGAAAGAGCAAAAATTAAAGTCAACCCTAACCTGCTGGATACAGGAACTTATTATATTCGCGCTGTAAATGAAGGCGGACTATTTGATACATCGGGAACAATCCGCGTAGGCTTTGCAAAACCGCTTGACGTTACGGTTGCAGCAGGCTGGACTGGCTTGTATATGCTTGATAAGTATAAGCAGTATAATGCAACAGAAGGAGCGTCTACTTTACGCCAGTTCTTTAATGACAGGAACACAACAAATGGCGACAGCGACATTCTTTTCTGGCCATTTGGCTTGAATGCAAAAGTTACGGTAATTCCATATAAGACAGCCCGTTTCTATCTGGGAGCCGGCTTGAACTTAAATGCGACTTACCTTAAATATACCTCGTATGATTATGAAAGCGAATCCTACACAATAAAGGCCCCTTTGTACACAGCAGGAGTAAACGGAAACGTTCTATTCATACTTAAAAAACGAGTTCCATTCCGAATCCTGGCAGATATCCATGCAGGTCTTGGTATTTTAGGCTTTATGGGATTAACTGTAATTACACCTAATCACCAGTCAGATCCTGCATTTACACTTGCCCCTTGCTTATATGCCGGAGCGGATTTACAATTCTACGTGACAAAGAAAATGTTCTTTACAACCGGAGCAGATTTTGTCTGGGCAATTACCCCATCCCGCAATAAAGAAACGCGGAAGCTGGACCCTATGTCCATACAGTTTGTAAGGCCGTCAGTTTCGTTTGGATGGATGTTCTAATTTGATAAAAGGAGGAAGATAGAATTATGAGAAAAAACATTACTAATTACAGATATACAAAAACCTTTTCAATACTCGCTGCAATATTCCTTTCTTCTTTCCTCTTCTTAACGTGTAAGATATCTTTTGAATCGGATTTGAAAGGGTATCTTAAGGATTATACAGAAAAGGTAGAAATTATTGACTACACTACAAATATAGATGACTTTGAATCCAAGTCAATTAAAAAAGACGCAGAAGGTTACAAAGAATATTACATTCCTTCTACCAAAGATTTTACAATTACTTTTACAATCCGCAATCCTCAGCAATATAAATTAACTTCAAAATACCTTGGTGTAGACCTTAACCTGTTCGATAAATATTCCAATTATTTAAACGATATAGAAATTAAGCAGACAGGAACATATCAACTAACTCTAACAATTCCTAACACTTTCCTGAAAGATGCCGAGAAGGGCGAAAACATTACCCCTTCAATCCGTATTGCAAATCCTAATATTGTAACTGACACCCCTGATTTTAAGAGTTTTTTTGATACCTACGAATCTCTGCATATTGTATGCAATTCGGAACCTATTGAAATAACCTCCCCTACTGTATACAAAAATAATAGCACCGAACAATATGCTTTAATTTTCAATATGCCTGGTAAATCAGCTTTAACCGGGACCGGAATTCATAGCGATATAAACCAATTAATTGTTTATAGCGATGGAAATGATAATCCACAAAATAACATTAATTATACCTATACTTTGACTCCAGGTGTAAACCAAGATCATACTGATTATTTTTTTACACTTACTCCAAAAAACTCACCAGAAATTGGCTATGGAAATCCAACTGATAAAGACGATCAATATTATGATGAAAATTATGTTCAATGTGGTCCAAAATTTGATAAAGAGAACAGCGATCAGCCTGTCTATATAATCACAGACAAGGCGCCAAAAGGAAAAGTTAATTACCATTTTATACTTAAGGATAAATACGGCCTTACATCCAAGGATGCAGTAGCACAAGCATATTCAATACCTCGTCTTTCTGCCCCTTATGTTATTGATTCCAATAATAAACTCATGCAAAAAGATACGCAAATAAAGCAGGATTCAGGAAGTTCATATGCAACTCTAAAAATTCTGCCTTCTATGTTTACATATTATTTTGAAGGCGATAACGGCATTCAGAACGTATTCCGTTATATTAATAAAGACGGTGAAAGAGTCACTGAAGATTTTGAATTTGATGATACCCAATTTTCTTCAAGCAACTCTAATTTTAATAATGTTTTCAATGCTGCACTTAAAGAATTGCAGAATGAGCAATGGATGAATGGCAATTGGACACCAGATTCAGGAAAGACCTATAAGCAGATGATTGATAGCTGGACACTTAATTCTGACACTAATACCAGTGATGCAACTTTATCTTTCAAAATTTATGAAGGTTCTGATCATAACGGTACACTGGCAGATAACGGCACATTTACCTTTGCTAAATCAACAGGAAAAAGACCAAGCAGAACAAAAAACAATGACGGAAGCATTACAATTAATTTCTCTGGAAACGATTTACTGTCATCTGGTCACTATTACCCTGTTGAAGTACCATGTGGACCAATTTGTATTAGTATATACACAACACATGATGGCAACTCAGACTCACTCATTTATGAATTCCCTATGGAAGTTTTGCGTACTAGAGTTTATGCCGGTTCTACTGATGGAAATAATTCTAATCCAGGAACTTATAAAAAACCTTTTGCAACAATCAATTACGCAGCCAGCAAACTTTCAGTTCCAACCGACACAGGCAACACAATCTATCTATTAGATGACATTACTGAAAATGTTGAAATACCGGTACCATATATAAAAATATCTTCAAATACTGGCTCTATAAAATATTCAATTAACTCTGAAGATGACAATACACCAGTAATCACCATCCCAGAGAACGCAACTGTAATCCTTGAAAACCTGAAAGTTTCTGGAAACATCATAGTCGGTAAAGGTGCAAAGCTTTATCTTAATAATGTTGAGATGGACAAGGGTATAATCGAAGCCAACGAAGATTCACGCGTAATTCTTGGCGGTACAACAACAATTAAAGCTGTTTTGGATGATAAAGGAAATCCTCTTGTTGATAAACAAGGCTACCCTACTAGTGGTGCATGGATATTACTTTCCAGCACAGCAAAAGTTCAGCTTGGTGTTGATAATGAATATAACAGCAGGGGGCAAGCTACATTCACAAGTCCATCAATCAAATACAATGAAGAGACTGCTGAATTAGTTCTTATCCGTACAGAAGAAAACTTCCCTGAACTCAATACAGTTATTATTGAAAGCGAAAGTCCAAAAACAACAGCAGTATTACCAACCATATTTAAGGAAGATTTGGAAAGAGAAGACAATCCATGCCAGTTCTTTAAGCTTGTTACCCCTGGATATTACATTAAATATTCTGGTAAAGATGGTTCTTCTACCAAAGGAAAAGGTGTAACCGGTATTCCAGCAGCAAAAGTTATCGAGCCTGAAATCGGCGGTTTCACAATCGAACTTGATACAAACCTTGTTGAAAATAATGTATGGACTTATCAATTGTCAACACGAAGTACCCATAAGACCATTACTGCTAAAATCATGAAAGGCGATACAGATTATACTAAAATAGTTACAAACAGAAAGTTCCAGTTAGCTATGGAAGGTGATTTAATAACAAATGGAACCTTCTCTGTAACAGACGGAAAAGCCTTCACCATGACAATACCATATCTCCGTACAATATGTCCTGCAGGCAAATATACACTTACAGTTTTATTTGATTACGACGGAATAACATATTCAGACGAATTATTACTGAATCTTGTGGAATAGGAGGATAAAAATGAAAAAAAATACATCAAAAGCATTATTAGTAGCCACATTCCTCTTTTCTTTTATTTTTGCTCTTTCGGCTTGCAAAAACAGCTCTGCTCCGGTAGAAGAAATCACTTCAGATTCCTGTAAATGCACTATTTATATAGAATCACCTTCTAAGACTGCCACACCTGTTTTGCCTGACTATATCTGGTATACATTGATTGCCGCTCAAGAACCGATTGCACCGGAGTATGATGATGAAGGAGAACTCAAACCCGCATTAGAAGATCGGGATTCCGAAGGAAACTATAAATACAAAAAGGAATCCAATTTCACTGGAACAAATTACTTTGTAATGGATTTGGAGCATAACGGAACCTGGTATTTCTATATAGAAGGTTATGCTTTAGATAATCCCGATGAAAAAAGAACTAAAGACAAGAGAATCCTTATAGGTTCAACTTCTGGGGTAGCAAAAGGTAAACATTATAACGTTTCTCTTAAAGTGGATTTTTTACCTGAAGGAAATGGTACAGTAAACCTTCCTATTGATGTTTCAGAAACAAATATCAATAAACTTAAAATTACAAACGCAGGGGACGGTATTCTCAACGGTACCTATAACAAAGATGCAGTTGCCAGCGGTAAAATTGTAATCAGTGCAAACAATATCCCTGCAGGAGCCTACCCCGCTACTTTAACATTTTTAAAAGACGACGTAATAATCTTCAGAATTCAGAATGAGACAATTAACGTCAAAGACAACATGGTAACTGATGCCTGGATTTATTCAGAGCACTGCGATTATTTACAACCACAAAAAATTACCCATCCGACCGACGTCGGAACTGCTTTTCCGCCGGATGAACGTACAATAACCGACACTGCTGACTTTATAATAACACCAGAATATCTGCATAAAAGATGCAATACCACCTGTTATGTAAGTCCAAGTGGTTCATCTGAAAATATAGGCTCAAATTTGAAACCATTCTATGATTTGCAGTCTGCCTTTAAACGCATTGTCGCTCTTAATGATAACTTTTATAAAATTGATAAAAAAGAAACTTTTACAATTTTAATTGACGGTATATTAAATGACGATGAATATACTTATTCAATACCGGAGACAACAAATCCATTAGCTGTTAACATTGAACCTGAGCCAAACAATACCGGAACATGTGAATCAAAAGGTTACTTAATTTTCGGGGAAAAATATGATATCACCATAGATGCTGGAGCCACTTCAGAAGAAGCAAAGAAGCGTTTTAAATTTAATACCATCGAAACAAGCTCCCATATTTCTATTAATAACTGTACAATATCGGGAGACCTCACATTCAACGGCGCTAACAGTAAAACATCAACAATTTACAATTCAATAATCGGTACAACAGCTAAACCTGTAGACTTTACAGTTATAAATAGTAAGGTTTCTTTTATAAATCCGGACGAATCCTTAGCACTTGATTCACGCGGCTCTACTACCACCTTTACCATTAAAAATATGAACATCAGCGAAGACAGCGATGTAGAAATATACAACTCTGCATCTGTAAACCAAGCTCCAACAAAAATAACTGGAAATTTAAAAATTAACAGCTCTGCTTTTAAAATTTCGCATACAATATTACCTGTTACAGAAACTACCGAAATAAAGAATTGTACTAAAAAAGTAGAATTCGGAGTCGGAATAGATTTCACTACAAAATATTATAACGTTTACAATTGCAGCAATTTAGTAATTGACGGACCATTAGAAAAATTTAAAGCAAGCAGTAGTTTCTATGCAGAAGATAGTACATTAAATGTTTCAAACAGTTCACTTGAAGCAGGAACCTCCTTTACGCTTAAAAATTGTGATTCAGAATTTAAGGGTGAAACCTATTATCAGACAAAATACGATTTAACTATGTCACAATTTGAACTGATTGGCGGAACAACAGATATAGAACTTTATACTTTTACAGCTGGTTCAGAACTCAAAATGTCCCAAAATGCAGAATTGAAAGGAACTATGATTGACTTAGGACCTGATAGTGATAACTGTATGGATTCACTTTCCTTTACGGATAGTGAAGTTACCCTTGTTGATTCAAAAGTCCATTATGATGAGGATCTTGAAATTAAGAACACAAACTTTTCTTTTATCAATAAAAGCCACCGAAATAATTTCTATGGAAAAGAAGCAGCTTCATTCATAATAACTGATTCTACAGCAGTATTTGAATATACAGCACTAAACTTTGAGTCAGTTTCCTCTCTCCAAGATTATATACAAGATCCTCAAACATACGAAGCAAAGAAAAAAACTATTTTTACAAACAGTAATATAACAATAAAAACGCCATCATCAATAGAAGACGAGAACGATACATCATATTTCAGGGGAGATATATTTGTTGACGAAAATACAAATCTTTCTTTCATAGATACAAGACTTACAGCTGGAAATCTTTTGGTAGATGAATCTTCAGAAGTAATTTTCAGTGGTAGATCAAAACAGATAAGAGCCGATAGTAGAATCTATCTTGATAAGAATGCAAAATTCTATGTACAAAATCCTCCTAGTGACAAAAATACGACAGTTGCCCGACTTTTTGATTTAAATCCTATAGACAATCAAAGTCTGGTAGTATTATATGATTCCAATAAAAATGAAATTGACTTTACATCAGATTTTGACGATACAGATAAACGTTATACAGTTGAAAATGTCGGATACAAACTGACTTACAATGACTCCGAAAATAAACGCAAAGGTATGCTTGTTTATGATGCAAGCGGCCTAAAGTCACTTCCTACAAACTGGGGTGCACGTATGCGTTATGATAAACTTGGAACAGGAAAAGATGCAATTATCGGTGCAGAGGAAGGGGCAAGTGACTATGTAGTTCCAAAAACCAGTTCATACAATCTTGCAACAGCAAAAACAGAGGAAATAATTGGAGGTCTCTGGAGTAATAATACGGCATGGACCGGTCCTCAATTTGGTTCTTCTGTAAAAGAAATAACCTACTCTATTATCTATGAAGATGAAGTTATCGCTGCACAAACTTCAATAGATTCGCAAAAAAGTATGTTCATTCTTTCTGATTTAGAAACAGATATTGAAAACAAATTAAAAACAAATAATTCCGTAGAATATAATATTAGAATGACATTCGTATGGGAACACTCGAAAAATACAACTTTCAACGGCTCCTACACCTGCAACATCCCATTAATCGTCACAAAGAATTAATTCTACTCCATGGGGTTGTCGATTTCTTTTTTGAAGAGGATGATATCCTTTAGTTTAAGCGAAAAAGTTGCATCCAGCTGATTAAGACAGAAGGCCTGGCTTACTAAAGGAACATCAAAATGGTAAGTAAAATCATTGTAACCGTCAGCCTTTATAAGCATTGAAAAATGGAAATTTTTGCTGATTCCTTCTTTTTCGGCTGGCATGGATTTTACCCAGAAATTATAGACACCCTTTGTGCTCTGACAGGTTATGTAAGGATTTATCCAGGTTTTATCGACCATTTCTACGGCTTTGCCTTCATACATCAAAGTTATATTTGCACCAATTATCGGCTCAAATGTTGAACCATCTAAAATTGTTCCAGAGATAGTAGAAAAATTAAAAGAAGGGGTCATCACAGGCTGAGGATTACATTCATTGCTGTCATTAAGATGGAAAGGTCTTTTTGTTGCACTTACAGTTCTCATTCCTTCCAAGGCCAACTGATTAATATCCGCCTTGAGCTGAAGATTTTTTATATCGCTGGCTGAATGGGTAACGCCTCTTCCAGAAACTACATATTTAGGAGAAATTCTGTTCAGAACATAGCAGACAGTATCCAGACGGCAATTCATACAGTCACAGGAAAGCCATTTGCAGCCGTCTTTTTTAACCTGTTCGTACAAATCATCAACACTTTTTTTTACAACATCTTCCATTATGTTATGAACATTCATTTTATTCACCTCTACTTTTAAATTATTCAAATGGGAAAAGATTCTCATTCTGATTTTATTATAAATCACAAATTTTTGAATATCAAATAAATTTTTATAGCTATTTTTAATATTTTTAGCTATTTTCTCTTGACATATTGTTTTTTTCATATTATCTTGAATATGAGGGTTTGTAAGTTTATGAAAGCAGAATTAAAAAGACGCTTTGGCGTTATCATACTTTTTGTTTCCTTTGCCTCTATTCTCTTTATCTTGCTTCTTAGCGTTTCGGGTGTCGGTAAGAAAAAAGAAAAAGAGACTTTTGAGACAGAAGCTTCTTTCTTAGAAGAGACAGCAGAATTATTTTCAATAAATCTCCTTGGTGAAAATATTTGTCAAAATCTTTCAGCTCATAATGAAATCTCCTCCAATCTTTCTATTTCTGATAAAGAAAATATTCAGAAAATAGAAATATTAAACGCTGCTGACTGTCAAACTAAAGAAGAAATCAATCAAATTGAAAGGAACAAAATCGAAGAAAAAAGGCTAAAATCTCTCCAAATACAAAAAGATTCTGCAAGTAATAAGCTTACACTCCCCTCTTTTTCTGGAAATAATTATCAAAATAATTCTAACGATAAATATAATGATAAAATAAAAGTTTCTGCCTCCTGCGGAATCTCGCCAATATATTTTCTGGGGAACAGCTTTATCAACAGTTATTTTCCAAAACAGACGTTTATTCTTTTGCCCTGTTTATCATTTTCAATTGTTTTTCCGTCAAAAACAAAGTGGAAGTGGGGCTTGATTTTTCAAGGGACTGGCTCAAAACTGGAACACAGTATAATCAATTATTCAGATAATATGGATTTAATAATGTCAACACAATTATTTACTTTCCAGTCTGCCCTTTTGCTTGAAAAAAACTTTTTATCATCACAAAATCTATTCGAAGTACATGTTGGTTTAGGAATAAACAGTTTTTTTAATTCCTCCTGCCAAATTGGAAAAGTTAAAAGCAATCCGCTTCATTCAGCTACCTTGTTTTTAAATTGCGGTCTATCCCTAAAACACAATTTTACAAAGAATATTTTTTGTAATCTATCTTTTAATTTTAACTATGCCTTTTCGCCGGCAGAAGCTTTTATTTTTTTTGAACCAACTATAACGGGAGGAGTTTTAATTTGAAAATACCAATAATCTTTGTAGGTCTCTTTTGCCTGTTTCTTTTATCATGTAATAATTTTCAATCCAATCCATCAGATTATTTTGATGACTTTATAAAGTTCAACATAAAATCTAAAGCCTTGGATATTTCTAATAAAGAAGATAATAAGAAGAAAAATGAAGAAAAGAGTCAGCTGTTATCAAATCTGGATTATTATTTTAGGATTCAAAATAATCAGAATAAGGCCAATAAGCAGGAAAAAATTATAGCAATTGAAGAAAAAATTGATTTTGGACTAAATGACAAAATTGAACTTTACAAAGTTGTAGACAGGCTTTCTAAATCTGTTTTTCTTCAGGCCGACCTTGATTTAATTTCACTTTCGCTTTTTTTGGATTCATCCTTAATAAAACAATATGAAAAAAATCAGATAATGACATTTTCAGATTTAATGCCGGGACAGATCTACACACTGGTAGTTACCTTTAATATTGACCGTATAATTCACGAAGCAAAGTTTTATATTCATCTCAAAGAAGATTCATAAATCAAAAAAAATAAGGAGTTTATCATGAAAATTAAGTTTTATTCACATTCTTTTATCAGAATGACAAGTGCAGGAATGGTATTTTTATTTCTGGCAGTAAGTTTCTTGGCAGGCTGCAGGCTTTCAATCCGCAGCATAAATCAAAATACAAAGACAGAACTTACAGTAAGAATTATTTATCCTCAAAGCTCAAGTCTTGCATTACAACATCGCTCAGCAGTTCCAGTTTTACCACAAGAGCAAATCTTTTGGAAGGTGGAAGCAAGAAATATTTCAGATTTATTAATTGCAACAGAAGAAACAAGGATTCAAAGCTCTTCTAGTGATTCATCAACAAGCTTTATCTTAGGAATTACCCCAGGAAGATGGGAAATTACTGTTTTAGGCTACAAAAATGAATCTGATGTGGAAGAAGGACTTGAAGAAAAAGCAATTTTTCAAGGAGAAAAAGAAGTTTCTGTGAATGAAAATGGATTCTACGAAACAAGTATTCAGGTTTATTATATCCAGAGTGGAAATGGTAACATTAACCTTGCTATTGATGTTTCTACGACTAATCTGGAAAAAATGACAATCTACGGAACGGATACTTGCATTGATGGAGTCTATCTAAGAAATGAAAACGGATTTTTTGTAATTGAAAAAGATAATGTTCCAGCTGCTACTTATAGTCCTGTCTTTACTTTTTATGAGTTTCAGACAGACTTTGTTCAAGTTCTTTCTTTACAGGAAAAAATAAATGTAAGACAGAATATGACAACTGATAAATGGATTAAATCTGGAAATACAATTTATTTAAATCCTGCTCAGGATGATTACGCAGATTTTGTGCTTACTCCTGAAACAATAATGCAATTAATCAATACATCCTTTTATGTTGCAAGTAGAAATGCAGAAGAAAGAAAGCTTCCTCAAATTGTTGCCCAACCATCAGATTCAAACTCAGGTTACTGGACTGCTCCTTTTGAAACAATTCAGGCGGCAATTAAGAAGATTCAGGTTTTGAATAAAACTGCCGTAGAAAATAATCTTTCTAATGATACAAACTATACAATCTATATTGACGGTCCTGTTCATGAACAAGAATGTTCATTTTTGGAAATGTCAGGTTTTCCATGCATTATTACAATAAAACCCTATAAAAACATGCTCGGGGAAACTACTGCAATAATCTATGGACAAAATGCTGCTACAAACAATTCCAGTAATTCTAACACTTCTGGAAGTTCTACGAATACGTCCCCCTCTCTTCCTTCTGTTTTTACTATAGATAAGGAAAACACCTTGATTTTATCTGATATAGAAATAGAAGCTGGAAATATAAATGTAGAGAACGATGGAAATCTCATTCTCCAGGGCGAGCCAAAACTTAGAAATGGTCTTATTATTCTGGAAGAAAACGCAATACTTCTGCTTGATGACATAAACAGTCCAAATAATTCAACAGGAAGCTCTTCATCTCAAAATCCTATAATTGCAAATATAAAATCTACTGCCCCTGTCAAGGATAAAGTTCTCCTAAAAGGATACGAAAATCAAATTATTTCAGAAAATCTCCTTTCAAGATTTCATCTCAAGAATCCAGGTTATTATCTGGACTACAATGAAAGCTTACATCAAGGCTTTATAAACGCTTCTTCGGTGACCATACAATTACCAAAAATTGATGTCTGTACCGTCCATATAAATGCAGCAAACAGTCAAAATAATATAACAAAAACAAATGACAATACTTTTATTATTACCCAGGATTTTTCAGCACTTCCGCAAATCACTGCTGCAGAAACTATATTCTCTGCCAGTGTAGAAACACCAGAAGTAACAGGCGATAACGAAAAAATCTATCTGGATAACAGCAAAATAGCTCTTACACTTTATGTAGATGGCATTCCTTTTATTCATGGAAGCAACAAGATTGAAAATAACAGGGAAAAATGCCTTATGCTCCCCGAAGATTTTATTTTCAAGGGAAACTATATTCTTGAAGTTTCTTATGAATATGACGGCATTTTTTATGATGGAAAAACACTGGTAACTGTTTTATGAGGCTCAAACTAAAGCAATACTATATTGAAGTTTTATTTGCACTTGTTTTTTTCTCTTTTATATCTTGCAGGAACTCTGTCATAACAGAAAAAAGTCTGCTTAAAGTCAGGTTAGAATATGATTTTTGCACTAGAGACAACACTTTTACAGCCTGTCCTTTGCAAAACATAAGAAGCATCTTTCCTGATTTTAATGAAGAGAGCTCCAATATTTCCTGGACTTTTACGCTGCTGGACCAAAACAATGCTCCAGCAGAAAGTTTTTCTTTTGAGCCTACGCAAAACTTATCCTTTTTTATTCCAATTGACGAAGGAAAATGGAAGGTAAAAGTTCAGGGAATATTTTCACAAACAAAGAAAAATCTCCCCGAGGAAAACCCTTCTACAGACACTACAAGTTCACTTCCGTCAGGAGATTTTGCCATATTAGAAGGAAGCTCGGAATTATTTGAAATAAAGGATTCTTATTATTATGATTTATCAATTCCCGTTTTTTTACAAAATAATTCAGGCTACGGGAAATTGAATCTTAAAATAAATACCAGCAATTCTCCTGTCACAAAAGTTATTATAACTGACAGCTCGAATACCTTTAATCATACTTTTTACAAAAATGAAAATGGCATTATAGAAATCAGCCTTACTGAACTTCCTGCAAGCACGTATAGTTGCCTTTTCTCTTTTTATTCCGATTCAATTTATTTATTTTCGCTCACCCAGTTTATTAATATAAACTCAAATCTTATTTCTAACAAATGGAGTAATATTTTTCAAAACTCCGAAAACCAGGCCTTTTTACAAACAGATAAAGACACACTGTTTATCTCCCAAAAAGATATAAATCATATCAAGGGAAATACATTTTTTGTACAGGGAAATGATTATGAAACTCTTGCAGAAGAAAGTACAACAGAAAACAATTTTGAACAGACACTTGAGTCCAATCAAAATGCCATAGAAAAAACACCAGACGGTTCTTTTTTTAAACCATACAGGTCAGTTCAGCAGGCAATTGACTTAATCAATCTAATCAATGATGAAGAAAGAGAATATAAAATATTAATTAAAGGAAACATTCAAAAAGCCCCTCATGAAACATTTTCAGCAGAAAACAATTTTGCATTTATAAATATATCTTCCGAAAAAAACTTAACCCTTGAAATATCAAGTTATTTTTCTGAAGCTTTTATTGACGGGAACTTTTCCAGCTCAAACTTCGGCAGAGTGCTTTATCTTGGCGGGAAAGTCTGTCTCTCTCTAAATAATATTACAATAAAAGGCGGTTATTCAGAACAGGAAGGTGGCGGAATATATCTTAATTGCACAAAGCCTGAATCCGCAGAAAAATGCAATTTAATTCTTAATGGCTATTCAAAACTCTGCAACAATCATTCAGAAGACTCTGGTGGTGGTATTTTTATAGAGGAAGGTTCAGCGCTTTTTGATGGAGAAAATGTCCTTATAACTCAAAATACTGCTATAAACAAGGGTGGCGGAATCTGTCTGGAAGGTTTAGCGAATAAAGAAAAAAGACTTCTGGAATTAAATAAGTGCACCTTAAGTCACAATACAGCCTTAAAAGAAAACGGCAAAAACGGAGTTGGTGGAGCAATTTATACACAATTTGCTACGCTGACAATTTCCAACTGTGTAATTTCGGAAAATCAGGCTGCTAATGGAGGTGCAATTGGAATTGCGCAAAACGCAAATACTTATATCAATAATACCCGTATAATCAACAACACAGCTTTGTATTCCAGCGGGAAAGGTGGTGGTGCAATTTTTGCATCAGGCGTAAGTGCAAATCTACATTTGAGGAAGGGAACTTATATTTGCCAGAATAATTCTTTTGCCCAAGAATCAAAGGCAGGCGGAATCAATATTACATCAACAAATGTTTTTATCTATGATAATGTTTTTATAAGAAATAATTATTTTGTCTCGGAAAACTCAAGTCTAGAAACAAGCGCCTTAGAAGAAAGCAATATTTGTTTTAAGCCTGGAAAAACCGTAACAATAGCAGAAGAACTCAGCAATACAAATATAAGCTTTTCTGTTATTGATTATTCAAGTCCACTTGTAGTTACAAAAAATTATTCAAGGTTTAATACGACCCATCCTTCCTTACACTTTTTTACAGACAATGATAATTATTATATTACTGCTAATGAAAACAATGAGGCTATTTATATGTTCAGAGAATAAAATTAAGAACTATCTGTGGTTGATTAAAACATCATAAATACGTTCAAAGTCTGATTTAGAAGCAAATCCAATCTCCAAAGTTCCTTTATCCATAGAACCTTTGAGATTAACATTTTTAACACCAAAAATATTTCGGACTTCCTGCTCAAAAATTGCTACATCAGGGTCTTTTTTTGTAGTTGTCTTTTTCTTTTTTGAAGAAGCACGGCCACCATTGTTGTAAGTTTCTGCAAGAGCTTCTGCTTCACGAACAGACATACCAGAACCAATGATTTTTCCAAACATAACATGCATGTCTGAATCATTTTTTACCATAAGAAGAGCACGGGCATGACCAGATGATATCTGACCAGTTACCAAGGCTTTCTGAATATCCTCAGGTAATTTCAAAAGACGGATAGCATTTGCAACAGTTGAACGGTTTTTACCAACTTTTTTCGCAACTTCATCCTGACTCAAATCACTCATCTGAATCAGATTATAATATGCTGCGGCTTCTTCAATAGGATTCAAATCAGCACGCTGAATATTTTCTATTAAAGCATATTCAAGCTTCTGTTGTTCATCAAACTTTCTAAGCTGAACAGGAACTTTAGTAAGTCCGCACATTTTTGCGGCTCTGGAACGTCTTTCGCCGGCAATAATATAAAACTCTTTGTTAGAAGAATCTACAGGCTCAATAATAATCGGCTGCAAAATGCCATTTTCTTTTATGGAAGCGGCAAGTTCATCCAGCTGTTTCTGATTAAACTCAACTCGTGGCTGTTTGGGATTCGGTTTGAGCAAGGCAGGATCTATCCAAAGACCTCCGTTTTCATCAACTTCAATACATGAAGGAATGTTTGCATTTTTTAGCGTAATAGAATTAACTCTTCCAGTAGAAATAGAAACTTCTTCTGAAGCTGCCGGATTTTCATGAAGCAATGCACCTAAACCTTTTCCTAAAGCATTTTTAGCCACGACGAATCACCTCTTCTGCTAATTTTTCATAACTTTTTGCACCAATACAATTAGGATCATATTTGCAAATTGGAAGTCCATGAGAAGGAGCTTCTGAAAGTCTTACATTACGAGGAATAATTGTATTAAACACAACATCCTTAAAATAGGACTTAACTTGAAGAACAACATCCTGAGCAAGTCTTGTTCTGGAATCATACATTGTAAAGAAGATACCGCCAATTGTAAGGGCCGGATTGATTTCTGTCTGAACCTTTTTTACAGTCGAAAGAAGGAGTGTAATTCCTTCCAAAGCAAAATATTCGCACTGCATTGGAATTAAAACTGAATCAGCTGCGGCAAGACCATTCAAAGTCAAAATACCTAAAGAAGGAGGACAGTCAATTAAAATATAATCATATTTATCATGAAGTGGCTGCAAAGCTTTTTTAAGATAAAACTCACGGTCTTCCTGATCTACAAGTTCGACTGCTGCACCAGACAAATCAATAGATGCACTGATTGCATCCAGATTCTCTACAGGTGTATGTTTTACTGCATCTTCTGCAGAAACCATTTCTGCAATCAATTCATAAACAGTTGGTTTTTGAGTAGAAACTCCTACTCCACTTGACATATTTCCCTGTGAGTCAAAATCAACAAGAAGAACCTTTTTCCCCGCCAACGCAATATACGCACCAATATTAATTGCAGAAGTTGTTTTTCCAACACCGCCTTTTTGATTTACAAATACTATGCATTTTCCCATAGCTATAGTATAACAGTTTTAAAAAAAATAGTATACTGTAATAAAATCAGGCAAAGGTATTTTAGGAAAAATAAATATGATTTTAAGCGTAACCCTATCAAAACCAGCAAAAAACATTCAGGAAATGCTGGGTAAAGAGTATGAAAAAATCAAAATTAAGATAAAAAACTCTGCGGATGGCTTTTCTTATTTTGCAGAAATGTTTACAAAAACTCAGGTTTTTCATAAGCACTTTACAGAAAAAGAGTTACAAGTATTTTTGCTTGAAAATGAAGGCAAATCTTTTAAAAACTGCATAAAAATCACGGAAACGGAAGAAATTACTTCCCTTGCAAATAAGAAGGGTGAAATCCGCGTTTTTACCAAGCCAATTAAAAATAAGGCTCAAGCTGATGTAATTTCCTCTCAAAATACAGCAAATCTTAAATACTTTGCCAGTCCCCAGAGACAAAAAAAATATATTCTTGAAGAAGGAAAGCCGGTTCCATTTCT
Organism: uncultured Spirochaetaceae bacterium; assembly: GCA_902802305.1. Taxonomy (GTDB): domain Bacteria; phylum Spirochaetota; class Spirochaetia; order Treponematales; family Treponemataceae; genus Treponema_D. The sequence goes on from CADCLG010000005.1 coordinate 46,263, forward strand.
GGTATTGCTTGGAATAATGACACCAGAGGGAAAAGTCATTTCTTCAAAATACGATAAATTCAAGCAGATAAACCGCTTTCTTGAGTTTATAAATGATATTACCCCGGAGCTGATAAAATCAAAGAAATCAGAAAATGATGACAGTAGAAATCCTGTCAGAATCGTTGATTTTGGCTGCGGAAAATCTTATCTTACCTTTGCCATTCATTATTTTTTTACAGAAATCAAACAGATTCCCTGTAATATTGAAGGTCTGGATTTAAAGGAAGAGGTAATTTCCTATTGTAATGAAATTGTTCATAAGCTTAATCTCAAAAACATCATTTTCAGGACCGGCAATATAGAAAATTATTCAGAAGAAGAAAATCCTGACTTGATAATTACTCTGCACGCCTGTGACACTGCTACCGATTATGCATTAAAATATGCTGTTGAAAAAAAAGCAAAGGCAATTCTCAGCGTTCCCTGCTGCCAGCATCAGATTAACCAGCAGCTGGACAAGAACAAATCACTTTTGCAGGAAAATGTAATGGAACCCTTGCTAAAATGGGGAATCATTAAAGAAAGATTTTCTGCCCTTATTACGGATGCCCTCCGCGGGGAATGGCTGGAAAAACAGGGCTACAATGTTCAAATGCTGGAGTTTATTGACATGGAGCATACTCCAAAAAATCTTATGATTCGTGCTGTAAAAAAAGAAGGACCAAAAGCAAGAAAAGAAGAAAAAGAGGCAATCCCAGAAATTATAAAATCCCTTGGTCTTGCCCCGGAAATATTCAAATAAAGCAGACTAGCAGACTGCAAGAAGTTACAATAATTTTGGCCTATTCCTGATAATTTTTCCATGCATCTATGAACTCAAGCATAAACTGCTGTATATTACCAAACCATTTTTTCTGGAACTTACAGGCTTCAACACCAATATAACGGAAGTGCCAGCATTCCCAGCGATAACCGGTAACATCCTCGTAGCCTTTTGGAAAACTCAGGCTCCAGCCGTATTTATCAGCGTTTTTATACATCCATCTGCCACAAGGAGTTGTATCATAATCATCATCAATTGAACCAAAATCAATTGCAACTCCAAGCTGATGCTGACTGGTTCCCGGCCTTGCAGATTCCCTTTCCGCTTCTTCAAGCCCATCCACGCTAACCCAATAATTAAAGAGATTTTTCTGATATTCATAAGAACGATAGGTAGAACTTACATCCAAGGTTATTCCATCTTTCTTAGCAGCAGCAGCCATTTCTCTTAAAGCTAACTCAGCATCTTCCCGTAAGTAAAGATTTGCTTTGTTAATAACATAAAAATCATTTTTTTCAAGCTTTACAAGATTTTTTGGAACGTAAGTCTCTGAAACCTTATGTTGCTTATCAATTAAATAATATAGGCTTAAATCATCTTGCGGAAAAGCTGTTTCCAGCTCCAGAACTTTATGTAAATCAGCAAGAAATTCCTCTGGATCTCCGTTTGGAATTGCCTCCTTGCAACGCTCTGTCATAGAAACTAAAACCTTATTCAGTTTTTCAATTTCAGGGTTGATTTTCACAATTTCTTCCTGCTTTGAATTATTTTTTTCTTCAAGATTTTTTTCTTCAAGAGTATTTACTGTATTTTTTTCAGTCTTTTCGTTTAATTTTGACTTTGCACAAGAAGTCATGCCTGTTAAAAATAAAAGCGCAATTATAAATAAAACATTATGTTTGGTCATTCAAATCTCCATTTTAAGAGTAAATCTTTGATAATTTCTTACTGCTTTTTGCAATTTCTTAACAAAACTAATCAATAGTCAAAATCCCATTCTCAAGAATATTCTTTGAGCTGCCATCTGCATAAATCAATGTGATTGTCGGATTTTTTACAACTCCATCAAGATGAATCAAACTTGGAGCATCATTGTCATAATTGGCACCAATAGCAAAATGACAGGTATGGAAAGCCTTTTCATCTTCTAGCATATTTCCGGTAATTCTTGCAGCTGGATTAAGACCAATTCCAAGCTCTCCAATATTTCTGGCGTTCTTTTTATATACTTCACCCATATTTTCAGGAATCTTTTTTTCTTTTTCATAAACAAGAGAACGCTGTTCTGCTTCTGTGATTGTCTTTAAAAGACGTTTTGCTTCTTCTCCACCAGTAATTTCTTTTACATAACCTTCAATAACCTTGCAAACAATTGGAGTCTCAATAATTGCATCTCCATCTGCAAAAGTCATAGAACCATCATAAACGATTGTTCCTTCGCAACCAGAGGAAAGAGAATCACCTTCATATTTTAGCCCACCAACTAAAGGACTTATATAAACTTCACCGGCAGGAATATTACCACCACTTCCAGGAGTAGAAAAATCTCCATCATCAAAAAAGAGTTTACGTGTCTTTACCGGGATAACTAAATCTGTACCAGCTGGAGCAGTTACATGAACAGTTTCTGCCCCCTTAAAAAGCTCTTTCATTTTTTTACAGCGTGTCTGCAATTCTTTGTAATCAATATTTGCAGTACGATTCAGCATATCTACTGTAATTCCAGGAGTCCATACCGCGCGCATAGTCTTTTTTCCATCAAGAAGATAGTCGAAGGTGCTTGTATAAGTGTTTCCGTCGTCTGTTTTATAAGGATTTGCAACCGCTTCCGGATCCTTTCCAAGCTTTATCTTTGAAATTGAAAAACAAACATCCGGTTCAGACTTAATTGCACCAATTACTTCCGGATTTGCATTATCAAAGCTTGTTTTTTCAGGCTGATAAATCAAGGTGGTCAAGGCCCCGCAATTCTGTGCTGCCTGATACAAATCCTGAGCAATTTCGCAGGTAGCCGGATTTGCTATAATCAAAACGCGTTCACCCTTTTTTACGCTGACAACATCCTGTACAACAACTTCTGCTGCTGTTCTATTTTTTTTGTTTTTTAACTTATCTATAAACATAAAGCCTCCAATATGTTAGTTCCTTTATATTATCTCCAATATATTATTTTTTTATAATAACCAAGTTTCGTTCTACATCATCAAGATAGGGAACAGATAGTTTTTCAACTTTATATTCAGGAACAACAGTTTTTATCCCCTCCATCTCTACCTGAATGTTTTCCAATTTTGCTTTATAAGCACAAATAAGACCGCCTTTCTTTACAATCCGCAAAAGAGTTTTAATCATTTTTTTATCCAGCGGTCTGAATGCCCTGAAAGTGATTAAATCATAACTTTCTTCTGGGACAGCTTCTGCCTGCAAATTGACAACCTGAACATTTTTAAGTCCAAGTAGAGCCGCACAGTTTTCCAGAAAAGAACAGCGTTTTTCCATCCGTTCAACCAAATTAAACTTAATCTCAGGGAAAACAGCCGCAAGAGGAATGCCGGGTAATCCACCGCCAGAACCAATATCGGCAAGTGTAAAGGAATTATCATTTTTACAATCGCCGGTCAGCTCACCAATAAGAGTCTTTAAAACATTATAAGGAGCAAGAGAATCCAGAATATGGCGTATTACAAGCTCATCATGATCCGAAGTATTTGTAAGATTATATGCCGAATTAAAAAGAATAATTTCTTTTATATATCTTTCCATTTTTTCAGAAACTTCAGCAATTCTGTCTTCCGCAATTCCACACTTTTTTAATCCGCGTATCAAAATATCTTCGCTCATGACCAACTCACCTGCCTTATTTTACATCAATATTCAAAAGCATATCTGCATTAAAACCACCCTCATCATAATGAAGCACAACAAGATTTCCTGTTTTCTGAGCAGTAAGGTCACCCAACTGGCACATTCTATACACAAAGGAATTAGCATTTTTTTTATCCTGGGCGATAGTCGGAATAACTTCATAAGAAGTTACAGCACCATTACTGCTTTTTGTCTTAAAAAGAAAATAAAAGGTTTCATTCATCTGGGACTGGTTTACAAAATATTTTCTATCAGCAGTTAAAAGAAATGAACCGTCAGCTTCGGCTTCGCTAAAGAAAACCTGGGTAAGGGAATCTGCTATATTAAAGCCATTTATTTTAAAACGAAGAATAGCTGGTTCTCGGGTTTTAAAAGTCTGATTGTCCTGTTTCTGCATTGAGAGCTCTTCTTTCTGCTCTGCGCTGGCCTTTTTCTGTTCTGCCTTCAACTCATCAAGACTTTCAAGCATCTTTTGCAGCAAGGCTGTCTGAGAGTTTTGTGCGGAACTTGTATTAAGATTAAAACCTGCTAAAGATGAAATATTAGAAAAAAGATTGGAATCATACAAAGAAGAAATATCAGAAGCTGTCAGTAAATCTGAACCTGAAACCATTTTTTTTACTAAATCTTCAGTTGTATAACCGTCTTTTAATACTGTCTGATTTTTATCTCCACTATTATCAAGTGCCTGATTCTCAGTAGGATTTTGTTTCTGAGGCAGATTTTTTGGCGGAATGTTAGGTGTGTAAAAGGTATCATCCAACTGAGGCATTGTAACATCTGGCATAGCAGGCATATCCGGCATAGCAGGCATTTTTGCCTGGGCAAAAAGAATTGCGGAAATAAAAAATAAAACAAGCCCCGCCATAAAGTTCCGCTTAAAAGAAGGATTAAAATCAGAGATTTGCAAGACTTTCCTCCACCACTTCCAATCTTTGCGTTAACTGTGCAATTGTTTTTTCAAGTCTGTTCTTTTCTTTTTCTAATCTTGTTTTAGGGTCTATTTTTTTAGCTTCAGCAGATTTCTGCTTCATCAGTTCGCGTACAGTTGCCGGTGATTTTCCGCCTTCAATAAACTGCTGTTCTACGGCCTGTCTGTCATCCTTCTTTTTTACAGAAGCAACAACCTTCATATTGTCAAAACCGATTGCAGGATTTATCTGAGAGGCGCCGATTTTTCTTATCTCTCTTTCTGAACTTCGTGGCAAACACAAAACACGGTCTATATAATCTTCATAACGGATATTGGCTTCCTTACAGAGCTCCCAGGCACGTGCAAGCTTTTTACCAAACTCCTGCATAAGTTCACCATTTTTAGCAAGGTAATTTGTCTTAATGTCTTCGGTAAGTTCCTTTAATTCAGCATTTCCATCCAAACCGAGAGAGTAATAGCCTTTCTCTTCTGCGATAGCAATCAAAGCACCAAACTTTGCCCAAAACTCCTGAGTATGAACCTTTGAATTGCAGACATAAGTTGGATCTTCTTCAAGTTTTTTTTCTGTGATTTTATGATGAGTGTATTCATGAACTGCAGTATAAACTAATTCGTTATCTGCTTTAAAATTTAGATTATGAAGATAGATTTCGTGTGTATCCGGTTTATAAAAACCGTTTACCCGCTTACTTTCTTTTCCTGTCTGAATTACAGAAAAATCTATACCAGTTTCTTCAATATCAAGTAAAATCTCTTTTATTCTTTCGTTTGTCATTTCCCCTTCACCTAAGTTCTGCTTAACACAAAACTCCCATTTCATTAAGTATAATAGAACCAGCAACCGTAGCTGCCGTTTCAGTTCTCATAATTCTCTCTCCCATTCCGCAACGGATATAACCATGGCTCTCCAGTAACAATCTTTCATTGTCTGTCCAACCTCGTTCACTTCCTATTGCAGCAATAACATAAGGACTGTTGGCCCTTACATCATTATTTATAATTTTATCCTTTATTGCCATTTTTAAGGAAGAGTTCGGATTTACATTATCTAGAGCAAGCTTTAAATCAACATTTCCTTCATTTTTCTTTTCATCTTCCTCCAGATGATTAATACATTCACGCAGATTTTTGTGAAGAAATAATTCAGGAACATGAGTACTTCCAGCCTGAATGGTTCCATCCAGAAGCATTTTATAAGCGTTACCTTTTTCTACCAAAGTTGACTGTAAATAAGATTTTTCCCCAAGCTCAGTTCCCGTAAGATGAACCTGGCAAACTCCGAGTGCAGCAATATCCCGCAAAAGTCTTTTCAGCTGAATGGGACGGGGAAAGCCTATTATCATTTTAAGCCTGTTCAATGGTTTTCCGTCTGACTGCCCTTCAAAAGAAAAGCTGATTGAATCTGTAATCGAAATTATTTTTGCAAGTCCCGCTTTTCCACCAATAATTCCAGCTGTAAAATACTCTCCCTCTTTTTTATGTAAAATTTTTAAAATATGCTGGGCACGTTCATCTTCTATTTTTAGAGGCATTGAGATTTCTTCGGGAGTAAACAGACAGATATTCATTTATATTTTTAACCTATCCTAACTATACATATTAATTTGCTTTAAAATCTTAGTAAGCTGATCTTTTTCAATTAAATCTATAGGACGACCTTCTGTATATTTATGAGCACTATCAGAAAATGTTCCCATTGTTACACAATAGCCGCTGTCACATTTTGCATCGCGAATTTTAGAATGGAACTCTCGAATAAAAATATCACCAATTACAGTCTGAGTTCTGTAGAAACGGAAAATAACTCTTGATTCCCACTTGCTGTTATTGGCAAAACAGATGATTTCTACACACTCTGAACCAATTGCAACATCCTCAATTTTGACAAAAGAATCCTTGAAAAAAGTTGCTATAAATTTTCTGCACAAGGCAACAAAATCACTGGTTCCCGACATAAGGTAAATCTGCAAATTCTGATTCTGATTTAATTCCTTATATCTGGCTACAAGAGTATCAACATCTTTATAATGTCCGTGAATATTCTGAATCTGTCTTAAATGAATAAGTGCCTTTGGAATATTATTCAAGCCAATATAAGCAAGAGCGCAACGGTATAAAATCTGAACGAAAATCTTTTCAGGAACATTATTAAGCTTCATTCCAATCTCATAATCCTGAACTGCCGCCTGAAAATTCTTCTGATGCTCGTGAATTTTACCGGCTTCCAGACAGCACTGGGCACCAAAATTAGGATCTGTTCTCAAGTGAACAAAAACCTTAAGGGCACGGTCAGCATAGCCGCTTTCTGCCATAGAAATAGCCATCTGATATAAAACTTCTTTGTTATCAGGCTGCTCTTCCAGAACTCTTTTCAAAAAAGGAAGACACTCTTTATATTTCTGTCCCTTAAAAAGACAGGAAGCAAGTGCCTGACTTACCAGAACACTTTCAGGAGAGAGCAGTCTGCTTTTTTTATAACAAATTATTGCTTTTTCCAGATTTCCTTTTGCCTCAAAGGATTTTCCAAGATAAAATGTCGTATCAAAAACCTCGGAATCCTTACGGGTAGAAACCATAAGATAATTAATTGCCTCATCTATTTTTCCAAGATTGTAAGCGGCAACTCCAAGGCGACTTGTTGTTTTTGCCACATTAATTTCTATATGTGCGGTAGAAAGATCATATAAAGTTCTATATATACTCCAGACCTTTTCCCAATTGCTGTCACTGTAGTAAACCTCGCCCAAGCCTTCCAAAGCAACCACGTTATGAGGATCGTGGGCAATCTTTTTTTCGTAGTCTCTTATTACTGCTGATTTTCCTTTTTTCTGAACTGTTGCAGCAAGCTTTTCGCGTGATTTAGGAGCCGTCTTGCTACCAGTAGCAATAACAAGCACTATTGAGACAATGACAGCCACAATTGCGATACTTACAAGAACAGGAATCAACATTGATAAAAGCCTCCAAAATATTATTTAGCCTTTGTCGATTTTACTAACTCGGACAATCTTTCCATAGCAATTTTTATTTTATTAATATCTGTAGCATAGCAGCAACGTATATAACCTTCGCCACCTTCTCCAAAGCAGGTTCCAGGTACAACGGCAACATTATATTTTTGAATTGCCATGGTTGCAAACTCTTCAGAAGTCAAACCTGTCGAAGTGATATTCGGGAACATATAGAAAGCACCTTCCGGCTCAATACATTCCAGTCCCATATCAATAAAGGCTTTATACATAATATTACGTCGCTGCTGATAGCTTATGCGCATTTTTTCAACTTCTGACCAGCCGTTTCTAAGCCCTTCAGCTGCAGCATACTGACTGAAAATTGGTGGACAAATTGAACTGTAAGCATGAAGTTTACAGCAAAGAGTAAGCAAATCATGTGGAGCTGCAATATAACCAATACGCCAACCTGTCATAGCAAAGGATTTTGAAAAACCATTAAAGATAATTGCATAATCCTTCATTCCAGGGAACTCGCCGATAGATACATGCTTATGACCATCGTACAAAAGTTCACAATAGATTTCGTCACTCAAACACCAGATTTGATGCTTTTTTACAACTTCTGCAATTTTTGCCAGTTCATCAGCAGGAATAATTCTTCCAGTAGGATTACTTGGAGAACAGAACATAATTGCCTTTGTATTTGGGGTACAAGCCTTTTCAATCTGTTCTGCTGTCGGATAAAAACCATTCTTACTTGTATCAAGATGAATTACTTTAGCCTCACACAAAGCAGACAAAGGCTGATAGCTGACATAACAAGGTTCACAAACAATAATTTCATCACCTGGATTAAGAATAGAGCGCAAAACTAAATCCAAACCTTCAGATGCACCAATTGTTGGAAGAATCTCTGTTTTTGGATCATAATAAAGCTTATAGCGTTCCAGATACTTACTGATTTCTTCCCTTAATTCAATCAAACCCCAGTTAGAGGTATATGATGTATGACCTTTTTCAAGATGATAAAAAGCTTCTTCACGAATTACCCATGGTGTCGGAAAATCAGGCTCACCAACTCCAAGAGAAATTATATCATCATGACCTATACATAACTCAAAAAATTTTCTTATTCCTGATGGAGGAATTTCCTCCATTTTTTTACAGAATTTATCTTCACGTGTATTCATTTTATTACCTTCTTAAGAGGGGAAAGTCTCCCCCTACGCTCCCAAGCTAAGTCGCTTGTCCGCTACCCTCTCAGCGGGCTCAAACGCCGCCCGCAACGCCTGCTTATGCTTGAACACCCTCTCTGCGGTCAGCTTCATCTTCTACATAAACAATGTCATTTTCCTTATAGGTTTTTAATACAAAATTTGTTTTTGTAGAACGAACGCCTTCAAGTGTAGAAAGCTTTTCGCTGACAAAAAGGGCAACATCCTTTAAAGAATCACCTTCGATGATAATTTTAAAGTCATAGCCACCGCTCATAAGGTAAAGTGATTTTACCTGAGGAAATCTATAAATACGGTCTGCAATGGCATCAAAACCATGCTCACGCTGAGGCTGAACCTGAATCTGGATTTCAGCACAAACCTTATCTTTTATAGCACTATCTTTTTCAGGATTAACAATGGCGGCATACTTGAGAATTACTCCATCATCTTCCAGTTTTTTGATAATCTCGGCGACTTGCGCTTCTGTTTTTTTAGTCATGGCGGCAATATCTGAAAGAGATAAACGGGCGTTCTGACGTAATAAATCAAGTATTTCTTCCATAATCTGAAACCTCTTAAATTGTTCTTTAATAGTATTAATTTATATTATTATACTATTAAATTAATCAATTTACAATGTATGTTTCAGTATGTATCAAGCTGCATTTTTTTATATTCTGAAGGTCTCTGGTGTACCTAAATAAGAATCTGGCATTTTTATATTTGCAGAATGAATCACGATTTTTTCGAGTACAATATTCGGAGTCACAGGATAAATCTTCAAACTGTTCAAGCCTTTCTTACCTGCTGCATACACAGAAGAAATTCTAATATTATTTGTAATATCCCTTCCCCAAGGCTGTTGATTATCACCAACTGCAAAAGTCTTTGAATCAACTACATCTTTCAATATTTTTTCGCCGTTTATTTCTGCAATAAACTGAAGCTTATTATCTTTATATGCAGGATTTGATGGATTCAGATAAAAATCAAAGCTCAAAACATCCTCATTATCCAAAGCAAAAGCATATTCAATACATGGAGCATTTTTTCCCTTGTCGTAATTTTCGGTAACTGGGAAAGCCTTTACAGCAGAAAGAGTTTTTCCATAGCCAGGAAGCACCTTCCATTCCCCAGCAGCAGAAGGAGTTTTTCTTACAAAATGCTCGGCCTCAATACTGATATAATCCTCAGTCTGAACAAAAGTTCCTTTTGGATAATCCAGAGATGGTAGCTCTGCGTTGAATACAATTGTTACACCAACATTTACAGAGTTTCCAACAGAATTATTGATTTTTACACAAGCAGTTTTTTCTGAATCTTCTTCAAGTTTTTTACGGTCAATGCTGACAGTCAATTTTACAATTCCATCCTGAACCCGTACAAGACCTTCAGATTTATCTACAGAAAGCCATGGCTTTGTTACAGAAACCTTAAAAGGAGATTCTTTTTCTGAACCAGAAGCAAGATTTATTTCAACCTTTTCAGTCTCAGGATTTCTAAATGCATTTGAATACAAAGATTTCTTTGTCCAGTCAAGACCACAGGTTGTAGTTTCCTGACCTTCCAGCCAGACTACAAGGCGAGGTTTTCTAGCCCCATCTGTAGAATAATAAACAGGATAATTATTTTCTTCTTCATTCCAGGCAGTGAATCCAAAATGTTCAGACCAGCCCATTGCAAAGAACTTTCCATTATCTACAGCATCTGCTTCTGCGACAAGCTTGCGGTCAAAATCAAGACAGTCTTTAATTTTTTCAACAAAAACATTACCGTAAAGAATGCCCTTATTAACAAGCCAGTGATTTTTTCCCTGGAAAAGCTGCATTTTCAAAACATTCATATTTCCACAGGCAGGAAGATAAACCTGGGTATAAAAAGCCGGAATATATTCGGCAGGGATTGATTTTTTTAATTCCATTGCCGCTTCCATCACTTTTTCAGCACGGGCAAGAATCAAATCTCCCTCACTAAAGTTTACAGGATGATAAGTTAAAGGCTGAATACATTCTGTTCTGCGTAAATGAGCAAGCCTTGTATATTCTGTAATAATTCCAAAGATTTTTTCTTTTGAAGCGGAATCAAGCCCAGCAAACTGCCGCTCAATCCATTCGCAGGTATATTTTTCTGTAGTATATTCATCAGCAGAATATTTTTCGTAGTCATAAGCCAAATCCAAAAAGTAAGAAAGAGGAAACTCAGTAGTCATAATATCGCCGACATTTACAATCCATAAATCACGGATTCCAAAATCATAAGCGGCACACATCTGTTCTTTTACCTTTGGAAGATAAGATGTATTAAACCATTCGTAACTGTAAGGCCAGCCATGATAATCAAAATGATAATACATTCCATAGCCGCCCTTGTGAGAACGCATTTCTTTTGTAGGAACTGTACGAAGATTACCGTGATTGTCATCACAAAGCATTAAAGTTACTCCTTCAAGCTCTGGACTTCCAATCAAACCTTTTGTATGCTTGTCGCCATAGAAATATGGTTCAACTTCCTTATAAAGAGCAAGCATTCTTGGAACCTGCTGAACATCTTCATTTACATATTTTTTTATAAGCTGATTTTGTGTCTGCAAAACATCGCGCAAAAGTTCAATGTTGTCTGCTAAAGTTGCATTTTTCAGGATTGCAGTATCTGCCTCGCCACGCATTCCAACAGTAATTACATTTTCAAACTTACCGTTTCTTTTTAGTCCATCTTCCCAGAATCTTGTAATTCCTTCTTTATTTGAACGGAAGTTCCAGGCATCTCCATAAATAGAATCCTTACCGCGTAAATGCTTGTATTCTTCCCCTGCCCTGCAGCAAGGTTCATGATGACTTGCTCCCATTACAACGCCAAGCTCATCTGCAAGTTCAGCATTTGCAAGCCCAGGACCATCATCACTAAAGCGGCTTGCCCACATTGCAGGCCAAAGATAATTTCCTTTAAGACGCAGAAGCAGCTCAAAAACGTGCTCGTACATATTGGCATTTACGCCACCAAAATTATGATTTGCCCAGTTTCCAAAAGCAGGCCATTCATCATTTATAAAAAAGCCGCGGAATCGAACGGATGGTTCTTTTGAAACAAAAGTTCCTTCTTCAAGTTCAAGACAATTTCTGCGGACAGGCATAAGGTCAGCCCAATCAACAAGAGGAGAAACACCCATAAGTTCAGACAGATGAAAAAGACCGTAAATTGTTCCACGCTTGTCGCTTCCAATTATTATGATTTTATCATTCTGCACTGCAAAAATATAACATTCGCGCTTTCCTGCAATTTCAGTAATTTGAGAAGAAAGCCCTGTCTCTTGTGCAAGTTTATCGGCAAAACTTGATTTACCAAGTGTTGAAAAAAAGACTGTATTATTTGTATTTGGGCCGGTTACGCCCCCTTTTGCAGAAGCAGCTGAAAAATCTTCCTCATGAACTTCCGGCTTTAAGCCCGTAACTCGTTCAACATCAAGACAAACTTTTTCTGCAATCTTTTTTACTCCAGAAAACTCCTCTTTACCACAAACAAAAGTAATATTTGATTTACCATTCTGATTTTCAATTCTAAACATTCTTATTCTTCCCCTAATATCCTATTGTCAATTAAAAATTGTAAACTCTTAATTTTTTCTGTATTTTCCGCTTAAAGCCAGCATTGCAAAAAAGTAAAGACAGTTATCATAATAACGGCGGCGACCTGTACGCATTGGTGTATCCCAGAAGCGTTTTACAGCTCTTTTTGCCATTGCCTTAGTTTCTGCATCCACAGAATCATCATTAGGAATTGCCAGAGCGGCTTCTGCTACCGTTGCAATCAAACCTACAGGATGACGGGCCTTTTTCTTCAAAGCCTTACCATCAACAGAATAATCCATAAGCTCTTCAGCAGTTTTACCATCAAAAAAGCGGATTATTTTTGCAGCAATTTGCGTAAGTTCAGGAGAATAACCATTCCAGAGAGCATCAAAACCAATATTTGCGGCAACTCTGTAAGAATCGCTGAAAAATGAACCATGATGATTAAGAGGAAGAGGCTTTCCATCATCTTCTGCATATTCAGCAGCAAGACCAGTTATAGGATGACAGGCTTTTACTAAATATGCACGACTTTCTTTTGCGGCACTCAGCCAGAAATCCCTATCCCAGGAATCCGCACACTCTGCGAATAATTCATAAAACTGAGGAATATGATAAGAAGGATCTGAAAAAGGACAGTCGGGAACAAAGCGGATAAGATGATTTTCAAACCACATTTTATGATGACCATGAACGGCTGTTCTTAAAATTGCCCGCCCTTCTTCCAGGTAATTATAAATGCCCTCTCCGCAGCCCCATTTTTTTGAAGCCATAAAAAGAGCGGCAGCAAAATATTCTTCGCCATCAGGAGCAGGCCCATTTGCATTCTTTTTTCCGTTTGTTGCATTTGACCAGCAGAAATAACCAGCCATTTCCCCTTCCGACATAAACATATAAGTCTTTGACCAGGCCCAGATTCTGTCAAAAATATCCTTACGGTTCATCTGCAGGGCCATCATCATGCCATAAGACATGCCCTCTGTTCTTGCATCGTCATTTCCTGTATCTTCCATATAGCCCATTTTGTGAATTACATTTCCGTCACAGTCCAAAGTTCCTTCGGCATCAAAATAAAAATGATTTGGATTTTTTTGATCAAAAATATTGTTCCAGCAATCAATTACTCTGTCTTCAATTTCAAAACGAGAATAACCATATTCTTCAAATAAATTACGCATAAACACAGAATACCGATTATAAAATCAAAGGTCTATAAGTGTTTATGCGTAATTATACTAGAATACTAATATTTTAGAGTTTTTTACTATATTGTCTGCTATTATTTAGCTTTTTTCTGCTCGCTAGGTTTTGATTTTGCACCTGCAACAGCATTTGCCATTTTTGCGCGTGCATTTGCAAGATCATTTACCATAAGAATCTGCTGACCAGTAGCATCAAGAGTATCGCGCCAGAAATTACCCTCAGGATCGATTGCATTTCTGTGTGCGGTAACTGCCTTAATTGGAAGATGTACATACTGATCGTGTACAAGACCAATTACAAGCTTTGTTTTTCCAGCCATTGCAGCATGAACAGCATTGTTTCCAAGACGTTCACAATAAATAGAATCAAAAGCTGTAGTTACACAGGCACGAACCTGGTAAGAAGGATCTATGTATTTTAAGTTGATTTCAATCTTCTTTTCTTTGAAGTATTTTTCAATCTGGGTCTTAAGGAAAACACCAATATCAGCAAGCTTTTTGTTACCAGAAGCATCTGTTGCATTTGTAGAAGTAAGCAAATCCTGTCCTGCACCTTCAGAAACAACAATTACAGCATGACCACGTTTTGCAAGACGGCGTTCAAGGGCTGCAAGGAAACCGTTTTCACCTTCCATTTCAAAAGGAACTTCAGGAATAAGACAGAAGTTTGTTTCGTGGCTGGAAAGAGCGGCAGCAGCAGCAATAAAGCCTGCCTCACGTCCCATAAGTTTTACAAGACCAATACCATTTATCTGGCTAGACGCTTCCATGTGAACAGCAGCAACAGTTTCTTTTGCACGCTGAACAGCAGTTTCAAAACCAAAAGAACGGTCAATAAACATAAGATCGTTATCAACAGTCTTTGGAATACCAACTACAGCACATTTCATTCCACGGCGTTCAACTTCGCAGGCAATATCATAAGAACCGCGCTGAGTTCCGTCACCACCAAGAATAAAAAGCATATTGATACCATCACGATCAAGGCAGTCAACAATTTCGCTTACACGCTGTCCACCACCACGGCTGGTTCCAAGGTAAGTTCCGCCAATTTTGTGGATTTCGTCAATCAGATAGCGGTCAAGTTCAATTGGTTCATAACCAGACTCAGGGAAAAATCCTCTGAAACCGAACTGATATCCTTTAATAGTTTTTACACCATAACGTGTGTTAAGACAGCGAACGATAGCACGAATTACATCATTCAAGCCAGGACACAAGCCACCACAAGTACAGATTCCAGCTTTTGCATGAGTAGGATCAAAATAAATCTTCTCGCGAGGACCGGCAACCTCCAAAAGATTTGATGAATCAAGAGCTACAGGTTTACTTTTATCTGTAATATTGATTTCGTTGATAACATAAGAATCATCACTAACGTAATTTGCAGTAAAATCTCCATGAACAGTAGAAAGTTTAATTGGAGATTGGATTGTACACGGTCCAAGATTTTCAATTGTAAAATCAAATTTTTCTTCAGCCATTTGTTTCCTCTATTATATTGATTGTTATATACAATATAACGGTTATCGATTTTTTTCAATTACATAGGTGATAATTCTTAGTTATTTTTTTTGATAATCAAGAATATTTCTACTTCTGTAACAGCTTAAATACAAACTCTTCTTCTTCAAAGGCAACACCTGCATCGTCTTTTTCTGTAGGATAAAGGCCTTTTGCAAAGTAATTATCAATGAGAGATACATAATAACGTGCAACAGAATCCCTTGGATTTTTGTCGAGCAGTTTTTTCATCATTTCGCTGGCTTTTATGTACTCGCGATTTTCAAAGACTTTCAGCGCCTCTTCCCAGGCTGCAACATATTCAAGCTGTTCAGGTGTGGCAAGTTCTTTTTCGTCCAGAAGCTCGTAAAGACGGATTGGTGTATTAACATTAACTACACGAACACGGTCCAGACTGCGGATAAGAAAGTTATCACCAATAAGATTTCTGGTTGCTTCACTTATCAAAATACCGGCTGTATGATACTGCTTGTTTACACCTTCGAGACGAGACGCAAGGTTTACGTTATTACCCATCATAGTGTAGTTCTTTTTATTTTCAGAACCCATATATCCGGCAATCATTTCGCCAGAATTCAAACCGATACGGGTAAAGAGACGTCTGTTGTTTTCAACCATGATTTTAAATGCATCGTAAAGGTCATCTTCCATATCTTCAGGTTTTTCTCCGGCAGCGATTTCCATGATATATTTGTTCATTTCTGCTTCGGCTTTTTTCATTTTGATTGCAGCTGTACAGGCACGCTGAGCATGGTCTTCCATTTTTACAGGAGCCCCAACAAGAGCGATAATTGCATCTCCTTCGTATTTATCTACTGTACCGCGCTCGTCCATGATAATGTTTGACATTTTGGTAAGATAAAAGTTTAAAAGAGCAACAAGCTGGGAAGCCGTAAGCAATTCACTAAAGCCAGAGAACTTCTGAATATCTGTGAACATAGCCGTCATTTCAAGTCGCTGACCGCCAAGCTTGAAGGAAGAAGGATTTGCAACAATGTCGGCAACTACTTCTTTAGAAAGACACTGGCTGAAGGCATTTGTGATGAACTTTTTGTCTTTAGAAGCAGTAACAAATCCTACGATTGTAGTTACGATGAAGGTAATAAAAAGTGAAACCAAAGGTATGACAACACCAATATAAGTTCTGCTTGTAATAAAGAACAAAAGGAATACAACAAGACAAGAAGCTATAAAAATAATACCTGTAATAATCTGATGACCTGTACCCTTGATTCTGTGAGATACAAAACTGTAAACCAGACAAAGTACAAATGCAATCAGAATAGAGAGCCATACTGCACTATCATCAACAAAGTCCTGACTCAAAAGCTGATTTGCAATAGTATAGTGAACGCCCGGGTTTGGATAATGCTCTTCATACTGGGTAAGACCATAATCCGAGGTACTTGTTGCAGAAGTTCCTACGATACAAATTGCATTCTGAACTTTTTCCATGACTTCATTTCGGGAAGCAACAAATCTATCAAAATTCTGGCGGCATGCTTCAAAAGTAGCCTTAAAATCTTCTGCTTCATCTGGATACTCGCTGCACAACAATGCCTCATAATCACCATGCAAGAAATTTTTATAGACATCAAAGAAAGTCTGGCGGTAGAAAAGATAATCATCAAATGTAAAATCCTCTTCCTGATTCATAAGAGACTCTCTTACATAAGAAGCATTACTGTAGGCATCAAAAGGATTATCTTCATCTTCACAATAATCAAAATAGCCCATATCGTTTAAAGCAGAAATATTTTCAGCAATATCTTTTTCCAAAAGAGAAAGACGATAAATACTCCAAAGTCCTATCAGATTGTAATCAAGATAATCAACATTTTTTGGATATTTAACAAGAACTGAACCATCTTTTGCACGAGGAATCTTAATATCTTTTGTAACAGAATCTGAAATGCGGGCGTTTTCAAGAATGATTTCCTTATCTTTTACAATTACCTTAGGATTTCCATAATGCTTGAGGATAGGAACAAAAACCAGCTGTCCGTAATATTTTCCATTATATTTATAAACAAGATGAATACGACGCAAGTAACCATCCCTGTCAGGATCAGCATTTACAAATCCAGCCTTTTTAGCCTTTATCATAAAATTAGAAATAGCCGGAAGAACATGAGAGAACTCCGGAGTTTTTGTATCATCTTTGGTTTCGATGTTATCCAGAGCAATGTAATTTGAAAGATATTCTTTATCTTCATCAGAGATTTCTGTTCCATCATCAAAAGTAAGTGTAAGGAAGGAATTATCAAAATATTTGAGAGCTGTAGCAAGAGCAGCATCCTGAGATTCAATTGAGTGAAGGATATTAAGTTTGAGACTGTTTTTTATACTGTCGGTAGTATCAAGCATATCTTCGGCAACAGTTACCGCATCATCAGCGTTCAAGTCCCCTTCTGCATACTGACCTAAAATTTCTATGATTTTTTCATCAAGAGTTTCAAAATCTGAATCAACATAATCAGGAAGAGTTTCTCTTACATAATGCTCATCAACCTTTGCCTGACTTTCATCAACAAAGCTTAAATCGAATACAACCGCTTCGGTTCCAAGTTCACGAAGAGTAATAAGGGAATCTGCATATACATCACGCGAAAAAGGCCAGGTACCAATCTGTTCGATTGCAGTATCATCAACGGCTATCATTATGACATTTTTATTTTCTACTGTGGATTTTAATGGGCGCTGAAACCAGTCAGCGACCTTTAAGTCTAAAGAACTGAGGGCAAGCAAGGAACAAATTCCTGCTGCCAATAATGGAATTATAAAATATAAATATTTTTTTAACATAACATTCTCTCACTAAAAAAAAATCCTGCACAGACATAAAAAATGCCCTGCAGGATCTCCAATTTTATTTCAGGACGAAATTAGTCATCCCAATCTAAATCTTCTTTTGCATCACTTGCGCGAGAAGAAGCTGTTGCTGTTCCTTTGCTTGTAACCTCAACATCATCCGCTACAGAAGAAGTTTTAATAACTCCTTTTTTACCTTTGGAAGAAGCTATACCAACAAGACTGTCTATTGTACCTTTCTGCATAGCCTTGATTGTAATTTCGCTACCATCTTCCTTAGCAATAACAACACTTGAATTAAGGCTTGTGTTTAATACAGTAGAAGCTGAAAGCTCCTGGCCAACCGCTACATTTTTCCATGTTTCTGGAGCGGCTTCAAAAGTAACTTTTCCTGTTACAGAAACTACTTTGTATGAACCTGCAGCAAACATTGAAACTGACATGAAGAACGCAAGAACAACCAAAACAATTGATTTCTTATTCATTCTTTTCACCTCCGTCCGTTAAACGATTAAAAAATAGAATTCTAATATTATTATATAAGTCAATAATGATATTAGTCAAGGAAAAAGTTTTTATAACAAGTTCAAATAACAAAAGTTTATTTTTTCATTTTCTTTGCCCTTGTAATAAAAATACCACCTAATGCCGACAGCGCCACAATAAGAACTGCAATTGCAGCATAGACTGAACGCATGTCAAACAGTTTGATTTCGGCAGCATCAAACTGAGTCTGAACTACAGCTTCTGATAAGTTGACATTAACCTGTGGTAACGACTGATCTTCTTCAGCAATCTCTTCTATATTATCGACTGCTGGAGGAAGAAGTGAACTTTCAAGAACAGTTTCTACAGTCTCTGCAATTTGTGTAATTTCATCAGCAACCGGAGCCTCTGTTACCTCTGAAATTACTGGAAGAACAGGACTCTTACGCACTGCAGAAGTGTTTTCTGTGATTTCATATACAGTTTTTTCAGCAGATTTCTTTGAAACCTTTCTTGCTCTTCTGACATTGACTGTGTTTGTTGCAGGAGCAAGGTCAGTTACGGTGTTTGCAAAGCTGGATGTAAAGGCAGAAGCGATGTATGACTGAGAAGGTTGAGAAACAGCAACTGGTTCGCTTGTGTCGCGTGTAGAACTAATGCCTGAAATACCTGAGGTAAAGCCACCAACAATGTTTGTGGATGAATTGGTAAGACTAGTAACTTGGACAAAGTTCAAAGTTATTATTGTTTGATTGTCAAATTTATCCTTTGCAACAATTGTATGAGATGAGGTAATAGAGATCCATATCTTATCGCTACTATCAGAATAAGCAGTTTCACCATTATCAACTGTCAATGACTTAAATCCTATAAATTCATCACTAGCTGAATACATAATAAAACAAGAATTATTACTAAATGCACCATCTAAATATTTTACCGTTATTGTGTTACCAGAAATATCAGTTGTACAATTATTTGCAACAGTATTCCAATCTTTATAACAAGTAAGTGTTACAGCAGGTCCAGTTGTATCTGCTCTCCACCAATTCCTAGATGTATTAGTTGGAGCAGTAAGATTATAAACAGTTTCATTTCCAATTGCATCTTGTAAGCCTATAAATACATATGTTTTTTCACATGGCACATTACTTGCATTCAGTTCAACAGTTATAGTTCCATTATTAATAGCTAGCAATTCTGTCCATTCACTCCAATTATTTCTATAATCTTTTGATAAATTATCATGTTCAGCTTCATCATAGCTATAACTAAATCGATATGAAACTAATTTGTTTCCATTAACTGACAAAAGATTATTTGCATTTGAAATTGGTATTGAAATTGTAACGCCAGAACCTCCTATCTGCCCGTAGTCCCCACTTTCACCATTAATTTTTCCTAATTTATATCTATTACCATTTACATCATTAGTCACCTTATAATTTGTGTTTGTAGCAAAGCCTTCAATGCTAGAGTCTACTAAACTACCAATAGCTCCCCATGAATTAACAGTTCTACTATATGCAGTTGGTGCCGTAGTATGAGCTCTAAAGCTATAAGCCTTTACAATCTTTGAATTACCAACTCCATCTCTAGCAATTACCTGATAAGTTTGTGCAGTAGACCAATCAGAACCAAGTTCTATAGTTATTTTGTCAGTTACTGGAGTGTATTGAGTAGTTACCTCTGTATCACCATTCTTAAGAATGTAATATGAGCCACCTACTCCACAATCAGTAATAGCTGAAGTTGTTATTTCAATCTTATTAACATCAGCCGGATTATAAATAATTGTATCTGTTGAAATACCATTATTTGTTGCGGTGGTCAAAAGGTAATTTCCAGCAGTTGTATTTGTTGCGGCTGTAGCTTCAGTTTCACCAAGATAAAGTACATTACTTACATTTCCACTTGTACTTGGTTCCCCAGAAATTAGAGTGTAAGTCTGAACTAATGTACTATTAGCATATATTTGATATGTAACACCTTCGCTATAGTTTTTACCAGTAAGATTACAAGGAAGCTGATTATCAGAAATTGTACCAGTCTCTTCTCCAATCTTATATGTTAATGTTGCATCACTTGCAATATTAACTCGTTTCAGTTTAATTGAAGTTACAGCATTTGTTCCTGTAGAATTGAAGTAAATTATATCGTTTGGAGAAGCGGTAACAAGTTTTGTATAATTTTGACTGTTGTTATCATTATCATAAACTGCACTACCATTTCCATTTACGATAAACTCACCTGCTAATTTTGTATTTCCAACACCATCTGTTGCTCTTATTTTATACGTAGCAGACATAGTTCCAGTGTTTGGAAGAGTAAATGTACAAGAATTTCCTGATACAGTTGCGTTCTCCGATGAAACAGATACACTATAACCGGTTATACCAGATACCGTAATTGTAAGACTATCAACTTCATCTTTATCATAATAGATAGTATTTCCGGATATATAATAACCACTATCTTTTGCAGTACCTTCTTTAGAAAGAACATGAGCGAAAGTTGCATTTGTTACATCTGGTCCAGCACCATTGAGTGTGAGTATTGGCAATGTATACTGATTTCCAAAATCATCAACAGCAATAATAGTATAATCATTTGTATGAGTACTATTATTTGGACAATCAACACTAACTTTACTATTTTCGTAAGTTAATTCATTCGATTCATCAACTTCATCCAAGTAGAATTTTGTAACCGTATTTCCCCTTGCATCTGTTACACTATTTGTAAACGCAATTGAAGTTACACTTGTTGAATTAAAGTAAACGGTATTTCCATCAGCAGCGACACCTGTTGCAGTTGCCGGTGCTATAGTTCCACTCGGTGCATTACAGTTGAAAGTAAATGTGAACTCTTTAGTATTTCCAATAGAATCTTTTGCTATAATCTTACGATTTTCAGGTGTTCCCTGCTCTGTTGTAAGGTATGATAAGTCAAAATTACCCGTTGCAGCCTGATTTGGTACAAATGCTGAATCTGAACCTTCGAGCCAAAGACTTACAGAACTACCGTTTGCAGCACTTAATCCTGATGTTTCAAATTTAAGCGAAGATATTCCTGCTTTATAATAAACAGTACCTAAAACTGTAGTAGGATTTGCAGCTGCACTATAGTATGATTTACCAGTTTCGGTCACAGGTGCAATGCTTCCTTCAATTGACTTACCATTAAGCTGATAAGTTGCAAGTGTCTTATTATTTCCAACTACATCAGTTGCAATTACCTTACAAGTAGATTCATCCGCAGCCAGAGGGAATACTACTGTATATCCAGTTGACTGAGAACCTGTGATTCCATCAGAAGAAGTTGTTGTTGTACCATTCTTTGTAACAGATTTAGTGATTGTAACACCCTGTCCAACTACATTTGCTAAACTAACTTTGAATCCCTTAACTTGACTTGCATTGTAGTATTTTGTTGTACCTGATTCATCAACATAATTTTCTATATTTGTAGCACTCAATACTGTAGAACCACTGGTATTTGAAGTATATGCATAAGTTACATCAGAAGCTGCTACAGATGGACCAGCACCATTTAGAGTAAAGGTAGCCAATGTTGACTGATTTCCGAGAGCATCCTTTGCAATAATACTGTAGGTTCCAGTATAACTATTTGCAGATGTAGGACAAGTAACACTGAAGATTCCATCTGTAACAGTCAACTTGTTTGCATCCGCAACTGAGTTCAAATACAATTCAAGTGCATTTGTTGCAGCAGTAACAGAGTTTCCAGCAGCATCTTTTACATCTGAGCCATTTGTAAGTGTGATTGAAGTTACATTGCCTGTACCAGACTTAAAGTAGATTGTGTTATTATTAAGAACACTACCTGTCATTTGAGTACCTGTCACTGGAGTAAATGAGATTGTTCCACTTGGAGCACGTCCATCAACTTCAATAGTCTTCAGAACGTGATAATTGTTAGAAGAATCCTTTGCAACAATCTGATATTTCTTATGGATAGCTGCATTCTCACTTACGAGAGAAATTGTATTTGAAGTAATCGCTATTGCATTTTCAATCTGGCTGCTGTCAGTTAAGCTTATTTCTCTTGTATAAAGTATCGGTAAACCATCACCTAAAGAGCCAGAAGCCTTAAGAACAAGCTGATTTACTTTGTCTTTATTATAGAAAAGCTTTGGTGAAGCTTCTGTGCCATCATTTCTATAATTATTATCGCCAGTCACAGCTGAACTGTCTTTCTTTAAGTCATAATCTACAGTCTTGAATACATAAGAAGCAATCTGTTTCTTGTTTTCAATACCGTCTTTAACCCAAAGCTTATAAATCTTTCCAGATGAATCTGATACAGGAATATTCAAAGTACCTGTACTTGTTAAACCAGTTTCGCTTGTTTCAGAGTCTACAGTATAGAAGAATGAAACGGAACTGCTTCCAGCAGCATCTGTACCGTTTGCTGTAAAACTGAGATTACCAGTAACTTCAGCTGGATTATAGTAAATAGTATTAACAGTTTCGTCAGAAATTAAGAATGTATTATTGTTTAGAGTTGTGTTCGTACCTGGTGTATAATTAACATCAGTTACTTCTGGCAACTTACCATTGAAAGTATATGTATATGTTGTAGAATTACCAAGCGCATCTTTTACATATACTTCATATTCGTAAATATGATTTACAACAAGAGAGCTTGTAAATGCATTTCCGTTTACAGATGATTCACTGCTCCAAGCACCAGAATCAGTTTTAAGTTTGTAAGATAAATAATATGGAGACGCTAAACCAACTCCAACATCCGTTACAGAAGCTGTAAAGGTAACATTATCAACGCTTGTTGAATTGAAGTAAACCGTTGTAGAATTACCAGAAGATGATGTATTAATCTTAGGCTCAGTTACTGCAACATCACCATATTTATAAGAAAGTGCAATGCTACCTGCTGGAGCTATAACATCCTTTTGAACAGTTATAGACTGTGCTTCACTTGGGTTACCAGCAAAGTCTACAACACGAATATCATAAGTCTGTGCTGTTGTTGTAACTGGCAAATGATAAGGTGAATCTAATGTTGACCAGTTTGAAGCAGACGAAAGCTTATATTCATATCTTGCTTTATCAGCTGCTTCATTACTGAATGTTACTTTTGCAGCATTATTTGTAGCACTCTTAACAAAATACGTTTCACCCGTCAAAACAGCTTCGCTATCATCATCAGAATCTTTTACTGCATTAATTGTAAAGTCAGGTCTTGTAGCATCATAAGTCCAGTTATCAGTTGCTTCTGATTCAGTATATGTCCAGCCACCTGTCTTGCTCTTTGTAAGATAGATTAAATCTGAATCTTCATTTGCTGTAGAAAGAATAATAGTAAGTTTTGCATTTGCAAGACTACTCCAAGAAGCTTGACTTGGAACAATAGTATATGTATTTGTGTCAGTTTGATAGTTTACGGTCTGGAAATTCTCTGAGATGCTACCACTTATCAACTTGATATTAGCAACAGCTGTGCTAGTTGTAAACGTTATACTTGACCTATCTACAACATCAACAGTAGAAGCATTAGTATACTTATCTGTCTTTATATAGTTTGCATCATTTGCAGTTTGGATATTTGTATAAGTTACACTTCCAGAAATTTCTGGTACAGTGTTTTCTGCAAACTCAATAATAATCGGAGTCTGACAGATAAGACCAGCCTTATTTACCGGGTAGAAGTACTGTGTGGCCGTAACTTCCCACCTAGCGTTCAAATCAGATTTGTTGTAAGTATAGCTATATGTATTAGTTGTAACTTTTGTAGGAGCAGTAATTGTGCTGCCAACAAGTGATGAATCATAGAAGTTCTCAAAGCTTGTAAGTGCAGATGGACTGATTATCCAGCCAAGTAAGTCTTCATTATCTGTAGTATCAACCTTTAAGTTTATGGTAAGGCTTGTGTAATAGCGAGGTGCAGTTACTGTAAGTTTCTTGCTGCCATTATCCATTGAAGAAAGTGATGATGTATAAACAGACTGTCTGCCTAAAGTTTCATCTTTTATTCCTGATGCTATAACTATAGGATTTTCACTTGCAAGTGCAGGTGCAGTCTGTTTTATCCAATTTGACTTTCCATTATATGAAAGCGGACCAGTTTCACCCATTGTATTTTCAACATAATCTTTAATTCCGCTGATTATCATCTGATTGGATGCATTTGGAACTACACTTGTAAGAGGATAATCAACTATCTTGTTATTCAAAACATCATTACCAGAATTAGTTGAAACACCATCATACTTAATACCAGACTGAGTATCTGTAACATTCAATTTGAGTTTTGAACTTTCACTGTAATAGTTAGTTTCACCTACAGTATTTATATTTATAGAAGGTGATGTTTCAATTGAAACGACGCTAATTGTTGGTGCTGTATTATCCCACATCCAGAGCTCATCTGAACCACTCTTAATCTGTTCGATTTTATAATTTCCAAGCTTATCTTCTACAATGTAGTACAGTTTGTATTCACTGCCATTTTCCACGCTATACTTAGGATAGTTATGAGTCATTGTAACTGTATCACCAGCTTGTTTAAGAGTAAGGTATGACCAAGGTGAGAAGCGAGTTGAATCTATTGAAGATGAAGAGAAATCATCTCGTTCTGGTACTGTTAAATTATTTGGCCATGCAAGTACACGTGTTTTTAATGTATAATCCGATGTTGTTGTAGTACTTACAGTGGATTCTTCTATATTTGGATAGTAACATGAATCATCAAAGCCTGTAAGAGAAATAACAGGTGTTGTATCTCCTTTGTAATAAGTAATTCCCTTAGAGATATTCAGATACAAATCTGAACCAAGCTCTTTTCCACCAAGTGTTATACCATTATCTACCTTCCAGTTTATAGGAAGAGTATAAGAACTTATATTTCCACAACCATCTTTGAGCTCTATTGTAATATTAGAACAATCACGAGTTTTTGGCAGAGCTACTGTAATTGTGTGGTCGCCAGGCATTTCAATCCAGTCTGTATTTAAGGTTCCTGTACCAGTTACTGAATCACCGGAAATCTTATAATACTCAATTGGTGAAGCACTTGTCTGTACATTGAGTTCTGCATATCCGCTGAGTGCTGAACGAGCAGTTCCATCTACTTTTATATCTGATGTCGTTACTCCACCAAGCTTTGTGATTATCTTATATTCAAGATCAGAGCTTGAGTTCTGCTTGATGACGTAATTTTGAGTGCTGTTTTCACCTTCAACCGTAGGAGCATTTCCTCTGTAAATATTGCCATCAGAAGGAATTGCAAATGTTACGTAACCTTCGAATGCTGCAGGAGCTGTTGTATCCCCTACTACATGGAAAGTCAACGGATTAGATCTGTTACCTGCCCTATCAACTGCGTAAATTGTGTAATTACCAGGTCCAACATTATCAAACTTAGAAACCTTAGAAACAAGTTCTGGTGCATTGCCTTCACTATATATATACAAATCAGCGTTACCAGACTTTCTATTTATTTCTTCTACAGCAGCTGCAATATTGATGCGATTTTTTGTATAGAAGTAAACATTATTATAATTCTGACTTCCAATCTTAACGTTTCCTGTTTCATTTGTGCTTGAGTGTGGATAAATTGTAGCAGAAGTATTGCCTGTTCCTACATAAACACCATCATACAACCAGACAGGACTAAGTCTATCGAGAGTGATTGATTTACTTGCTGTTGGACTCGTCCTATTTGCAAGGCTTGTTACAGTAAAGCTTACGTTCTTACTTCCATCTCCATCACCAGATGGCAGAAGAACATTATTAATTGTAATAGTGAATGTTTCTCTGAGGATTTTGTTCTTATTATCACTTGTTTTGAGAGTAATTGTTCTGTTTTCATTAGAAAGACTGAAATTTAACGCTGAATCATTTACACTTACAGTTGTAGAATTATCAAAACTTGCACCAGTTACAGTAATCTGATATATACCTGATGAAGTTGCAGTAACATTAACTGTAGCATTTACATATTCTTCGTTAGTAAAGTCTGATTCCGCTGCTCCACCGTCACCTGTTGCACGGTCTGTGAGAACTACAGAAGTAATACTTGGAGTACCAGTATCATACTTGAACATAGAGATTTCTGTATCACTGTCTCCAAGTTTGAAGGTTTCCTTGCTTGTAGAGGCATTTGTTACAAGGTCAGAAACAACAAGTGTAACTTTATTTTCAGATTCATTATCTGTATCTCTTACAAGGTCTACGTTATGGATTGTTACTTCGCTTCCTGTAGAACTTGTTGTAATTGTATTTATAGAATTCTTGATAGTGAGTTTATTTGCTGTTGTGTCAATTGTAAGCTCTGCACCAGACAATTCTCCTCCAGACCAACCAGCCCAGCGCAATACAGTGTCACTTCTAAGCTTGATAGAAGAACCGTCAAAATCAAATACTCTTACACCAGTATTTGTTTCTGTAAGTTTGATAATAAGTTCTGTCTGAGGTGAAGTTTCTGTTGCCCAGTATTCTTCATCATTTGTTTCTTCAATACCACTATTTATATTGTTTATCTTAATGTAATTGATTACCGGAGCAAGGTCATCATAAGTCCACTTGTTTGAAGTAGAATATCCTGTTTTTGTAAGTGGATATTTATCTGATTCTTCAGTTGCAGTGTAAAGTTTTACAGTAAGGGTATTGTCAGAAAGACCTCTAAGTGCAACTGTATTAGCAGGAAGCAATGTATAAGTATTAACAGGAGCTTCACTAAAATCTTCAGTAAGGGCTGGAGTTGAATTATTTTCAATATAGAACTCAGCTTTTGTAAGCAGTACATCAGTATTATCTGTGTATTTATTTGTTGTGAAAGCAATTGATGAACTTGCATTCAAGAAGTTTTTATCAATTCCATCAAACTTATAAACCTGATTGTTATAGGTCTGAGTTGCCATTGCTGGAATAGGATTTTCTGCAAATGTTACTTTTACAGGTTTCTGACAGATAAGTCCGGCCTTATTTACAGCATAGAAATACTTATATTTTGTTGTTTCGTTTGAATTGATGTAAGTACCAAACCAATCAAACCAAGTTCTAGCTTGTGACGAAGTACCTTTGGCAAAAGTAAATGTACTTTCTGCTTGGGTAACACTTGCTACTGAACTATAAGTTGAATCAGCAGAAACATTTATATCAGAATTAGAATAGAATGCATTCAAGTCTGTATTATTCAAAGGAGTATCACTGACAACCCAACCAAGCAATTCTGTATCATCAGTTACATCTGTATCATTAGGCAAAGCTTTCTTTGTCTGAACTGCATTCAATGTAGTTTCTACAGACGTAATAGCACGTTCTGCCATTACAGTATTTACTATACCATCATCTGTACTTCCAGATTTTGTTACATAGAAGCGACCACTTTCTGTTGTAAGAGCAGTTACGTTTTCGCTTCCTTTTGTTCCAGTAAATCCAGCGTTATTGTCTACAAGTGTTGGAGTATTCTGCTGAATCCAGGTACCATTTGCAGTAAGATAAAGTCTTGAAACATTTCCAATAATATCTGTAACGTCAACATACGGTCTGATATCTGAACTTCCAGACGGTGAACCTACAGACATCAAACTAATCTGCTTGTCTGTTGTTGTTGCTTCGCGTTTAGAAGCTGTATCGCTTCCACTTGCTATGAGCTCACTATTTGTTGTAACACCCGCTCTATCATCTCTGATTGTATAAGTTGTTTTTGAGTTAGTGCTGTAATAGTAATTTGAGCCATCCTTATTTACTCTTTCAAATGAAACTTCATCTGCCTGGTCAAGAGTTGGCGACGTATTATCAAACATCCACTTTGTTACATCATCCGCAGAATCAGAAACTCTGTTCTTAACTTGCATAATCTTGTAGTTTGCAACGGCATCTTCTACTACATACCAGAGTTCGTAAGGCTCTGTATTTGAAGAACCTGTTATTGTCGCATCAGCTGGAATATCTTTAGGTAAATCAAACTCAATTCTAACGCCAGGCTGATCAGCTTCGTCAGTTATAACTTCGTTCCAAGCTTTTGCCCAAAGTCTTCTTGGGTTTGTATCCAAGTCAAGGAAGTCAGAATATTCAGGAGCCGCATTTTCGTTCCATGCAATTAGACGACCTCGCAATGAATATACGGTTGAAGATACTGATGTACCTGTTGGCCAGTAACAACTGTCTGTATATTTAAGAACAAGTTTTGGACTTCCAGTATTATTATAGTAAGTAACTCCATTATTTATAGCCATACCGCCAGCGTCTGTTACAGAACCGTTATCCTCATCAACAGTGTAAGGGTGATGAACTACAACATGAGCTGTATTATCTGTAGCTTCAACAGAATCAACGTCAGAATTGTTAAACTTAATTGCATACTTACCTTCACCGATTTCACCGTCAACATTCCACTTTATACCAGTATTTATAGAAGAAATGTTTCCACAAGCATCCTTGAAATGAATAACGATAGGATTACAAGTCTGAGTCTTAGGAAGTTTGATTGTAATTATTCCATTGCCAGTTACTTTGAGTTTTCCATTTACAGTCTTTTCCTGTGTGTCCATATCAAGCAATTTGATCCATAATTCAGAATTACTTGATGGAGCCGGGTAAGAAGTTACGTTTCCTTGTTCGTCAATTTCTGCTTCTGTAATTGCAAAGTATTCAATTGGAGCTTTTGTTGAATCATAAAGTGAGTTAATTCCCTCTGATGAACTTCTATAAAGTTCAGAGAAAGCACTTGAAGAAGTTGTGTAAGCGTTACCATCAATCTTTTCATCAGAAGTTGTTACACCAGAATCAAGTTTTACAAAAATCTTGTAAGGTTCAATTCCATCATTTTCTGCAAACTGCTTAATGCTGTATTCAGTAGAAGAAGAACGCAATACCTGACCTACAGGAGTACCTTCTGAATCCATAGCTTTTGTAAATGTAATGTAATCTCTTAATACATCAGCAGAAGGTGCACTTGCATCTTTAATCAATGTGAATGATTTATCTGATACAGTCTTATTTCCTGCCTTATCAACTACATAAACTGTAAATGAACAGTTAGCTGTAGGAGTTAAGGCAAGATTTGGATATCTGTCAGTTCCTGTTACACTTGCAGAAGATGTTGCTTTATAGGCAGTACTTGATTCACTGTTTTCTACTATTGAATCAGGAATTGCTATAAAGAAAATATGATTTGCAGGCAGATTTGATTCTGTTACATCTACATAAAGCTGTAGCTGATTTTCTATAACACCAGAAGTTTCTGAATCATCACCCTTTGTATAGAAGAAAACAGTATTATTCTGATTTACCGATGAGTCTGAAATAAAGCCGTATACTTTTTCTGTTCCATCTGAAGAACGAGGATAAATTGTTTTCAAAGTCTGAGTTGTGTAAAGACCTGATCCTGCTGTATTCCAAACTGGAGCTACTGTATCAAGTGTAATTGTATCATATACAGCGGCATTTGCCTTATTACCCTTATTAGTTGCAGTTAAACTTACAGTCTTTACTCCATCATCTTCTTCTGTCAAATAAAGATTCTTAATTTCTATATCAAGGGAATCACCTTTATATACCTTATTATTCTTAAAGGTGATTGTATGACCATCTTCTGAAATATCGAAGCCATCTGTTGTATGACTGTATAAATGATCGTTAATAAGTGTAGTTCCGTCAAAAATTGCATTTGTTACTGTAAGCGAAGTAATTCCAGATTCTCCTGTATCAACAGTAAAGTTTGCATTTACATATCTTTCGTTAGTGAACTGAGGATCTACTGGAATATTAAAGTTGTTAGAATCTTGAACGCTATGACGGTCACTTAATAATATAGATGCTCCATTTTCATCACCATTTTCACGTGGCATTGTAACTACAGGATTTTCAGATTCATAATTAAATCCGTTAATCCATGTTTTTGGTTCAAGTGTAGTAGTTGTATCATCCAATGCAAATCGTGAATGAATTGGATTTTCTGAATCGGATTCTTTTGTTGAAATATCTACAAGCTTAAGATTAACTTTGTTGTCCGGTCTAGAAGATGCCGTATCAGGACTTGCAGAAACAAGCTGAACATTTGTAATCTTAACGAGCACATCTTCGCCGTCTGTATCTCTGATTGCCTGACTAAACTTATTGATTATAAATGTATTGTAGTCTGTATCGACAGTTACATCCCCTGTTGTAGTTGCAACTGAAGTTCCTTCGGTATCCTCTTTATTTGCAAGAACATACATTTGTGAATCAGCTGTAAGCTTGATTGTAGAACCTGTAAAATCAAATACATTAACACCAGAGTTTTCTTCTTTTAATGTAATGTAGAGGTCTGTAAGAGCTGTACCAGTAGACCAGTATTCTACAGCACTTGCATCAGAAGTGGTTGCTTCCTTAATTCCCTTAATAAAGATTTCTTTAATTTCAGGTTTATCGTTATCATAAGTCCACTTGTTACTTGAAGCATAGCCTTGTGCAGTATCTGTCAGTACATAAGGTTCAGATTCTTCGGTTGCTGTGTAAAGTTTTACTCTTAAAGTTTCTTCAGAAAGAGTTGATAATAATGCTGTGCCATCAGTTCCGTTTGTCTGAGCATTTGTATCCAATGTATATTCATGAACCTGATTAGAAGTAAAGTCTTTTGTAAGAGCAGGTTCAGTTGCATCACCAACATAGAACTCAGCCTTTGTAATATTCAAGTCTGTTGTAGGGGCAATATCCTTTGCACTTGTAAACTTAATCCAAGAAGAACCTTTGATATAGTTTACGTTATTTTCAAAGTAAGTTACATCATTATATTCTCTAGAATTGATTACCGGCACAGGGTTTTCTATAAACTCAATTACAATAGGCTCGTGACAAATAAGACCGGCTTTGTTTACGGCATAGAAGTACTGAAGCTTGTTAGAAATATTTTCCCATTTATCTGTTGTATTTGACTTAGTGTAAGTATAGAAATATTCGTTTTGGTCAGCATTTGCTGTGTTTCGAGTGATATTTGTATTATCGATTTTTCCTTCGCCAACACCAATAAGTTCACGAGAATAGAAATCTGCAAAATCATCACTATCAATTGCTTCACCAGTAATTATCCAGCCAAGCAAATCAGTATTATCAGGTGTTGAACTTCCGTCTGGAGCAATCTTATTCTGATTAACCTTAAGGCTGAACTTTAAGCTTGTTGCAGAACGAGGAGCTTTTACTTTAATTCTCTTTCCACCGGTTTCATCATCAACTACAGTTGAAGTATCTACTGAATCATAGGTTAAATTATCAGTTGAATAACCATCCCAGTCTCCAGTAAAGCTATTAATGCTTACAGCAGGCTCTGTAGAACTACTAAGTAATGTAGGAGCAGTCTGTTTTACCCACTCTCCTACACTATTATATATTAGTTCTGTATTCTGCATTACATTCTGGACATAGTCTCTTGTACCATTATCATTTGTGCCATTAATTATAAGCTTTTTATCACTGTCTGGAATAATAGTACGAAGCTCATTATCAAGCTCAAAAATAATTCCAGGCTTGCTGTTTTGAACATAATTACCTGTGTAATGCAATGAACCATCCCATTCAATACCAGACTGAGTATCTGCTATTGTCAAAGAAAGTTTAGAATTACTGCTGTAATAGTTGATATTATCTACAGTGTTTACCTTTGTTGCTGTATTGGCAACTTCTTCTACTGTTATTGTTGGAGAAGTATTATCATACATCCAAAGTGAAAGTGCCGGTGAAACAGTTTGTGTTTCATAAGAATCATCACCAGTAGCAACTAAGCCGCCTTCATCATTTTCGAGCAGAACTATTATATAGTTTTCAAGTGTATCTTCTACGATATAGAAAAGCTTGTATGCACCATTGCTGCCTACTTCATACTTAGGATAATTATGAGCCATACTGAATGTTTCAAAATCATCTGCATCTTTAAGTGTGAGGTATGACCAAGGAGTAAAGCGGCTTGGTTCATTGTTTTCTATTGTTTCTGAGTAGAAATCATTTCTTGATGGAGTTGTTGAATCATTTGGACAGGCAAGAATTCGGCTCTTTAATGTATATTTACTTTCTGACTGATTAACTCCAGCATTTACATCATTATCGTTAGGATAATAGCACCTGTCATAAAAGTTTGTAAGAGTAACTACAGGGGTTTCATTAGAAGCATTATCTTTGTAATAAGTTATACCCTTTGCAGTATTAACATAAAGTGAGCTAGAGCTTAAAGTCTTACCGCCAAGAGTAATACTTCCATCTACGCGCCAATTTACTGGAACTGTATAAGAACTTTCGTTTCCACAACCATCCTTAAGATAGATTGTATAAGGAGTAACTGTTGACCTGTCTTCCAGAGGAAGATTGATTGTAATCACGCCGTTACCAATTGGCTGCCAGTCTTTTGTACCATTTGTAGAGAATGCATAATATTCTACCGGTGCCTTATCTGTCTGTGGATCAAGTTCTCCAAACCTCTCAAGGACTGTACGGTTATTTCCGTGAACATCTTTATCAGAAGTAGTTACACCATTAAGCTTAACAATTATCTGATAATGATTTGCATTCTGCTTAATTACATAATTCTTTGTAGAGTTTGTATCTGCATTTCCACGGTAAATCTTTCCGCCTGCTGGCATTGTAAAAGTTACATAGCCTTCATAATCTTCCAGTCCGCTTGTATCGCCGGTTACATGGAAGTTTCTTACTTGAGACTTATTACCTGCTCTATCTACTGAATAAACTGTATGGTCGCCAGGAAGAACATTTGTATATTCATCAAGAGGAGTTGTTGAATCATCAATGTACAAATCTATATTATTTACTTTTCTGTTGTCATCAGAAATAGCTGCCGCAATATTGATTGAATCTTTTGTATAGAAGTAAACTACATCGCCAATATGAATGTTTCCGTTTGCACTTGTGCTTTCATGAGGGAAAATTGATGGATTTAATTCACCGTTTATGTTATTGCTGCTTGCAACAAAAATACCATCACCTTCCCAACTAGGAGCTACTGTATCAAGTTTGATTGTATATCTTGCATTATCTGTAACATCACTTGTTCTGTTTGCAAGGCTTGTTACAGTAAAGCTGACAGACTTGTCACCATCTGTATCTGGATTATCCAGCAGGAGGTTGTAAATTACAAGGTCAAAAGTTCCTCTGATTATTCTGTTTTCTGTATTTCCGCTTGTCTTAAAGGTAATTGTTTTCTTATCTGCTGAAATTACAAAACCTTCTGTTTCATCATTTTCAGACTTACCGTTTACTGTAATCGGATGGTCAATTGTATTGTCAAAGCTTGCACCATCAACCGTAATCTTAAATATACCAGAAGAAGGATGCTCTGTAGTTGCAACTGCGGTTACGTTTACAGTGGCTTCAACATATTCATTATCTGTAAAACCGTCTTCCGCTGCTCCAACCTGCGTTGTTCCAACAATTCCGCCTGTTCCAACTTCCTGATCTCTTAAAACAACAGAATTAACAGTTGGTGTGTTGTAATCATACTTAAACAAGCTAATTGCTGTGTTATCTTGAATGATAAAGTTTGTCTTGCTTTCCGATTCATTTAATACAAGGTCAGAAGCCTTGAGATTTACTGTATTTTCTACAGCCAGGTCTACATTTGTGAGCCTTATGATTCCACCACTTGCAGGAGTTCTAACTGTTTTTCCGTCATCATAAATTGTAAGGCGGTTTGCAATTGTATCAATAATTAAGTCATCTCCAGACAAATCTCTTCCATTCCAGTTTAATACTGTATCACTTCTAAGCTTGATTGAAGAACCTGCAAAATCAAAGGTCTTTGCACCAGTATTTGTATCGATGAGATTAATGTAAAGTGCAGTCTGAGGTGAAGTTTCTTTTGTCCAATATTCTTCTGCATTGCTTCCTTCGATTGCACTGTCAATATTTCTAACCTGAATATAATTAATTACAGGTTCATCATTATCGTACATCCAGACATTTGTTGCAGGGTGAGTAGCATCTGACAATGAAAGCTGATTGCTTGACTCTTCTGTAGCAGTATAAAGTTTTACTGTCATTATACTGTTGTTAAGATTCTGAGTAAGACTTGATGGCAGAGAAACTGTATTATTTGTTCTATTATAAATGCTATCCAATGTTACATCTGAAGCTGAATCATAAGTTACTGTAGTCATTGCTGTAGTTGCTTCTCCGTAGCTAACCTCAATTTTAGTAAGAGGATGGCTTGCACTAGAAACATTTGTTGTAAATACAATTGTAGATTCTGAGTTCAAATAGTTTGTATCATTAAGAGGAACAACATTAGAGAAAACTGTGCCTGTTATAACAGGTTCAGGGTTTGCAAGGAACTCTACAATAATTGGTTTATGACAAATAAGTCCTGCCCTATTTACAGCATAGAAGTACTGCTTATGAGTATCTGTATCTTCCCACTTAACACCTTCTGGCTTAGAATAAGTATATTCATATTCATCATCTGCATTTCTTCTGAGTGTAGTGTTTATATCACTTCGGTCAGCAGCATAGAAGGTTTCAAAGTCTTCAAGAGGAGTAGTTCTGATTACCCAACCGAGTAAGTCTTCTACATCTGTAGTTACTTTAAGGGCAAAGGTTAAGCCTGTTACAGAACGTGGAGCCTTAACTCTGATTGTCTTTGTTGTATCTGCGGCGGTTGTAACTTGTGATGTATAGTTTTCTGTACCGTTTGCTCTTCCAATAAAATTATCTTTTACTCTGACTGAACTGTCTGCACCCAATGTAGGAGCAGTCTGTTTAATCCAGTTGCCGACATTGTTGTATCTGAGAGCTTCTGTATCTGGCATTACATTTCCGACAAAGTCGTACAAACCATTAATCTTGAGTGAACCAGAACCATTTGTAATGTCTGTTGGATCCCATATATCAAGATGATAGATAATTCCGCTCAATTCATTTTCAACTTCCAAACCAGAACGGATAATCTGGTTACCGCTGGCATCTTTAGAACCATCCCACTTAATACCAGACTGAGTATCGCGGATAGTCAATGAAAGTGTTGAATTATCGCTGTAATAGTTAATTCCAGCTGTAGTTATAGTATTTACTTTATCAGCAGTTTCTACTGTAATTGCAGGCGGTGTAACATCATACATCCAGAGTTCACTTGTACCATTTGCATTTATACCATTTGTAAGCTGTGTTATTGCGTAGTTTCCAAGCTTATCTTCTACATAATACCAGAGGGTGTATGCCTCTATGTTATGTGCGGCATTATCATATTTTGGATAATTATGAGGCATTGCCGGAATATCCGTTGAATCTTTAAGTGTGAGATAGAGCCATTCAGAGCGTTGTGTAGCAGGAATTGCTGCTGACTTAAAGTCTGCCGGGCTAGGTTCTGAACCATCTCTTGGACAGGCAAGTACGCGGCTCTTTACAGAATAATTACTTGTTACACTTGTGCTTGCAACAGAAGCAGCAATATTTGGATAATAACAGGTTTCATTATAACCAGTAAGGGTAAGCTGAGGTGTATCCCCATTATTATCTACTTTATAATAGGTAATTCCTTTTCCATAATCTTTTGCTTCATTTTTGAATAATGGACTTCCAAGAGTTACGCCTAATCCGCCAAGACCAATTGCATTATCAACATACCAGCTTACATCTATAAGTTCAGAATGAACGTTGCTACAACCATCCTTGAGCCAGATTGTAATAGGTGCACAATGTCTGTGCTTTGGTAAATTAACTGTAATATCGCCGTTTGTTCCCAAGAGAGAAATCCAGTCTGTATTAACGTTTTCTTCATCATTTACTGTATCACCAGTAATCTTATAGTATTCTATGATAGACGAAGTTGTAAGAGAAGAAAGTTCTGCGTATCTTGAAGCCACTTCACAGGCATTTCCATCTACATCATTATCAGAAGTGCTTACTCCAGAAAGCTTGATAATAAGTTTATATGGGTCAGCTGAATCTGCAACTTCATTAATTACATAATTTTTTGTTGTTCCAGTTGGAAGATTTTCTCTATGGATATTTCCGCCAGTTGTAAAGGTTATATAACCGTCAAAATCAGCAGGTTCACTTGTATCTTCCACTACATAGAAAGTCTTCACCTCAGATTTATTACCAGCCCGGTCTACTGCGTAAACTGTATGTTCACCAGGTGCTACGTTTGTATATTCTGAAACTGGAAGAGTTGAATCATCAATGTACAAATCCTTAAATTGCTCTGTGTCGCTTCCATTTACCTTTCGGTTTCTATCAAAAACATCAGCAGCAATGTTGATTGTATCCTGTGTATAGAAATAAACAAATCCATCAAGCTTAATGTTTCCGCTTGCACTTGTACTTGTGTGAGGATAAATCGTTGTTGTGCCATTTGCTCTCTGAGCATTGCTATCTGCAACAAAAATTCCGTCGCCACCCCAAGCAGGCGGAGTCTTATCCAATCTGATAGAAGAACCATTAGCAGCACTTGTTCTGTTTGCAAGGCTTGTAACAGTAAAGCTTACAGTCTTATCGCCATCACCAGAAGGAAGTTTTACATTATTTATTACAATATTAAAGCTTCCTCTGATTATTCGGTTTTCGCTGTTGCCACTGGTTTTAAGAGTAATTGTACTGCCATCAGCAGAAACTACAAAACCTTCTGTAGAATCGCTTGCAGTCTTGCCGTTTACTTTTGTATTTTCATCAAAGCTTGCACCTGTTACAGTAATCTGATATACACCTGATGCAGTTGCTCTAACATTTACAGTCGCTTCAATATATTCATTATCTGTATAACCATCTTCTGCTGCACCTACGGCTGTAGAACCTACTACACCGCCACTTCCAGTTTCCTGATCCTTAAGAATTACGGAATTAACACGTGGAGTATCACCATCGTATTTGAAGAGGATAATCTCTGTATCATCATCTAACTTAAAGTTAGTTTTTGCAGAAGATTCATTCATTACATAGTCTATAATTACAAGATTTACGCGGTTTGAATCAGGAGCAGAAACAAGGTCTATATTTTTGATTTCTGCTTCTTCGTATTCTGTCTCAGTTACAATTACCTGAGAATCATCTGTAATTGTAAGACGATTTGCATCTACATCAACGTCAATTGGAAGTTCATTTCCCTGCCAGATTAACTTAGTATCATCTCTAAGTTTTACTGTAGAACCTGCAAAATCAAATATCTTTACACCTGTATTTGTTTCTGTAATGTCAACATAGAGTGAAGTCTTGGCTGAAGCTTCTGTTGTCCAGTATTCTATAGCATTGCTGCCTTCTATACTGCTTATTATGTTTTCTACTCTAATATGATTGATTATAGGAGAACCATTATCGAAGGTCCATTTATTGCTTGCAGCATAACCTTGTGCTGTATCTGTTAATTCATATTTAGCTGATTCTTCTGTTTGTGTATACAGTTTTACCCAAAGTTTATCTCTGGTAAGCATTGGAATTACATCAGGCTCTTCTGCTGTAAGTGTATACTCAGTAACAGGAGATGAAGTAAAGTCTTTCGTAAGTGCAGGACTTGCTAAGTTTCCAATATAGAACTCAATCTTTGTAATTGGAACATAAACATTTTTGCTGTCGCGGTTCGACTTAAACTTAATTCTTGTGTTTTCGTTTACAAAGTTTACGTCGTTAAACTGTCGAACTTCTGTATAAATCTTTTCTGAAATATCAGGTACTGGGTTTTCTACAAACTCAATAACAATTGGCTGTCGGCAGATAAGCCCTGCTCTATTTACTGCATAGAAATACTGTATCTTATTGCCGATTTCTTCCCATTTCTGATTTGAATCTGACTTTCTGTAGGTATAGTAATATTCACTTTCTGTCGTATTGTTTCTATTTCGGGTAATTTCAGTATTATTGATTAAACTTCCAACAAGTGATGATGAATAGAAGTCTTCAAAAGCAGAGTATGCAATTGGTGAATCTGTGATTATCCAGCCAAGTAAATCTGCATCATCTGAAGTATTAACCTTTAATCCCAAGGTTAGGCTTGTTACAGAACGAGGTGATTTTACAGAAACTTTTGTTCCACCAGTTGCGGTGTCGCTAGACAAAACATAAGTATCGCGTGAAGTATAATCTGAAGTACCATTCCAACTTCCATCGTAAGTAACAATACTTGCTGTATCAGAAGAAAGTAATGTTGGAGCTGTCTGTTTTACCCATTCACTAGTGCCCTTATATTCAAGTGCATCTGAATCAGGCATTACATTACCTACATAGTCTGTAATTCCATTAATTTTGAGTGAACCATTATTCTGGGCTTGAATATCGTGTGGGGCAATTCCTCTAAGTGAATAAGCTTCGTTGCGGATTGTGTAAGAAACTTTCTTAACGTTATCATTATTTTCATATTGGCTTGAAGCAGTGTAATATTCTGTACCATCGTATCTGATACCTGACTGTTCATCAATTGTATCCAAAGCAAGGGTAGAAATATCACTATAATAGTTTTTGCCCTCTATTGTATTAACGTTAGCAGCCATTGTAAGTTCAATTCTAGGATTTGTAACATCGTACATCCAGAGCGAAGTTTCTGACTGTTTTATTTCATAACGGTTATCTGTAAGTCCGACTTTACCACCGACTGTATTTATAAGTTGAGTTATTGTATAGTTTCCAAGTTTATCTTCTACAATGTAATAAAGCTTATAAGCAGCACTTGTATCATAATATGGGTAATTATGAGTCATAGGAACATTGTCACCCTGCTCTTTAAGAGTAAGGTATACCCAAGGAGAGAAGCGGCTTTCATCTATTGAAGTAGAGTAGAAATCGCTCTTACCAGGTTCTGTAGAAGTATTTGGCCATGCAAGGATACGGCTCTTTACAGTATAATCCTGGGTTTCTGCTGTACTTTCATAAGAAGCAGCAATATTTGGATAGTAACAGTAGTCATTGTAGCCGGTAAGTTTAACAACTGGCGTAGTTTGGCCTGTATAATAAGTAATATCCTTTAATTCATCAACAAATACTGTAGCGCTATCTATAGTCTCTCCAGCACCTTCTTCTTTAGTTCTAATACTTCCGTCTATAGTCCACTGTACAGGAACTTTATACTGACTTATGTTTCCACAACCATCTTTAAAATATACAGTGTATGGACTTGCCACAGCTTTATCATCTTGAGGAAGATTGATTGTAATCACGCCATTACCAATTGGCTGCCAGTTCTGTGTGCCGTCAGTCGAGAATGCATAATATTCAAGAGGAGCTTTATCTGCCAATGGATCTAATTCTGCAAATCTTCCAAGTGCAGTTCTTGCATTTCCATGAACATCAACATCACTTGCAGCTAGGCCAGGAAGTTTTACAATAATCTGATATGGTTTTGCATTTTGTTTGATAATATAATTTTGAGTTTCGGCTCCAGTAGTATCTGTGATTGCAGCATTTCCTCTGTAAATATCTCCACCCGCTGGCATTGCAAAGGTTACATAACCTTCAAAAGCTTCAAGACCTCTAGTATCACCAGTTACATGGAAGGTCTTTACTTGGGACTTATTACCAGCCTTGTCTACTGAGTAAATTGTATGGTCGCCAGGAGCGACTCTTGTATATTCTGCAACTGGAGTTGAAGAATCATCAATATACATATCAACATTCTGGTCTTTTCTATTTGTATCAGAAACATGAACAGCTACATTGATTGTGTCTTTTGTATAGAAGTAAACCTTTCCATCAATATGAATGTTTCCACTTGAGCTTGTACTTGTATGAGGATAAATTGATGGATTTAGTTCTTCGCCAATATTATTACTCTGGGCAACAGAAATACCATCACCTACCCAGACAGGAGCTGTCTTATCCAGTCTGATTGTTGATTTTGAAGAATCTGTTACTGCACTTGTTCTGTCGGCAAGGTTTGTTACTGTAAAGCCTACAGTCTTATCTCCATCACCAGAAGGAAGTTTTACATTATTAATTATAATATCAAATGTTCCTCTGATTATTCTGTTTTCGCTATTTTCACTTGTTCTGAGAGTAATTGTTTTTCCATTATTAGAGATTTCAAAGCCTTCTGTCACATCATCTGCTGCTTTGCCATTTACTTTTGTAGTTTCATCAAAGCTTGCGCCAGTTACGGTAAGCTTATACACACCAGAAGAAGTTGCTTTTACGCTAAGACTTGCTTCAATATATTCATCATCTGTATAACCGTCTTCTGCGGCACCTACAGCAGTAGTACCTACGATTCCACCGCTTCCAGTTTCCTGATCTTTAAGAATTACAGAATTAACTTCTGGTGCACTTCCATCATACTTAAACTGATTGATAATTGTATTATCTTCAAGACGGAAATTAGTCTTAGCCTCTGAAGGATTTTCTACAAAGTCGCTGATTACAAGTTTAATACGGTTTTCGGTAGCAAGATTTACATCTTTGATTATTACCTGACCACCATTTTCATCTGTAACAACTGTCTTTAAGTCATCTGTAATTTCAAGTTTATTTGCTTCTGTATCAACACTGATTGGAAGTTCTGCTCCTTTCCAGATTAATACTGTATCTTCTCTAAGCTTAATTGAAGAACCTGCAAAATCAAAGATCTTGGCACCGGTATTAACTTCTGTAAGGTTAATGTAAAGTGCTGTCTTAGGTTCTTTTTCTATTGTCCAGTATTCTATTGCATTGCTGCCTTCAATACTGCTTTCTATCTTCTTAACTGTAACAGAATTAATTACAGGTGCGCCACCATCATACATCCAGATATTTGTAGTTGAATGCTCATTATCAGAAAGTCCATATTTTTCTGATTCTTCGGTTGCTGTGTAGAGTTTTACTTTAAATTCATCTCTTGAGAGCATTGGAATTACAGAAGCTTCAGAGCCTTGTAAGATATATTCTGTAACTGGAGAAGCTGTAAAGTTCTTTGTAAGAGCAGGAGTATCACTATCTCCAATGTAGAACTCACACTTTGTAATCCTCAACGCTGTCTCAGTATCTATGTCTTTTGCTGTAGTAAACTTGATTCTTGTGCTGTCTTTTACAAAGTTAATATCTACCAGAGTTCTTACTTCTTCATAAGATTTGCTTGAAATTACAGGCACTGGGTTTTCAACAAAGGCTATAACAATAGGCTGTTGACAGATAAGTCCAGCTCTATTTACAGCATAGAAATACTGAGTCTTCTTGTCGATTTCTTCCCATTTCTGACTTGAATCATCTTTTGTATATGTATAGAAATATTCGTTTTCTGAAGGATTATCGAGATTTCGTGTAATTTCTGTGTTATTAATCAGGTCTCCAACAAGTGATGATGAATAGAAGTCTGTAAAATCATAGTTTGCAATTGGTGAATCTGTAATTATCCAACCAAGTAATTCTGTATTATCTGAACTTTCACCAGTTGCTGCAATCTTTTTCTGATTAACTTTAAGACTGAACTTTAAGCTTCTTGCAGAACGCGGTGCTTTTACTTCAATTCGTTTTCCGCCTGTTTCTTCATCCTCTTTTATAACAGATGTATCGCTTGAAGTATAAGTTGAAGTTCCGCTCCATTCACCATCAAAGCTATTAATGCTTACTGTAGAATCTCTGAGCAAGGTTGGTGGAGTCTGTTTTACCCATGCTCCAACATCTTTGTATTTAAGAGCGACAGTAGTCTGCATTACATTCTGGGTGTAATCTTTAATACCGTTATCCTGGATACCATCAATTATAAGTTCCTTGTTATCATTTGGAAGAATAGTACGAATCTCGTTATCAAGATTAAAGATAATGTCACTTATGCTGTTTGCAACTTCATTACCTGAATAATGTCTTGCACCATCCCATTCAATACCGGACTGTGAGTCTGTAATTGCAAGGGACAGCATAGAATTACTGCTGTAGTAGTTGATATCATCTATAGTGTTAACTTTAGTTTTTTCATCACCAACTTCTTCGACTGCGATAGTTGGAGCTTCATTATCCCACATCCACTTTTCTGTATCATCACTGGCATTTCTAAGTTTTTCTATTTTGTAGTTTCCAAGTTTGTCTTCTATGATGTAGTAAATTGCGTATTCTTTACCTGCAAGAACTCTATATTTTGGATAATGATGATTCATGCTCAAGGCTTTTGCTTCATCTGCATTCTTTGCACGTAAGTATACCCAATTAGAATAGCGGGAATCACTTTCTTCTGGATAGAAGTCTGACCAGACTGGCTGACTATTATTATCTGCCCAGGCAAGGATTCGACTCTTTACAGTGTAGTGGTTGCCAGAAATCTCAGAAGTATCTTCTGTAACCAGAGAAGTTTCGGTTGGATAATAGCAGGAATCTGTATAATCTGTAAGTTTTACAAGTGGAGTTGT
Organism: uncultured Spirochaetaceae bacterium; assembly: GCA_902802305.1. GTDB lineage: Bacteria > Spirochaetota > Spirochaetia > Treponematales > Treponemataceae > Treponema_D. Next base: position 88,889 of record CADCLG010000005.1, read on the forward strand.
ATCACCATTATAATAAGTTATAAGTTTTTCGCTTGCCGCATTTGGATAGATTTCTGAATGGCTTATATTTTCATCACCAACTTGAGTAATTGTTACGCTGCCATCAACAAACCAGTTTACAGGAATTGTGTATTGGCTGATGTTTCCACAACCGTCTTTAAGGAATACTGTATATGGACTAGATTCGCCTTCGCTATGAGGAAGATTTATTGCAAATTGACCTTTATCAATTGCCTGCCAGTCGTCCTCAGCTGGTGAACCTTCTGTTAAAATTGCGTAATATTCAATTGGAGCTTTGTCTTCCTGTGGGTCCAACTCTGCATATCTTGAAAGCTCTGCACGTGGATTTCCATGAACATCGACATCTTTGCCTGTTACACCAGGAAGTTTAACAATTGTCTGATATGGATTTGCATTTGTCTTGAGAATGTAATTCTTTGTATTGTTTGTATCTGCATTGCCACGGAAGATATCTCCACCAGAAGGCATTGCAAAGGTGATGTAACCGTCAAAGTTTGCAGGACCAGCTGTATCACCAATTACCCAGAAGATCTTTTCTTCAGACTTGTTACCAGCTTTATCTACTGCGTAAATTGTGTGCATTCCAGGGAGAACATCTTTATATTCTGCAACAGGACCAGCATTATCAATATAGAAGTCAACCTTACCTTCTTTTCTATTTGTTTCATTAACAATTGCAGCAATATTAATCTTATCCTTTGTATAGAAGTAGATTGTATTATTAATCTTTATATTTCCAACTGTTGTTGTACTTGAATGTGGATAAACCTTAGTTCTGTCTAAGTTAGTTGCAGAAACATAAATACCATCGCCTGACCATACAGGTGCAGTCTTATCAAGTCTGATTTCTGAAGCTGCATTCTCAGTAACAGCGCTTGTTCTGTTTGCAAGGCTTGTAACAGTGAAGCTTACAATCTTATCACCATCACCAGCAGGTAACTTGACATTTCCAAGTGTAATTTCGAAGGTATCCTTGAAGATTCTATTAACGCTATTTCTATTTGTTCTGAGAGTAATTGTTGAACCATCAGAAGAAACTTCAAAGCCTTCTGCTGCATCATCTGCCTTCTTGCCATTTACCGTTGTTGTTGAACCAAAGATTGCGCCGTCTACGCTAATCTGATATACACCAGAAGGAGTTGCTGTTACATTTACTCTTGCTTCGATAAACTCGTTGTTTGTAAATCCGCTTTCGGCATTTCCACCTGCTCCTGGTGCCTGATCTTTAAGAACTACCTTGTTGATTACTGGAAGCTCACCATCATACTTGAAGAATGTAATTTCTTTACCGTCGTCGATAGAGAAGCTTGTCTTAGTTTCGGAAGTATTTGTTACAAAGTCGGTAATTGCGAGACTTATACGGTTTTCTTCTGTAAGGTCAACATTTCTGATTATTACTTCACCGCCAGAAACGAGGGTTGTAATTGCCTTTTCAGCATCTGTGATTGTAAGTTTATTTGCAGCTGTGTCAATTTCTACAGGGATTTCTTCTCCATTCCAGATTAATACAGAGTCTTCTCTAAGTTTAATTGTAGAATTAGCAAAGTCGAATATCTTAGCACCTGAGTTAGATTCTGTGAGGTTAATATAAAGTGCTGTCTCAAGTGAGTTTTCTTTTGTCCAGTATTCTTCTGCACTATTACCCAAAATACCAGTATTAATATTAAGAACTTTAATATAATTAATTACTGGAGCAGTTGAGTCGTTCTTTATGTCACAAGTGCTCTGTTCACTTGTATTCAAGGCGGCATCCGTTACTTTTACACCGATTCTATAAGTTGAATCGTCTATTACATTATCTGCATCGGCAATCTGGAGTCCCTGGATTGTTACTATGCATTCACCGGTTATCAGTTCATCAAGAATAAGTTTCTTTCCGTTTTCTGAATCAATTGTATAAGTAACTTCATTACCATTTACTTTTACAGAAAGGTTAGGACTTGCAAATGGTGTGCCATACTCTGGATATGACTTACCTTCTTTTATACAAATTGCAGAGATTTCTATTGCTTCGAGTCCAGAAGTTTCATCTGAAACTGGAATAGAGATAACCTGATTTTCAAGAACGTTACCTGTAATACTTGTGCTTACATAACCGTTTACACCTTCAATTTCAAGTTCGCCAATAGAAGGAAGAGTATTATCGTAAATAATTGAATTAATGCGGGCAGCTTCAGAAATATTACCAAGGTTATCCATGAGAGCATAAGTAAAGTCTGCTGAACCATCGTGATCAGGAACTGCAGATTCTGCCGGCATGTAGCTTTCAGTTACAGACTTCCATCGTTCATCCTCTGGAGTTAATGTTGTAGCCCAGCTTGTATCTGAACCAGGATTTACAATCCACTTGAGTTCTGTAGCTGGAGAAGCAAGTCGTGTATGTCCTGAATCTTTAATTGAATCTTCTGGAGTTTGAATAACCTGAAGTTTCTTGTAGTATTCTTCGTTGAAGAAGCCTCGTCCATTAGGAACAACTGTCAAATCAGCCTGAACAGATTTTTTGTTATTTTCGTCAGCTGCATCAGGTGCGGTTGTATCTTTTACAATGAAGATTGAAGCGTAACCGTTACCGTATTCAGAAGAGTAATTTTTGCCGTCTTTATATCTTGTGTCATTTTCGTTATAAATATCATAGAAACCGTTATTATTTACAAGGTCGATGGCAGCAACGTCAATTCTGATAAGACCATCCGGCATATTAGAAAGGTCATATTCAAAGAGACTTCCGTGAGATGCATCTACAAGTTCTGAATCTTCATAATTTCCTTTCTGCTTTAATAAATCATTTGCATTATTAACAAGATTTCGATATGAACCGCTGAGTGAAGAAGTACTGTTATAGAGAGAAGTATATGGAACATAAGAGATAGAAGACATTTCTGATTCTGTATCTTCAGTTCCATCCGCATTATAAAGATGCTTAGCACGAATACCGATTCGACTAACATCTGCTTCAACACCATCAAGTGTCTGGTTAGAACCGGCACCTGCAAGGTCTTCTGCGTAAACGCGGATAATAAGGTTAGAATCTTTACCTATGCGGTTTGCAATATAATTATCAAAGAAGGTATCTTCAATATTATCTTCAGGCACATCATTTGCACCTTCAAGCTTCATCTTTGTCATTGCACCGAGGTTCTCTATTGTTCCTTCGAATTCGTATACACCCTGGAAGGCTTCGAAATCTTCTTTAATACCAGCAGAAAGCCAGGTAATACGAGGAGCAAGAGAGTCATTTTTACTTCCTACAGAGAATCTGATTTCGTTATCATCTGTCATTTCAAAGCCATATACGTCTTTTACTTCCTTTGAAATTGTGATGGTTACGGAAGAACGAGATGTATATCCTTCTGCAATATAATCTTCGTTAAATCTGAGGGTAAGCATTTTTTTATTAGCATTAAACAAATCTTTACTAAAATCAAAGTGATCAGTTATATCTTCACTGATAAGTTCTATATCACCTTCTTCATTAAAGTTCTGTACCCCCTGAGTTACCGTGATTTTATCGTATTCGCCGTCTTCATTTTTGAAGGATTCTGGATCCATAGGCTTTGTGAATTGGATTCGGACTGACATGTTTTTTACAACATCAGTACTACCTTTATCTGGAATTGTAAGAGAAACTGTAGGACGGTGTGCAATAATTGGTACAAGATAAATATCATTGCGGCTCTGTTTTATTGTTACAACTGTATTTGGACTTTTTTCAGTTACTTCTGGATCGTTAGGGTCTCCAAATACAACTACATCGCTTGATAATTCATTAGGTTTGATTCGTGTATTGTAATCAGCATCATCAATAAAATATATTTCCTTATTTTTGTTTTGATTGTCTTTTGAAAGATAGCTTGTAGGAAAAGCTGCCCAGCGGACAAAACCATATTCTGGTTCTGTAATAGCTGTAAGATTATGAGGAATACCTACTTTTAAGGTAGCTTCTCCATCTGGCGTAGTTTTTCCCTGGCGTGACATGGCATATCTGACAAAGACAGTTACCTTGTCGGCAGTGGCATATTTTACCTCTTTTTCGATATCACTAAAGAGGTTGTCATCATTCATCCAAATTTTACATGAACATACTAAGAGTGTAATAATTGATAAGAAAATTACGGAAAACTTTTTCATTTATCTCCCTCGGCCTACTTTTTTTTCTTTTTAGGTATCATTATGCTTGCGCCTGCAACGAATGTAATTGTAACGGCTGCAATCGGCAAAACAGGAATACGTTTTTTTTCTGGCTCATTTGATGTATTTTTAACGGTTTCTACAACTTTATCTGCTTCTGTTTTTGTGTTTATGTTTGTATTTACATTTGTAGATACAGATACAGACAGATTTTCAGATGTAATCTCGTTTGTTTCTATATTTTTGATTGTGGCAACTTCTTTTGCTTGTTTTTGCTCAGGAACCGGGATTGACGGAATAATCTTTTCAGAAAGTATTGCCACTTGTGTTTTTGCTTTTTCGGTATTTTTTGCAATTTGTACAGGCTCTTGTGATGAAGTTGTATTTTCTGCCAATCCATGCACGAAGATTCCTAATTCTTCTGGTCCAGGAACATTTACTGCTATTACAGGAATTGCAAAATCATCATCTGCTTTTTCATCTTCAGTTTCATCGTCATAAGAGTCTGAATAAGAGTCTGATTTTGCGACTTCGATTTTTTTGTCAGAATTATACTGAAGAAGCTGAATATCTGTAATATCATGCATATCAACTTCCTGTCCAGAAAGTGCCAGAACTTCATACAAGGTAGAAACAGCAAAAGGATTTTCGCTTAAAACGTTTGTTGATTCCTTTACTTCTATTTTATCTGCTCTGTCAGCCCTGCCCCTTCTGTCAGTGCGTACTGTTGCCTGAGAAATATATGAAAACTTTGCAGGTGTGATTACACGTTTTTCTCTTAATTCTCCGCGTTTCCACAATTCCATGCTCTTTTCAAAAGCAGCAGATATATTTTTGCTGGAAGGCATAGTAAACTTAGAAGCAACACCTGGTACGCTTATTGGTGGATAAATGGTCCAGGAATCCTGCATTCTGTAAATTGCAGCAGTATCTTCTGCATAAGCCTTGTTCCATTCTCTTGCGCCATATTTGAAAGCCTTGTAAAAACCTTCATTAGAAAGGGTGATTTCGAGAGGAACCCATAATTCGTCTTCTATAACAATATAATTATCAAGTGAATTTAATGTTTCGATTCCTTCGTCTAAAGTAAGTCCTGAATCGAAAGCCATAAAAATATGCCCCGGAATTGTTATAAAGGCAGTTCTAATACCAACGGCTTCAAAAAGAGAGCAGACAAGAATAGAAATATCGTCACAGTCACCACCTTTAAACATAAGTGTCTGATAAGGGAACTGCAAAAAGTCTATGGAAGCGGTACCGACATTGTCTGCAAAGGCAGAAGTAGGGTCAATAACATAATTCAGTCCAAACTGATTAAGAGCCTCAAAGATTCCCATGGCATACTGAATGTTGATAGGCAGAGTCGGCTCTTTTTTCTCACGAACTATACTGGCAACTTGTTTTGCAAAACGCATGGCAGCCGGGTCTTTTGAAGAAACAAAAACTGCGGCACGACGGTCATCATCCCATGACATGTTGTTTCGTCCATAAACCGGAACATCAATTGTAAATGTTTTTGTACGCTTTTGCCCGAGACAATGATAATTAACTGTTACGGTACTGTTTGTTACAGTCATTTCTGTAAGCTCAAGCATCTGTTCATTAAAGAATGCAAGTAAATCAACTGCTGCACTTTCGCCTTTTTCAATTTTTGGAATTGTTACACATTCCTTGGCATGGTTCATATACTGAGGCTGATGGAAGCTTACGGTAACATCGGTTATTGCAGTGTCTTCATTATTTGTAATTGTAACCTGACCAAAAGGATTGTTTTCATACCAGGAATACAAGGCAGGGAAAACAGGAGCAAGTCCATCAAGAGTCATATCAACTTTTCTTTCTTTGTTGAATAATTCGGTGATATTGAAGGTAACTTCCGGTGCCAGTTCACCATTCAACATTATTAGAGGCTGAGAAGCAGAGGCAAAATGTGTACCAGAAAGAATTGCATCTGCAGAAACTATCGGGGAAATCCTATAAGAAAAACCAAGAGAAAGGCCAGCTGTAAAACCAGGGACAGATTTATTCTCTCCATTAATTGTTGTTTGGGCTGAATAAATACCGCCAAAGGCATTTAAATCTATAGAAGAGCGATCTGTAAGAATAAAGTGATAGCCGGCTCCAAGAGAAGCATCCCACAGTGTAATTGGATTAACTCCAGATGGCATTGCCATAGAAAGATATTCGCCCTGGGCAAAAATATTGATTACTTTTGCAGTACGATAGGTCAGTTTTAAACCACCACCAAATCCATATTGCATTTTAACAACGGGACCAAATGGTTTTGCAATTGGCACAAAGGCACTTACAAGAAACTCATTTTCTGCAGCCAAAGGAGTACAAGAAAGGAAGAAACCGGCACAAAGTGCTAAGGCTTTTTTAGAAAGAGAGTACTTTTTTCTAAAACTTTTTGCTCGTTTTCCTGACACAAAATCTCCTAGTTCTCTAAATCAGCGGCAATTCTTTCCAGATTTCTTTTTGCCGTTGCATTTTCCGGATCAATTTCTATAACTTTTTTGTACCATTCCATTGCTGCCTTATAATCATTCTGGAGGGTACAAATGTTACCAAGATTATTCATAGCCGAAACAGAACCCATTTTTGCCGAAACTTCATAGACTGCCATTGCATTCTGGTACAATCCGGCTCGAACATAAAGCATACCAAGCTGATTGTACAATTCAGACGAGGCACCTTCTGTTTTTATTCGTGTCTGTACTTCTGTTATTTTCGGTCCAAATTCCTGATTTATATACTGAGAAAGGACATTCTCTACAGTTGCAGAAAGATTTCTTTCTGAAGGAAGCCTTAAATCACTTTCACCTGTACTAAAGCCTGAAGGCGGATACATTTGCCAGGCATCTGAAAGTACAATAAAATCCAACTCATCTTCATTTTCTATTGCTTCTTGAATCTGACTTACACCGCTCGCCCAACTATCAATAAAACCATAACCAATATCTGTCATTGAAAGAGGAAGCCAGATTTGATCATCAAGAATAAGAATGCGGTCGGTTCCGTCAAACATATTTCTAAGGGAATTACTGTCATCACCAAGTTTTACTGCAACAATAAAATCATTCTGCATAGGAATATAAGCAGCACTTAAACCAACAGATTCAAGCATGGACATAAAAAGAATACCGACATCATCTTTATCGCCTGAGTTATAGGTTAATGTCTGATAAGGATACTGCACGTAATCAAGAATCTGAGAATCAAGGTGAACTCTGTCATAAGGTGTATCTGATGTATTTTCGCAGGCAATTCCCGAGTTATTAATTCCTTCCAGAAGATACATTGCAAACTGAAGGTTTCTGTTCAAACCTGTGTGAAGATGATTTCGTGCAAGTCCAACAATATATTTTGAAAACTCAAGAACTTCCTGGGAATTAGTTGAAACAAAGCTGGAAATCATAGCAGGGTCAAACCAGCGGACTGTATTTCTGTTATAAACTGAAATTGTTACAGGAACTACAGAAACTCTTTTATCCCCCAAAAGCTCGTAATCAATCACTATTTCACCGGAAATCTGACCGGATTCAGAAAAGCGCAGGAGTTTATCATTAAAGTCGGCACAAAAAGCAAGACTTTCGCTGCGGTGCTTGTGAATCATTTTGATTGTACCACATTCCATTTCTGAAGCGGTATAACCATCAGAACGGAATTTAACAACTACGTTTCTGATTTCGGCAGTTTCATTATTATTGATTGTAATTGTACCAAAAGGATTTTCTTTATAAATGGTGTACAAAAGTGGGAATACACTTTCTTCGCATTCGATAGAAGCATCAACATTACCGGTCGCTTTTTTTGTATCAAACTTAAAGTTAAGCACAATGCCGGCTGTAATTCCTGCTGCCCCTGGATTTCCCCAATAAGTATTGTACTGAACATCAAACCAGGAAATATCCAGACCTACCGAAAGTTTTGTATTAATTCTGAAGTTTACATCTGCAAAGGCACGGTACCATGGTGCATAATGTGGTTGTCTATCGCCAGAAAATCCACCGTAAGCTCCCAGGGCAATTCCTGCACCTGCTTCTATTCGTGAAAAAGGATAAAAAACTGCACTTGTTTGTAATCCGACAGGAACTATAACCAGGACAGGGGCAACACCATCTTCCAGTTTTGCTGCCTCTTTTTTAGGAAGAACCTGAACGCCAAACTCAGGACCTACATTTAAAACCCCAAAAAGAGTTATACCTGTATCTATAAAACCACCACCGCCTGCAAACTCGTACTTTGCATCACCGGCAGAAAGAAATGGAAAAAATGCTCCTGGAGAAACTTTTAAATTAATTTCAATAGCGAAACCCGATACGGCAAGTAATGCCGCAAGGATTACGTTAAAAACTTTTTTCATGGTAAATCTCATCCAATTTTCGGTTAACTTTTGCCAGACTTATAGCTTAGTAAAAACCTTTAACAAACTCTTAATCTACTTATTATATACAAAAAAGGTCAAAAAGTCTACAATTATAATATGAAAAGAAAATTATAAATTATGCATTTCTTTCGCCCCTTTAATAAATCCAAAAACTGCACTAAAATCATTTCATCTATGGAAAATACGGAATCAAAAAAACGCGCAGAACGAAACAGAACCTTGACCCTGAATCAGGAGGAAATCCCTCTTTTGCGACAGCGCCTTATTTATACCGATACACTTGAAACTGTAAACACATCTGAACCAGGCGCCGGCATTCTAAACAAAACTATCAATGGAGATATAATCAAAACCCTTCCGCATATTCCTGATAATTTCGCCGATTTAATTATAATTGATCCGCCCTACAATCTTACAAAAAACTTTAACGGAACTGTTTTTAATTCCCGCACTCAGGATTCCTATGAAGAATATCTTGATACCTGGTTTCCTCAAGTTTGTAAAAAGCTCAAGCAAAACGGAAGCCTTTATATCTGCGGAGACTGGAAGTGTACGGCTTCCTTGCAGCGGGCGGTAGAAAAGCAGCTTACAATTTTGAACAGAATTACCTGGCAGAGAGAAAAAGGCCGGGGAGCTAAAGCAAACTGGAAAAATGGAATGGAAGATATCTGGTTTGCCGTAAAAAATCCAAAAGATTATTATTTTGATGTTGAAGCAGTTAAAATTAAACGCAAGGTAATAGCTCCTTACACAGAAAACGGAAAACCTAAAGACTGGAAGCAGACAGAAGAAGGTAATTTCCGCCTGACCTATCCGTCGAACTTTTGGGATGATATAAGCATTCCTTTCTGGTCAATGCCCGAAAACACCGATCATCCTACACAAAAGCCCGAAAAACTGTATGCAAAACTGATTCTGGCTTCCAGTAAACCAGGTGATGTCATTTTTGATCCTTTTTTAGGAAGCGGCACTGCCTCTGTAGTTGCAAAAAAGTTAGGTCGAAATTACTGCGGAATTGAGCTGAATGAAGAGTACGCTCTTCTGGCTGAAAAACGCCTTCTTCTTGCCGAGACTGATAAATCAATCCAAGGCTACAGCGACGGAGTTTTCTGGGAAAGAAATACACTTTCAGACCAGAAAAAACGAACTTCTGAAAAAGCAGAGACAAAACAAAACACAGGAATAAAAGCACATGACCAATCTGATTCCCAAAATCTACTTTTTGATGAATAAACCGACCGGCTACGTGTGTTCTCATGTTTCCGATTCTCACAAAACAGTTTATGACTTGCTTTCTCCAGAACTTCAGCAGTTTTTACATGCAAAGAGAGGAGAAAGACTTCATACTGTCGGACGCTTAGATTGCGAAACTTCTGGTCTCCTGCTTTTTACAAATGACGGTAATTTTTCGCATCTCCTGACCGATCCCGGAAATCATATTCCAAAAACTTACATTGCAACATTAAAAAATCCTGTTCAGAAAAATGAGCAAAACGAATACCTGAAATACTTTTCAAAACCGCATACTCTTCCCGCCGAAAAAAAATCTCCTGACCAAACAGCTGAAGCGGCAAAAATTGAATTTCTGTCTGATACAGAATGCAAGGTTACAATTACGCAGGGAAAGTTTCATCAGGTTCGCCGCATGTTTCTCCCATTGGAAAATGAAGTAATTAAATTACATCGGATTGCTTTTGGTGAATATAGTCTTCCAGAAACACTTTGCCCGGGTGAATATCATTTTTTTGACAATTAGGAATTCATGATTTATAATAAATGAAAATATTCTGCATTTGCAGTTATTTGTTATTATTGAAAAGTTCCCAGACAGAAAAAGTTCTGTCTTAATTATTCCAAACATTTAGGAAATCACAGGAGTTTTTATGAAAAAATCAATTAGGTTATTATCAGTTTTATTGGTATTATTTGCAGGAAGTTTGGTCACAAGTTGTGATGTTGCTAAAGAGCTTGCAGAAGAACTTGCGGCCCCAGAAAATACTTGGTGTGAAATGTACGTAGAATATGGTAGTGAAGAAAAAAAGGCAAATCTGGTTGTAGATGCTATCTATGTTGATGAACAATACAAAGGAACGGGTTCTGCAGATTCAACAGCAGCAAGAAAAAAACTCTCTCCAGAAATTACACTTGAACCCGGAATAACAATTGTAATTACAGTAAAATCTAATTCAGATAATCAGCTTATCGATGGTCTTACAGATAATACTTATATTATTAAACATTTTGATAAAAATACAGTTGTAGAAACAGATGACGACACAGAAGGAAATACAGGAAAAATCAAATTAAAAGGTTCAAAAACAAACTGGAACATTTTATATAGAGCCAAAGCTGATTTAAGAAATGAAGACAATCAGATTTCATTACCAGATGCTCCTGATGTTCTTACGTATAAAGCTATTGATAATGGAGCAACATCGCTCAACGATCCAAAAAATTTTTCTTGGAGCAAGCTGCTTAAAACATACCTCTTAAGTACAATTACCGATAAACTGGAGTAGTAAGGCAACTCTTACTTAAAAAAATGCGGAGGCTCTGCCCAACAGATTCTCCGCAATTTTTTTATACAGGCAATCACATAAATCAAAGGAGCAAAGACAATGGCAACAAAAAAACTAAGCGCAGGACAATTAAGGGAAAAAGACTTTGAAGAAATTTCAAGAGCCTTTATTACCAAAGTTTACAGGTGGATGACGCTGGCTTTAGTAATAAGCGGACTCACGGCCTTATATACAGCATCTTCACAAACTCTTATTTCTTTTATCTTTGGTTCAAAGTTTGTTTTTTATGGTCTTTTAGTTGCTGAACTTGCCCTAGTTTTTATTCTTTCGGCTGCCTTGCATAAAATGTCTGCTGGACTTGGCGTCTTTTTCTTCATACTCTATTCTGTTATAAACGGCCTGACAATTTCATCAATTTTTATTATTTTTGAAATCCGCTCAATTTTCATCGTATTCTTTATAAGTGCAGCAATGTTTGCAGGAATGTCTATTTACGGGGCAAAAACAAAACAAAATCTTATGTCTGCCGGCCATTATCTAATGATGGCATTAATTGGATTGATTATAGCTTCGCTTGTAAACCTGCTGCTTAAATCTTCCATGCTTGAATGGATTATTTCCTTGATTTCCGTTGCTGTATTCACAGGTCTTACCGCCTACGATACCCAGAAAATGTTCAAAATTGCCCGTAATTCTGATGACAGCGAAATCTTCCAGAAGGCAGCAATTATGGGCGCACTCGAATTATATCTTGATTTTATAAACATCTTCCTTTCACTTTTGAATCTTTTTGGCAAACGAAAGAGTTGAAATCAATATAATTTATATAGTAAAATAAATAGTATTTAAATTAATTTACTTAGGAGAAAAGCAAATGAAAAAAATCACAACAGTATTAGCAGCCGTACTCGGCATTTCATTACTCACAATCAGTTGTTCTGGCACAACAAATAAAAACTACATTCTTGCTACTGGCGGAACAAGTGGAACTTACTATCCATTCGGCGGTGCAATTGCCAACATCTGGAATACTAAAATCGAAAATATGAACGTAACAGCACAGGCCACAGGTGCTTCTGCAGAAAACCTCAGACTTATCAATAAGGGTGAAGCAGAATATGGTATCGTACAGAATGATGTTATGGATTATGCATATAACGGAAAAGATTTGTTTGAAGGCGAAAAGCTTCCAAACATTATGACTATCGGAACTCTTTATCCAGAAGTAGTTCAGATTGCAGTTTCAAAATCAAGCGGAATCACTTCTGTAGCAGATTTCAGAGGAAAGAGAATCTCTGTAGGTGATGCAGGTTCTGGTGTTGAATTCAATGCAAAACAAATTATGGAAGGCTATGGATTAACTTTCAACGATATTAAAAAGAGCAATCTTTCTTTCAAAGAGTCAGCAGAAGGAATCCAGAACGGAACTTTGGACGGATGTTTCATTACTGCAGGTGTTCCTAACTCAGCTTTACAGGAATTAGCTTTCACAGCCGGTCTTATTCTTATTCCTGTTGACGGAGCTGCTGCTGATTCAATCTGCAAAAAATACGGTTATTACACAAAAACAACTATTCCAGGCGGAACTTACAAAGGAACAGACACAGACACAGCTGCTCTTGCAATTAAAGCAACACTTGCTGTAAGTTCAAAACTCGATGAAAACACAGTTTACGAAATGACAAAAGCTTTGTTCTCTAACCTTAACGAACTTGCTACAGCACATGCTAAAGGTAAGGAAGTTACTGCTCAGTCAGCTATCACTGGTGTTTCAGTTCCATTCCACCCAGGTGCAATCAAATACTATAAAGAAATTGGTTTAATGAAATAATTTTGATGAAAGAAAAAAGTTTTTTAATTAAAACAGTTTTTTTCATCATCTTTATCATTTCTTTGTCAGTTTTGTCTGTAAACCTTCCGCTTATAAAAGTATTTTCTATTTCCAATCGGAAGGTTTCAGACAATTGTTATTATATTTCTGCAAAAAAAATATCTGGATTCGAAATATCTTATACACATTCTGTAAACAAAGGACGGGTTCACGATTTTTATACAATCCAACCTGATGACAGTCTGCTTTTAGATAAAACCCTTTTTGTTTCTTACGGGGCAGGCATTCCCGAACCAGAAGAGACACCTGGTGCAGATTTTTTAGTTACTGATGATGGCTATATGATTTCAAATCTCCACAGAAAGGTGGAAAAATTAACCATGGCTGTCGGTTTGATTGCCAATCATGCCATAGCTTTATATGACAGCCAGAAAGGAAGGAACACTGAAGAGTCTGTTCAGGAATATTATCTTACAGACTTGTTCGAGCCACAAACAAGCATAATTTTGGAAATAAAAAGAATTACATTCTTAAAATATATATTTCATAAACTAAACAAAAAAGGAGGAAAATTAAAAAATGAGTGATTCTACAAAAAATCAAGATTTTGAAACCCCTAAACAAAAAGAAACCTTTGATAACATTCTCCCAACAACAAATGAAGAAGAAATCAAAGACCTTATGAAAGATCTGGATAGGGAACAGGCCTACAGAGAGCATAAATGCTGGCGACAGTGGATTACAGTCGTAGTTTCCATTGTATTTGTTCTTTTCCAATTGTATGCAACTTTATCAGGAAAAATAACAGCACAAATATTAAGAGCAAGCCACCTTGCTTTTGTTGAGTTTCTTGCTTTCCTGCTTTTCCCGGCAAGTAAAAAAATGCCAAAAGACACCCTGCCCTGGTATGATGTACTTCTTGCCTTTGTAGGAGCAGGAAGCTGGCTTTATATCGTAATTAATTTTGATACTCTGGTACGCCGAACAGGAAATAATACAAAGCTTGATATAATAATTGGTATAATCGGTATTCTGATTTTGTTTGAAAGTTGCCGCCGAATTGTCGGGCTTCCTATAATGATTATTGCGGGTACTTTTATAATTTATGCCTTTATCGGTAAATATATTCCCGGCTTCTTAAATCACCGCGGTTATTCTTTACAGCGTGTAGTTTGTCACCTTTTTTATAATACAGAAGGAATTATGGGAACTCCAATTGGAGCCTGTTCATCCTTTATTTTCCTCTTTATTCTTTTTGGAGCCCTTCTGGAAAAAACAGGAATAGGACAATTCTTTATTGATGCCTGTAATGCAATCGCCGGTGGAGCTTCAGGTGGTCCTGCAAAAGTAGCAGTTCTTTCTTCTGCCCTACTTGGTACAGTTTCCGGTTCATCAGTTTCAAATACAGTAGGTTCTGGTTCTTTTACAATTCCTATGATGAAAAAACTTGGCTATAAACCTGAGTTTGCTGGAGCTGTAGAAGCATCCGCCTCAACTGGTGGACAGCTTATGCCTCCTATTATGGGTGCAGCAGCCTTTTTGATGGCTGAAAGTATTGGTGTTCCATACATTACTATTGTAAAAGCAGCCATCATTCCGGCAGTTCTTTATTTTACAGGAATCTTTATCACAGTACACCTTGAAGCAAAAAAATTAGGCTTACAAGGCTTACCAAAAAATCAACTTCCAAAGTTCTGGCCCCTCCTTCTAAAAAAAGGCTACATGATTTTACCTCTGCTTGTAATAATCTACTTTTTGTGCGCAGGTTTTACAGCAGTTTTTGCAGCCCTTATGGGAATTGTCGCTTGTCTTTTGATTGGAATTGTAGTTTCTATTGTAGATCTTACAAAAGGACGACGCCCAACCTTTGGTGGAAAAGACCTCATTGATGTTATGTGTGCAGCTGCAAGAAATATTATTTCTGTAGCAATTGCCTGTGGTATGGCAGGAATTATCATCGGTATTGTTACTCTTACTGGAATTGGACTAAAACTTGGTGCAGGCCTGGTAACTTTAGCTCACGGAAAGTTATTCCTTACACTTTTATTTACGATGATTGCTTCTATCATTCTTGGTATGGGAGCTCCTACTACTGCAAACTACCTTATTACATCAACAATTACAGCAGGTGCAATTATAACTTGTCTTTATGGACAGGGAGCAGATATTGAAAACATCATGAAGCTGCCGGCTCATATGTTTGCTTTCTATTTTGGTATTATTGCAGACGTTACCCCACCAGTTGCCTTAGCCGCAATTGCAGGTGCCGCGATTGCAAAAGGCAAACCGATGAAGACTGCCCTTAATGCAACAAAGCTTGCGATTGGAGCTTTTATTGTTCCATACATGTTTGTTTACAATTCACAGATGCTTATGATAAATGCTACAGCTCTTGCAATTGTATTCATCGTAATTACTGCTTTAATTGGAATGTTTGGAATAAGCGTTGCCCTTGAAGGTTATGGCTTTAAAAATACAGGCTTCTTCTATGGAACAGGCAAATCAAAAGGGTTAACTATAACCTTTGATGTTATTGAGAGACTTTTATTTGCAATTGGTGGTTTCCTCTGTGTTATTCCAGAGACAAAATCTGACATTATTGGTTTATTTCTCATGACACTTTTGATTGTTTATCAGATAATCTTAAAAAAGATTCGTTTGCAGCAGGTAGAAAAAGCTGCATAAAAAAAATTAACGAATAACGTTGACGATTGGCATGATTTGTTATTACATTTAAAGGTAACAATAAATATTAAACTAATTTGATAGGAGCTATTAAATGAAAATAAAACCAACAGCAGACAGAGTTCTTGTAAAGAACGACAAAGCAGAAACTAAAACAGCAGGCGGACTTATTATTCCAGAAGCAGCACAGGAAAAAACACAGACTGCAACTGTAATTGAAGTTGGTCCAGGTACAGACGATGTAAAAATCACTGTAAAAAAAGGTGATCGCATTATGTACGATAAATATGCTGGTACACAGATTAAAATCGATGGTGAAGATCATTTGATTTTAAGAATGTCAGATATTATTGCTGTAATTGAATAGATTGATTTTATAAAAACAAAACATCAAAGATAAAGAAAGGACTGTCGTTATTTTAAGGATTACGGCAGTCTTTTTGCTTTTAACAGGGCCGCACGCGCATTTCCAGGATAGAGTGAAAGAGAATAATCTGCTGCATGCAGGGCATTTTTATAATCACCAAGAGAAACATAAATACAGGCAATTCTGTAAAATACTTCAGAACGAAGATATTTATTGCTTTCGCGGCCGGCAACTTTTCCATACAAATCAAGAGCAGTGTCCTTTTTGCCGGTAGAAAAATAAATATCAGCCATATTCATACATGCCTGAACTGAAGCATTTTGTGAAACTGCACCTTCCGAAATAATTCCGCCACTCTCGAATACACAGTAATGATAAAAACGCACAGCTTCTTCAAATAACTTCTGATTCAAAGCAAACCAGGCTGCAAACTCAACTAATTTTACATCCATTAAAGGCATTTTCTTTTCAATTTGAATCCAAAAGTCTTCCTGGGAATCAAAATTATAAATTGAAGCTACCGATTTTTTGAAAAGATAAAATGCATCGTCTTCCTGGCTGGTTTGCAAAAGATAATTCAGTGCATATTGAATAAAAAGAGGTTCATATTGCTGAGTATGATTGTAATTATCTTCAAGGATATGCCATAAATCTGCGGATTTTTCTTTTACAGAAAGATTTGGCTGTAATTTATATTTTAAATCCAGTTTTTTAATTTCAAGCTTTGGATCCTTCTTTTCTTTTAAGGCAATATCAATTCTGTAAAGAGCATCATCAAGCGGAATCTTAATTCGATTGTCATAGCGTTCCATTTCTAGCGAAGCTAAACCTGACTTTCGTAAAAGAGCCTGCTCTTGGTCTTCCGGGCGCTCAAGATTTGATTCATAAGCAAAATCGGAATATAAAAGAATTGCAGCAGTATCATAAGGCCATCTGTCTACAGCGTAAATCAACAGATCAGAAGTTCTCTTTAAATCTCCTGCATTTTTTGCATAAAGAGCACTGTTTACAGTCATATTTGAAAGAAGTTTTTCATCATGCTCACTAATTTTTTCCAGTGAATCAGCCTGTGCAATAATTCTGGCACGTTGCTTTTCTGCTTCTTCAAAATCATAAGCACCTAAATAAGCGTCGGATTCAAGAGAAATAATCTGCACAGGAGTTATTTTTGCATTTTTTGATGTGTTGGAATAATCATTTATATATTTTTTTGCAGTTTCCAGAGCCGCAACTGATTCATAATATTTTGCATCATCATAAAAGACCATAGCCCAGAAATATGCATCTTCAAGATTTGCATACTGTTCAGGAGCAAGGGAAGCGGCATTGTCAAAAAGTCCTTCGGCAAGGTGAAAAATTGAACAATTCCGAATCCAGATTGGATTCAGAGTGGTTTTATATGCATCTAAATAAATGCTGTAATATTTAATATCCTTGTAATAATCTTTATAACTTTTGTTTTCTGATGTGGTAAGATTTAACTGCTGCTGTAATTGTTTTAAAACTGCTTCCGAATATAAGGAAGCATATTTTGTTCCACGGAGCTTTTCACTGTATTTTATTGCTTCATCAAAACGATTTTTTTGCAATAAAAACTGTGAATAAACTGCAAGAAGCTCATTGTTTTTTTCATTTTTTTTCAGAGCCTTGAGAATTACCTTTTCAGCATTTTTTTCTTCACCAAGTTTTATATATCTTTTGAATAAACCTATGTATGACCAAGAATCATAAACAGATTTTTCAGCCTTTTTTAATTCACTTAAGGCCTCTTTCAGCTGATTATCATCAATAAGGATATCAATCATTTCAAACTGGTAAGTTAACGACTTTTGCTCTGCCCTCATTTTACAGGAGAACAGAGCAAAAATTGAAAGAAAGAATATAAATATAAAAAATGTTTTATTACTTTGCACCTTTTTCTTTTTTTCCTATATTATCAAGCACAGCATTAATAAACTTATAGGAATCATCGGTACCATAATTTTTTGAAATCTTTACAGCTTCATCTATTATAATCCCGATTTGAGCACCAGGCTGATAAAGCAACTCATAAATACTTACACGCAGAATTGCAAGTGCAACCTTATTTATACGTTCCATAGACCAGTTTGCGGAAAGATGCTCTTTTATAACTTCATCAATCTGTTCAATATGTTCTATTGTACCACTAATAATTAAGGTTGCAAATGTTCTTTCATCTTTTGCAGTATCTGTAAGCTCCTTCTGAACCTCTGCATGAAGTTCAGAATCCTTTTCCAGCCACGAAAAAGAAAGTAAATCTTCTAAAGGAATCTTTGTAACATCCCAAGAGTAAAGCGCCTGAAATGCTATTATTCTACCATTTCTGCGTGACACTTAGTTTGTCTCCCAAGCTAAAAGTTTATCCAATGCAGCACCTGATTTCTTTTCTTCTACATATTCAGGTTTATTCAAGCTGTCAGCAATTTCTTGAGCAGCCTGCTGTACATAAAGCATTTGTTTCTGCTGTGCAAGATTTGAGCGGATGTATTCATAAACGGTAACTGTTGTTTCTGGCTGAACTACATCACTAATAGAAAGCATTTTTGCATCATATTTTTTACCTACAACTACAATTCTGTAATCAGCAGAAGTTTCCTGTACATCTGTTACAAAACCTTCGTCCTTGCCAAAAAGAAGCAGGAGGCCCTGATATGACATTCCAATACTGTCTGCTCCAATATTTGTTTTTGGAAGCAGCAATTCTCCCGCCTGATAGCCTGAACCTTCGATTTTAGACTGAACTGTAATCTGGTCTGCTGTAAGCTTCTTTTCTACATATTTATTTCTAAGGTCATTTGCTTTTGTAAGAGCCTTATCTGCGTTGTCACCTTTTGGAACAATAATCATAAAGAATTTAATCATGTCGTTCCATACAAATGAAGCCTTGTTGCTTTCGTAGAAGGTTCTGATTTCTTCATCTGTTGGAGCAACCTTCTGAAGTTCAGCCTGCTTCTGCTGTAAAATATACTGCTGGGCAATCAGCTGGTTCTTTAAGTATGCCTTGTATTCAA
Source organism: uncultured Spirochaetaceae bacterium (assembly GCA_902802305.1). GTDB lineage: Bacteria > Spirochaetota > Spirochaetia > Treponematales > Treponemataceae > Treponema_D. The sequence goes on from CADCLG010000005.1 coordinate 107,862, forward strand.
CAACATTCATACCAACCTGCTGCTGTAAGAGCTCATCAAGAGACATATTCTGCTGTTTTTTAAGCAGTTCATTAAGTTCTTTTTCTGTTACATTGGCACCAATCTGCTGGCTCATTCCCTGCATAAAATACTGATCTACCTGACTGTCAGGAATTGTAATGCCTGCTTTTTGTGCAGCCTGAAGAATAAGCCGCTCTTCTGTTAATGATTTTAAAACCATCTTTCTTTCTTCAACAGAAAGCTTTTTTCCCATCTGCTTCTGATAAGTTTCGCAGCGGGCTTTTAACTGTTTTACAGTAATTGATTCTGATTTATTGTATTTTATTACTGTAAGTACCTGGAGATCAGACTGAGCAAAAGCAAGTCCAATTGAAGCGAATAGTAATAATACAGATAATGCAATCTTTTTCATAAAATAATCCTTCTTTATATTTTTATACTTTACCTAAACAAACTTTTTTACATAAGGTTACACAATCTCTAGCTGTTTTCCAGTGGAAGCCCACCGCTGATTGTTGCACGGATTCTTCTTACACCAGCAGATGATGACTGTTCCTTTTCAATTTTGAAAGTTCCAATCTGAGCTGTATGCTGAACATGTGGACCACCGCAAACTTCCTTGCTGAACCAGTCATTTTTAGGGTCACGTCCAATTGTGTAAACTTTTACACTCTCACCATATTTATTTGCAAAGAGAGCTCTTGCTCCTTCTGCTTTTGCCTGATCAAGAGTCATTACTTCCATTGTAACAGGTAAATCTTCCTGAATCTTCTGGTTTACTATATCTTCGGCTTTTTTGATTTCTTCTGGAGTCATAGCACGTTCAAAAGTAAAGTCAAAACGCATTCTTTCATTGTTGATGTTTGAACCTTTCTGAGCAACCTGATCACCAAGAACTTCTACCAAAGCCTGCTGCAGCAAGTGAGTTGCAGTGTGATATTTTGTAGCAATATCAGACTGTTCTGCAAGTCCGCCCTTTGCTTTTCCAGCTTCGGCAGTTTTACTTGCTTCCTGATGCTTGCGTTCTGCTTCTTTAAAGCCGTCAACATCTACAGTAAAGCCATATTCAAAACCAAGCTCCTGAGTCAATTCAAGAGGGAAACCATAAGTTTCGTATAGATTATAGGCAACCTTACCAGAAATAATCTTTTTAGGATTTTTCATTAAGTTAGGAAGCATTTTCTGGAACTCGTTTTCACCTTTTTTTAGAGTTACGCGGAATTTTGCTTCTTCGGCAGTAAGTTCTTTGTAAACTTTTTCTTTATTCTGTTCAAGCTCTGGATATGGTCCCTTGAAGTTTTCAACTACAACTTCAGCGATTTCTGCCATAAAATCTTTTTCGATTCCAAGCTTCATTCCGTGACGAACTGCACGGCGGATAAGACGGCGGAGAACATAACCAGCGCCTACTCTATCTGGGGTAACGCCTCTCTGGTCGCCTAAAATGAATACAGCAGAACGAATATGATCAGCTATGATACGTACAGATTTGTCTTTTTCATCATCTGTGCCATATTTGTATTCTGCAAGCTGCTCAATTTTATTGATGATTGGCTGGAAAACTTCTGTGAGATAAACAGAGGTTTTTCCCTGAAGAATACAGTTGGTTCTTTCAAGTCCCATACCTGTATCTACATTCTGTTTTGGAAGAGGAACGAGTGTTTTTTCGTCAATGCGGTTAAACTGCATGAATACATTGTTCCAGATTTCCATCCAGTTTGCACTGTCTGTGCCTTTGTTTGAACCTTTTGGAGGAAGACCTTCGCCTACCCAATAAAAGATTTCTGTATCTGGACCACAAGGACCAGTTGGACCAGCAGCCCACCAGTTATCAGAAGCAGGAAGATAAGCAATTTTATCTTCTGGCATTCCGTTATCTTTCCAATACTGTGCGGCATCTTCATCGCGAGGTGCATTTTCATCACCGGCAAAAACTGTTACAGAAATTTTTCTAGGATCAAGAGCCAGCCAATCTTTTGAGGTAAGGAATTCATAAGAAAAAGCAATTGATTCTTTTTTGAAATAATCACCTAAAGACCAGTTTCCAAGCATTTCAAAACAAGTAAGATGAGATGGATCTCCTACTTCATCGATATCACCAGTTCTGATACATTTCTGATAATCTGTAAGACGAGTTCCAGCCGGATGTTTTTCTCCCAATAAATAAGGAACAAGAGGATGCATTCCGGCAGTTGTAAATAAAACAGAAGGGTCATTTTCAGGAATTAAAGACTGTCCTGAAATTTCTGCGTGATTCTTAGATTTAAAAAACTCAATATATTTTGAGCGAAGTTCATTAGCGTTCATAACTTTCAATTATAGCGAATTTATAAAATGTATACAACGACAAAAAATTTTGATAGAATCACGGCTATGAGTGAACGATGTACCAGATGTTTTAAACCGCTGTCAAACTGTTTGTGTAAATATACCCAGGAAATTGACCCGGGAATTAAGTTTGTTTTATTAATGCACCCAAAGGAAGCTAAAAGACAGAGGACAGGAACAGGAAATCTGGCTCATATTTCACTAAAAGATTCGGAAATTATTGTAGGTCTGGATTTTTCTAAAAACCAAAGATTAATGTCCCTGCTCAATAATCCTGAATATTATGCAGTTTTAATGTATCCGGGGGAAAATGCCTGGACAGCAAGAAATGAAAAACTAAAAGAAACTTTAAAAGGACGAAAACTGCTTGTAATTATTCTGGATGCAACCTGGTTCTGCTCAAAAAAAATGATTGAGCATAATCCCTTTCTGCTGGAACTTCCACGTATTTCCTTTTACGGAAATTATACTTCTATTTTTACCTTTAAGCATGAGCCGAAACCGGAATATATTTCGACAATTGAATGCTGCTATTATTTTATAAAGGAAATGCAGGATAACGGTTTGGCAGATAAAAATGTAAATTCTGAACCACTGATGAATGTCTTTAAAGAAATGATTAAGTTTCAGCTTAGGGCTGAAAATGAAAGGATTCTGGGTATCAGACCAAACTCGCACAATTATGACATTCATTATACAAAACTGCGCGAGATTCCTGATTTTGATTAAAAGAATTAAAATCAGTTGTATGGACGGACTCCGGTCGGCTCGTATTCTCCATTAAGTACTGCAACCATAGCCTTTAAGGTGTCATCACAACGCCAGCTGTAACCAAGAAGAATTGTATCTGCCCAGGAAAGGCTATCCGTAATTACAGGCGACATAGTTGAAAAAATTATTACCTTTTTATTTTTATCCTTAAAATACTGGGCAATTTTTGCATGATTTTCGCAGGAAACACAGATAACAACAGTATCGTAACTGCCGGCCATTGATGGTAATTTATCAAGAACCCACTGAGTTTCGTTAGGTCCCGGCTCGTAAGAAAAGCGGAACTCACCGGAATTTGGATAACGCTGCTTGGCTGCTTCAAAAAAACTTGACAGAGAGCCCATGAGCAAAACCTTTCCAGAATTCTGGGCTGTCACAGGATAAAGATTTTTCTTTCCCATAGTTATAGAACGACAAGCCTGCTCAAAAAAGAACTGCTCACTGTCTTTATCGGGAATGAATTGATCCAAGGTGTCAGGGTCGGGATATAAGGGAGCTGGTTTTTCGCTGCTTGATTTATAATAATCCAGTTTTGCCTTTATAACTCTATAAGCGGCATCCTTTACACGATTATAAAAGGCTTTATCAGTCTTCATTAAATCAAGATTTTTTATCCATAAAGACTCGTTGAGATGAGCTGTAGTTGAAGAAAGAATAATGTCATTTCCTGCTTCGATTGCAAGTTTGAAGGCATTTGAAAGGGAACCCGCATAAGCCGTTGCACCGGTCATCATCATATCATCAGTAATAATAATTCCTTCATAGCCCAGCTGATTTCGCAGCAAATCTGTAAGGAAATATTTTGACAGGGAAGCTGGAGCTCCACTTGGTTCAATTTGAGGATAACTCAAATGCCCGGACATAACTGCCGGAACCCCTGCTTTGATTAAGTACAAATAAGGAACAATTTCCCGGTTTTTAAAGGTTTCAAAATCAATATTTATAGAAGGAAGATGTCCGTGTGAATCAAGACTTGTATCTCCATGCCCCGGGAAATGCTTTACAGTAGGAATTACACCAGCCGCAAGACTTCCAGTTACAAACATAGTTCCAAGAACGCCGGTTTTATCAGGATCATCACCAAAAGAACGGGTACTGATAATTGTAGATTCATGGTTTGTGAATAAATCTACGGTTGGAGCAAAGTTCATGTTTATTCCCAGGGCTTTGATTTCCTTACATATATAGTAAGCAGAATACCAGGAATCCAGCGGATAACCGGAAGCACCGATTGCCATATTTCCAGGAGTGATTGAAGTATCTCCTTTTACATGACGAATCCAGCCTCCTTCCTGATCTGTTGCTACAAAAAGTGGAATCTGGAAGCGGTTGGAAATTGAACTTTTCTGAAGAGAAGAAACAGATTTTGCAACCAGTTTGATGTTATCTGTATTCCAGCCAAAAACCTTTACGCTGCCAAGTCCACGACTAATCCACTGATATAAAAGCTCAGGAGGTTCAGCACCTGCCCAACCAAACATCAGAATCTGTGAATATAATTCAACATCGGTCATTTTGTCCGTAATTTCGCGGGCAAGCTGCTCGTTGGGAAGGTCGGACCAGAAGGTCAAGCTTTCGTCAGAGCGAGAAAGAGAAAGTGAATCTGTCAGTGACTGAGAAAAAACAGGAGCAGGCAAAATAATTGAAAAAAGAAATAAAGCAGAATACCAAAAAGCCCTGCAAATCCTGTTTTTGAGAATTATTTTTTTAGTGCTGCAATTAACGCCGGTGCAAAATCTCATATTAGTTTTATTTATTCCCGGTATTTTTTTGCAGAATTAGCAGCAATTGCACCATCAGCAACCGCTGTAACAATCTGTCTGAAAGATTTAGCACGAACATCACCGGCAGCAAAAAGCCCCGGAACTGAAGTTTCCATGTCTTCACCAGTTATGATGTAGCCCTGCTCATCTTTTTTAAGCATGTCTACCAGTTCATTCTGTGGTAACATTCCGACAAAAACAAAAACTGCATCACAGGCAAGTTCTTCAGTTTTACCAGTTTTTACGTTTTCTACAGTAACTGATTCAACTTTGTTGCTTCCGTTTACAGATTTTACAACAGAATCATAGACAGGCTGAACCCCACTCTTAAGCATTTTATCTATAACTGCCTGCTGAGCGCGGAAGGAATCTCGTCTGTGAATGATTTTTACATCATCAGAAAGACTGGAAAGATAAATAGCTTCAGAACAGGCTGAATCACCGCCGCCAACTACGACAATACGCTTATTTTTGAAAAAAGGTCCGTCGCAGGTAGCACAATAAGAAACTCCGCGTCCAGTTAATTCTTTTTCGCCAGGAACACCAAGATTTCTGTGAACAGCACCTGTAGCAATAAGAACAGCAGGAGCTTTGAAGGACTTGCTCTTTGTCTTAACAGTAAATGTATTTTCAACCTTATCTATTGAAGTTACTGGACCATATTCCATTTTTGCGCCAAAAGCCATAGTCTGTTCCTGCATTTTTTCAATAAAATCTGCACCAGAAACATTAGGATATACGCCAGGGTAGTTCTCTAAATCTGCAATCTGCATTACCTGACCGCCAAAAGAGGAACCTTGTATGACTACAGTTTTTAATCCGCCTCTTGCTGCATACTGAGCAGAAGCTAATCCAGCTACTCCACCACCGATAATAATATAATCGTAAAGTAATTCTTCCATAATTATTAATATAACAAATTTTATTTCATAAGTCTTTATTTTTTTTATTACTTATGAAAAAGATTATTTATACACCTTAGAATCCGAGCTGGTCATTTACCAAAATTACGTGAATTCTGCCCGGGTGACGTGAATAACGTGTAATCAAAAACTGACAGCAGATTGTATCAGGGCTTTTGCAGTTCATGCAGGCACCTGTCTTTGTACAAGGAGTATCCAGACCAAATCTCTGAGTATTGATTGGAGCAGCTTCATTGCGGGCTCTTTTTAAAGCATGGTCTATATCGCTGGTAATTTTATTCATTCCTACTATTAAAATGACTTTTTTTGGACCAAAAGCAAGAGCAGAAACGCGGTTGGAATTGCCGTCAATATTTACAAGTACGCCATCATCAGTCATGGCATTGGCACTGCAAAGATAAACATCTGCATCATAGGCTTTAAGGGCAGCAGCTCTAGGATCTTCGCTTTTATTGTCGCGGTCTATAAAATCATAATTTCCTTCTGCGAGGGCTTTTGAAAGACCAATTTCTTTAACGCTCATGGAACCGCCCTTCGAAACCTTTGAACCTTCTGGAATCAGTGAAAGTGCTATTTTTAAAGCTTCTTCCTTTGAGTGCGCATAGTAACCTGTCATGTTGCGGGATTTTAATCCTTTGATAACTTTTTCTGCCAGTAAATCATTTCTCTTTACTCTGTTTTCGTCCATAATTTGCTCCTATAAATTGCTTCTGTTAATAGAATTAATAATAATATGTCGGATATTTCAAAATAGAACAAGTCTTTTTGTCAAAAGTGAGGTTTTCATACTAAATCTTGATAGAATCAAACAATTTTTGATTTTTTCAAAAGGATATGATAAAAATAGGATAAGATACAATCATGCAGAGTAAAAATCGCGGCGCTTTGCCGATGCTTAAATTAACCTTTCCGATTGCCATGGAGCAATTTTTCCGTATTCTGGTTTCATCTGTAGATACCATGATGTTAAGTTCCTACAGCAATGATGCGGTTGCGGCAGTTTGCTCAATATTTAGGTGCAGGTAAGTCTGATGATGATTTGAATCATATTGCCCAGGCGGGAGCTGTAATGGTTCTTATTATGTCAGTATTCCTGACTCTGCTTGTAATTTTTGGAACAGGCTGGCTGCTTGACCGTTATAATCTTGAACCAATTGTCCGTCATTATGCCTGGCAGTATTTTGTGATTTACGGCGGTATCTGCTGTTTCTTTAATGCCTTCAGTTTGCTGCAGGGGGCAATTTTACGAAGTTACGGCTACACAAGTGAAGCAATGATTGTTTCTATTGTTGCAAATCTTACAAATGTAATTGGAAATGCTCTGTCTTTATACGGCTGGTTTGGGCTGCCTGTTCTTGGAGTTCCGGGAGTTGCAGGGGCATCGGGACTTTCGATGGTGGTTTCCTGTATTTTATTCCGCGTATTTATTAAGCGCCGACGGGATGTTGTATTCCATCTTAGAGGAATTACCCGTGTACCGCGCGAGAGTTTCAGGATGGTGCTGAAGGTGGGGGTGCCTACCGCGGGGGAAAGTCTTTCTTACAACGTAAGTCAAATTACAATTATGGCAATGATTTCCACTCTGGGAACTTACGCTATGTCTGCCCAGGTTTATACAATGACAATTTTGCGTTTTGTTTTTGTTGCGGCTATTTCGATTGGGCAGGCCACACAGATAAAAACAGGATATTTTGTAGGTGCCAGACAAAATGATATTGTTTACAAAAAAGTGTTTCTGTATCAGCTGGTAGCTACAGCCTGTTCTATGGTTATGATGGTGGTTGTAAACCTTGTAAAAAAGCCTGTTATAGGAATATTTACCGACATTCCCGAGGTATTTGCCTTTGTCAGTACCCTTCTGATTTATTCTGTATACATTGAATTTGGCCGATCTTTGAATCTCATATATGTTGGTGCCCTAAAAGGGGCCGGCGATGTACGCTTTCCTGTTCTTTATGGGATTTTTTCAAACTGGACTTTTATGGTACTGGGAAGTTACATTCTGGGAATTAAGTTTGGACTTGGGCTTGTAGGCTTCTGGCTTGGAATTGGTACAGACGAAACTACCAGAGGACTTGTAATGCTTTTGCGATGGAAGAGCCGTCGCTGGCAAAAACACGCACTTATATAACTTATATAACTTATATAATAAATTATATAAGAACAATAAAGTCAGGTAGCTTGTAAATCCTGGTGAAACGTTTTACAATCAGGACATTATGAAACTCTTCCAGAAAAATCCTACTTTTTACAAGAGTGTTTTTTCACTCGCACTGCCTATTGCAATGCAAAGTCTTATCAGCATTGGAGTAAATATGCTGGACACCATTATGGTAGGAAGTCTGGGAGAAACAGCACTTTCGGCAATCTCTCTGGCAAACTCTTTTATCAGCATTTATCACATTTTCTGCATGGGACTTGGTATGGGTGCTTCGGTATTGGTTTCTCGTTATTGGGGAATGAAAAAAGCCGCTGAAGACCGTAAAGAAGAAGCGGAAAAAGCAGAACAGGCTCTAAAACAAACGGTCTGTCTTATGCTAAGAATTACTGTAGGGCTTGCGGCTCTCTTTGCCCTTCTTACACTGACAATGCCAGCTCCCTTGATGAAAATGTATACCAGCGACAGCGAAATTATTCGTCTTGGAGCTGTTTACTTCCGCTGGTCTCTTGTGACTTATTTCTTTTTAGGTACAGGACTAGTTTCTACTATTATATTACGAAGTGTTGGTCAGGTACGCCTGCCCCTTTATGTTTCCATTGGAGCTTTTTTTGTAAATCTTGGGGCAAATTACACTTTTATTTTTGGTAAGTTTGGAGCCCCCCGTATGGAGGTTGCTGGCGCTGCCCTTGGAACTTTGATTGCCCGCCTTTTTGAAGCAGCCATGATTTTGGGCTATCTGTTTTTTAAAGATAAGGCCATCCGTTTTCGCCTGCGGGATTTATTTATGAAAACAGGCTCATTGATTGGCGAATACATACGAATCAGTATACCAGTTTTAGTCAGTGATGCAATCCTTGCAATTGGAAATAATTCTGTAGCTATGGTAATAGGTCATCTGGGAGCAGCTTTTGTTGCGGCAAACGCAATCACAAGTGTTACCCAGCAGTTAAGTACGGTTGTAATTCAGGGTATTTCTCAGGCAGGTGCAATTGTTACAGGGCAAACACTGGGACTTGGAGACCGTCAGAAAACAATGAATCAGGGCTGGATGTTCTTTGGACTAGGACTGGCGCTGGGAACTGTATCCGCAGTCTTTATTATGGCTGTCAGCCACCCGATTATTTCTACCTACAATGTAAGCGAAGAAACGGTAAAAATTGCCGAACAGCTTATGGCCGCAATCAGTTTTATCATCATATTTCAGGCAACAAACAGTATTATGACAAAGGGCGTTCTCCGAGGCGGAGGTGATACTAAAATGCTTATGCTGGCTGACAATATCTTTTTGTGGATTCTTGCTATCCCTCTTGGTATTCTGGCTGGTTTTGTTTTCCACTGGCCGGCTTTTTGGATTTACGTCTGCCTGAAATCAGACCAGATTGTAAAAACCTTCTGGTGTCTGGGCCGTCTTAAAAGCGAAAAATGGATAAAAAAGATTTCAACAGGAAAAGCATGACAGAAAGTTTAAGGAACAAATAATTATATTTAATAATTATAAATTATAAAAAAAAAACTTCACATAATTGAAAACATCATTTATTATATTATTATAAGTAAAAAATAAGGTCTTTATAAAAATTTAAAAATCATCATATAAAGTATTAAATACTGATTAATAAGTCAGGTGAGAGCTTGTTTGCAAATAACGGGCATATTTTTTTTATAGGAGTTCCTTATGAATACTAAACAACCATTAAATACCATTAAACTCCCATGGTACTCTTCCCTTTTTATTGCTTTAATTTATACGTGTCCGTTTATAATAATGACACCACTTATTCTTCTTACAGGAATTTTTTCACTTGAAGAAATGCAGATTATATTTTCTGACTTCTTTGTAAATCTTGTTGTTATTCTGATTTTTGTAATCGGGATATATATGGGTTACTATATACATAAGGTTGTTAAAAGATATGACGGAAGTCCTGAAAGTGCAAAAAAACTGAATAACAGAATAAAACGCATTGATACAATGAACATTGGAATTCCTATTCTTCTTATGATTTTAATTTCTGTTGTCATTCTTCATGCCGTAAAGGCAAAAGGATTGCAGCTTGAAGCTTTTGAGGGAACAAAACCAAATCTCTTTATATTTGCACTTTTTATCGGCTCTCTGCTTGATTTGGGACTTCTTTTTTATGTACTCCAGATAAGAACAATTGAACCTCGACTTGCAGATATACCTTTTAAAAGCAATGAAATGCCTCTGAATATTTTTCAGAGAAACGTTCTTACACTTGCATTCTCCATCATAGGTTGTCTCTGCCTTATCATCATTACTCTTACTCCACGTAATCTTACTCAAGGTGGAATACATCTTTACAGACGGCTTATGCCTATTTTTGTTTATGATGTTGCATATTTTGCCGTAGTTTCATTTCTCCTTACAGATGATATCAAACAGTGTCTTCAGCAGATTTCTGCAGTAACAAATGCCCTGTCTCACAAGGATTATACAGTTGATGATAAAAGACCTTCTAACCGCAGTGAATTAGGGCTCATTATTCAGGGAATAAATGGATTTAAAAATTCTGCGGCAGATATCTTGAGAGAAATCGAGATTTCTACTAAGAAAACTTCAAACCAGTCTGACGATCTTGTTCATAACATGGATTTAACTAAAGACAATGTATTAAATATTGTTAATGCTATTTCCAGTGTTAAACATGATATTGAAAATCAGTCAGCTGGTGTTGAAGAATCTAATTCTTCCATTGAACAGATTATGGGAAATATCCGCTCACTTAATAATGCAATTGAAACTCAGTCTGCAGGCGTAACACAATCTTCTGCCGCTGTTGAAGAGATGGTTGCAAATATTACAAGTGTAACCCAGATTCTTGAAAAGAATAATCAGGTTGTAAATGAACTTACTCAGGCTGCAGATAAAGGACAACAGCAGGTACAGATTGCAGTTCATACAGCGGATGATGTTTTGCAACAGTCAGAAAGTATTCTTCAGGCTTCAAGTATTATTCAGGGAATTGCAAGCAGAACTAATCTTCTTGCTATGAATGCGGCTATTGAATCTGCTCACGCCGGAGAAGCAGGAAAAGGATTTGCTGTAGTTGCCGATGAAATCAGAAAGCTTGCTGAACAGTCCAGTTCACAGAGTAAGGCAATTGATGAAAATCTTCATTCTCTTTCAGAAGCAATTGCGGGAATTACAACAGATATTAATCTTGTTCAGACTGCCTTTGAAAATATTTATAAGCTTTCACAGAAAGTACGCGATCAGGAATCTGTAATTGCCAATGCAATGGAAGAACAGAACAGTGGAAATCAGCAGGTTCTTGAGGCAATGCGTTCTATCAGCAATTCTACAGTAGAAGTAAAGAATGGCTCTACAGAAATGCTTGTTGGTGGTGAACAGATTCTCAAAGAAATGAAGAATCTTTCTGATGTAACCCGCAGTATTTCTGATAATATGAATCAGATTAAAGACTTCTCTCAACAGATTTCTGATGCAGTTTCAATTACAACAGAATCTACAACAAGCACTCAGGAAAGCTTGTCTGCTTTAATGGCTGAATTGAATACATTCAAACTGAATTAAAGTATTCAGGGTTTTGATTCCGCATTAGCTATTAGGGCTCCTGCTAAAAAAATGGCAGGGGCCTTCTCTTTATAATTTACTTTTTTGGAGAAAAAAATGATAAGTCAAAGTGAATGGCCTGTTTTGGAATATGATGATGATAATGACGCGGTTGTTAATCCTTTTAAGTGGAATCTGGAAAAATTTAAAAGCAATAAATTAATCATTACTTTTTTTCCGGATGTAATGGAAAGTCTAAAAGAAGAAAAACTCATAGAGCTTGATACTCATTTTGGCGGCGAAAATCCTGTTGATATTTATCATTTTACACAAGAGCCAGATGTGCTGATTACCTTGGGGTATGTGGGCTGTCCTGCCTGTGCCGGTAATCTGGAAGTTTTTGCGGCTTGTGGTGCTGATAAGGTTATGTTTTGTGGTGGTGGCGGGGTTCTTGATAAAAACATAAAGGTTGGTGAACTTCTTGTTGTTGAAGGAGCAATAAGGGATGAAGGATTTTCTTACCGCTACATAAAACCTTCCCGAATTATTTACACTGACAGTAAAGTTACAAAAAAAATTACAACATATCTTGAGAAGCACGAAATCCCTCATATTAAGGGAATTACCTGGACTACAGATGCAATGTTCCGCGAAACAAAGGCTCTTGTAGAAAAACGAAAAGCCGAGGGTGCGAAAATTGTAGAAATGGAACAGGCTGGCTGTATTGCAATTGCCCAGTTCCGCAAGTTTGATTACGGCGCAATTATTTACGGTGGCGATGATGTTTCTCAGGATGAATGGGACACACGAGCCTGGGATAAGCGCAAGGGAATCCGTTATAATCTTGTAATGCTCTGCAAAGAATTGGTTAGAGAAATTTAGATTTTTATGGTGCAATCTTTAAGTAAAGATGGTCTTTTATTCACACCAGTTTTCTATCATAAGGTTTGATATTTCTTTTATTGGTTCAAAATTGCTTACATTTTTTGTTACTAAAATTAAATTATTTGCAATGGCAGTTGCCGCAATCATTATGTCAAACGGTGATAGATAAGAAGCTTTTCCTTTTTCTTTTAACCGCTGTATCAAGTCCGAATATATACTCGCACAACTGGTGTCAAAGGGAAGTATGTCGTAAAATTTCTGAACATTATTTACAAAATAATCAAAAAGCCCGGTTTTTCTTTTTCCTTCAGGCAACAATTTTACTCCACTTAAAACTTCGGCCCAGATAATGGAACATATACAGGAGTAATCAAGATTGTCAGCAAGCTTTTGAATAAGGTTTTGATCTGGAGATGCTTTAGTTGGCTCTGAAATGATGTTTGTATCAAGAAGATAGATTTTCTGACTCATAATCCAAAATCCTCCTTATGACAAGCATTATCTTCTAAATTTGAATCTCTGGCAAAGAGCTTGTCTGCATCAGAATCACTAAGAAGCCAGTCGGAGTTCTTTTTACGCCAGGAGGAAATTGTCTCAAGAAACATTTCTTTTTTATCAAAATGATTTTTCTGGTTTGCTCCATTAATATAGGCAACCATTTTTCCATGTCTGGTAATTTGAATTTCTTCACCACTTTCGGCAAGATGTAAAAAAAGAGGAAGCTTATTTTTTGCTTCGCCAACAGAAACCTGTTTCATAAGTTATTCCCTTATTTTAGCCAAATATTTATTTTATTAGCTAAATTATAAAATAGACTGAGGCCAAAGTCAATTGTATAAATTGAAAAAAACATAGACTGACGACGCTCAAAAAGTTACCGTGCCAAAAGGCTACCATTGGCAAAAAGGGGCTAAGAGAATATACTTTAAAAACCAATCTTCATAAAGCATAAGGAATAAAAATGGATAAAGACTGGTCAGAAAAAAACAAAAAGATGCAGACGCTGATTTCTAAGGAAGTGACTTTTGCAGAGGGAATAAAAGTTCTTCTTGAACTGCGTGGCGAGCTTTTTAAGCAGATAACTTCTATTGTAAAAACCTTTCCATCTGTGGCTTTTTATCAGCTGCCCTTTGGTACAGGAGAAGGCAATCAACATGCAACGCTTGCCTGGTCGCTCTGGCATATTTTTCGCATTGAAGATATTGTGGTGCATACGCTGATTTTGAAGGATGAACAAGTTCTTTTTAGGGATGATTGGAGCGGCAAAACTAAGAGTCCGGTTATCACAACTGGTAACGAGCTTGACGGCGACGCGATGATTGAGTTTTCTAAAGCGCTGGATATTAAAGCAAGTTATGAATATTGCAAGGCTGTGATGGAAGCGACAAATGAAATGCTGGTGGGATTGCAGTTTGAGGATTTGAAGAAAACTTTTACTGACGAGGATAAAGAAAGGCTTACCACCAGCAAGTGTGTGAGCAACGACAATAGTTCCGCCTGGCTGATTGATTACTGGTGCGGTAAAAACATCAAAGGATTAATTCAAATGCCTTTGTCCCGCCACTGGATTATGCATGTGGAAGCGATGAGGCGCATTAAAAATAAGCTGTGCCAGCAGGCAAAAAAGGGCGTAGACCAGATTGCCTATTGCGGGCTTTCCTGCGCTCATTGTTTTTTGACTGCATGGTGCGGTTTCTGCAGGACAATTTATAACACCTGTTCTTTTGCAACCTGCTCGCCGAATGGAGTTTGTCCTAACACAGCCTGCTGCAAAGAAAAAGGTCTGGACGGCTGCTACGAATGCAGCGAGCTTTATGATTGCAAAAAAGGCTTTTACTCGCTGGGGAAGGATACAAATGCTATAAGGGCAATGGCTCTCTTTATCAAAAAGTATGGCAAAAAAGAATTGCTTTGGGTGTTGGATAAGCTGCATTCAAAAAAGAAGTTTGAAAAAATCCAGGAAGTTCTTGGCGAGCAAATAGACGAGGGCTTAAAGATTCTAGAAGAATGGAGAATAAAACAATGATAAAAATAGAATACGTGAAATCAAAGGATAAAGACTTTTGGTACAGTCTGGATAAGCATCTGCCGGAAAAAGAGTTTGAAAATAAGGTTGCCAATAAGCAAGGCTACGTACTTTTTGCAGATGATAAACCTGTTGGACTTTTACGCTATAATTTGTTTTGGGATAACACTCCTTTTTGCACAATGCTTTTTATAGAATGGCAGGAACAGCACAAAGGCTACGGAAAACAATTGCTGAAGCATTGGGAAGAGGATATGAAGGCTCAGGGCTACGGTATGGTTTTAACTTCAACCCAAGTTGATGAAACAGCCCAGCACTTTTATAGAAAAAATGGCTACAAAGATTGCGGCAGTCTTGTAATGAATATTCCGGGCTATGAACAACCAATGGAAATGTTTTTGAGCAAGGGGTTATAAAATATGAACATGAAATTGCGACCATATAAAGCCGAAGATTCTCAAATTATTTGCAGCTGGGTAAAGGATGAAAAAACTTTGTTCCAGTGGTCGGCAGATAGAATCGGAAAGTTTCCTTTGCAGGGAAATGAATTAAATGAAAATTACGCAGAGAGAAAAGCCGGCCTGGATTTTTTCCCGCTCACAGCAGTTGATGAAAAGGAAAATGTAATTGGGCACCTCTTTGTTTTAATTCCTGATGAGAACGTGAAGACGACAGTGCGTTTTGGTTTTGTAATTGTCTCGCCTGAAGTCAGGGGAAAAGGATATGGTAAGAAAATGCTGGAGCTTGCAATTGAATATGCAAAGAAGGAATTGAAGGCTACAAAAGTAACGCTTGGAGTTTTTGCAAATAATCCAAAGGCGCGGGTTTGTTATGAGGCTGTGGGCTTTAAGCCTTTTAGTAAAAGAGTGATAAATATTCTTGGTGCTGACTGGGAATGTATTGATATGGAATTAGAGTTGAAATAAAAAAGCACAAGGGTATGGAGCCACGCCGAAGGCGGCCACCGCAGGAAACGGTGGTTGAGCTTGGCGAAACTACCGTTTTCGAGGAGGCTGGAGGTAGGTGCGAAGCACCGTACGGAATGGCGGAACACCCGACTGGCTCGAAGCGTAGCGGCGAGCCTGATGCGCCCGGGAGAAAAAATGACTATAAAGGAACTGGACTACAAAAAATATAAGGGCCAAAAATATCAGGCGGAAATTCTTTCGGACAGATATCTTTCTATTGAACCTGTAGGCCAAGGTTTTTCCATTAAGTGGGAGATGAGTGAAGAGCCTCTTAGAATGACGCTTAATGAAGATTTGCTGTCGGACTGGCTTGAAGAGCCTGTTGCTTACGGTGCTTTTGAAGGCGACAAGCTTATTGGCATGGTTGAAGGATTCTTAGAAAAATGGAACAACCGGTTTAGGATTGCGAATATCTGCGTGTTTGACCAGGCTAACAGAAGAAGCGGGATTGGCACAAAACTCATGGAGACTATCTTAAAGACTGCTGAAAAAAGTGGAGCCAGAATGGTGGTGCTCGAAACTCAAACCTTTAACTTTAAGGCAATTTCATTTTATAAAAAACACGGATTTGAGATTATTGGCTTTGACAGGTATGCCTACTCCAACCGCGGGCCGGAAGAACATAACATGCGGGTGGAGATGGGGAAGATGATGTGATGCACGCTTTGTGATATAAAAATTTGTGCAAGGAAATTTTAGACAGAGATTGAAGGTCGAATTTATATGTAAATTTCCCCAAAAATGAGGATTTCTTGAAGTAATGAGACAGAACTCCTCAAAGAAAATCATATAATTCGGCTAATTTTGCAAAAATATATGCTTTTATCTGATGAAATCTTTCTTTTTCAAACTAGCACCCCCCGACAATCCCCTCTGTCTTTCTATCCTCACTTACTGCACAAAATCAAAAATTCTGCTACTGTAAAACCATGGAACTTGCGGAAAAAATCTATGCGGCGGTACGCCTTATCCCTCGCGGAAAAGTTGCGACATATTCTCAGATTGCAGCGCTCGCCGGAAATTGTAATCTCCGCCGCTACGTTGGAAATGCTTTGCACAAAAATCCCAGCAATGAAGTTACGCCCTGCCACCGTGTGGTAAATGCCAAAGGTTTTTGTTCCGGAAGCTTTGCCTTTGGTGGACCTGGAGTTCAGCAGGAAAAGCTTGAAGCCGAGGGAGTTCTTTTTGTAGATGGGCACGTTGATATGATGCGTTTTGAAATTACTCCGGATGATTTTGAGATGATGAGAGCGGGCTTGGTCTAGGTATAAACTGATGATAGAAAAAGTTGATTCACAAAATATAATTCATCAAATCCCGCCGGTCTGGGACTCAGAAAGCGAAGTTCTGATTCTTGGCACCATGCCTTCGCCCAAGAGTCGGGAAGCCGGATTTTTCTATATGCATCCTCAAAACAGATTCTGGAAGGTGCTTCCGGCAGTTTTTGGAGAGGCTTTGTGCTGTCCCAACAATTCACCTGACCGCGAGGCTGCAATCCTGGAACGACGCGATTTTCTTCTGCGACATCATATTGCCCTTTGGGATGTTCTTGCCAGCTGCGATATTTCCGGTGCCGCAGATTCTTCTATTAAAAATGCCAGACCTAACGACTTTGACGAAATCTTAGGTCATTCAAAAATCAAACGGGTTTTCTGTACAGGAAAAACAGCCTGGTCACTCTGGAAAAAAACTTGTGCAGAAAAATATGAAGAGCGTTACCAGCTGACTGTTGAATGCCTGCCTAGTACCAGTCCTGCAAATGCCGCCTGCAACCTCGAAAAATTGATTGAGGCTTATAAAGTGATTGCAATTGGCTAAAGTTAAAGTTTTTTTCTCATAACATAAGACTGGTCTGCCTGCTCAACAACTTCAAAGCCGGCTTTTTCGTACATGTGCATTGGTCCTGTAAAGGCCATGCCCATATAGCCGCCGTCTTTTACTGGATAGGCTTCTACATACTTAAAACCTTCGGCCTTGGCATCTTCGCAGACACGCTGCAAGAGCATAGAAGCAATTCCTTTTCCACGGTATTCAGGAGCAACTTCAAAACAAACAATGGCTTTTACTTCTCCCGGACCGCTGCAGTTTGTGGGCGCCTGATCTTCCGGCGGAGTATGAAGATCAAACTCTCCGGTGCGGTAATAATTTAATCTGTCATTTGCATTGCACCAGCCAACCGACAGACCTTTATCAAAAACAAGGTAGCCCTGAATTTCTCCGGCCGCAACCATTCTCTCGGCAGATTCACGCAGGGCTCTTACCCAACCTTCAAATCCATTGCCGTATTCTTCTGCTTTTTGATAGAGTTCAACCTTCATTCTTTCTTTGCTTAAATTAAAGGCGTTGCAAAAACACGGGGCGAAAGGCGAGCCGTCGGAAAATGCCCTGTTATCAAAAAAATCAAAATAATCTTTTGCCAGGGCGGGTGTAAGTTTTTTTATTTCGAATGTGTTCATAAGAAATATTATATGGGGCAAGTGGGGATTTGTAAATTATGGAATAAATGTCATCAAACCACTAGTTTTTTCATTTCTTCTATCGTCACAACTTTTAGCTTTGTGAGATTCTGGATGTATTCTTCTGATTTTTTATAATCTTCGAACAGGGAGTCTATACAGTCTGAAATCCAGAATAAATTGTAGCCGCGGTTAAAGGCATCCATTGTTGTCATGCGCACACAAACATCACCAGAAAAGCCAGCAATAAATAATGTGTCGATTTTGTCCTGCTGCAAAACTTCATCCAGTTTTGTTTCATAAAAGCTTGAAAAACGTTTTTTGATTATTACTGTTTCGTTTTCTGTCGGCAACGCACTTTGAATTATTTCGCAGTCTTCTGTGTTTTCCATGCACCACATTGCATCTCGGGTTTTATAAGCTTCCGGCCAATTTGATTTATCTTTTTTGTAAACTGTTTTGACATGAATAATTTTGATTTTTTCTTCCCTAGCAAATTGCAGAAGCTTTTCAATGTTTGGATTGATTTTGTTTTCAAATTTTGGAGTGGCGAGTTTATAAAAATACTTTTGAAGATCGATTATGATAATTGCCGGTGTCATTTTATTTCCTGAAAAGTAATCTATCTACATCATTATACACCGATATTCCTATTTTACCATTATGATTTTTTTGTTTACGTGAATATTGAGCAATTTGGATGAAAACTCACGTAAAGTTCGCGTGAGGGCGTGGAGCTACGCCGTAAGGCGGCCACTGGACTGAGGAACGAACGCAGTGAGTGACGAGGGAAGCGGCTGAAGCGACAGCGGAATGGCGTAAGGCCCGACCGATTGCCGAAGGCAAGCGGGCACGCCCTACTTTTTTCTTATAATCTGTGATATAATTAATCATCAATTCAAAGTGAGGCATTTTATGGAAGTTTTTGAAATACTTAAGCAACTTCGCGAAAAAAATAATCTTACTCAGGAAGAAATGGCAAACCGCGTAAACATTACAAGGCAGGCTGTGAGCCGATGGGAAACCGGGGAGACTCAGCCCAACCCCCAGATGCTCAAAGTTCTTTCACGCGAATTCAATGTTTCTATAAATACGCTGCTGGGGTCGCCGCGCCAGCTTTTCTGCCAGTGCTGCGGAATGCCTCTTACCGAAGATTCCATGATTAGCCGCGAACCGAACAATAGCTTTAACGAAGACTACTGCAAATGGTGCTATGTGGACGGCGAGTTTATTTACAAGCAGAAGGATTCGCTGATTGATTTTCTTTTGCAGCATATGCCGAATCCGCAGAATCAGAGTGATGATGAGCGACGGAAGTTTTATGATTCCATGCTTTCGCAGCTCAAGCATTGGAAGGCATAGGACGCAGACACCCCTCCCGAAAAAGCAACAAGCTGTTTCTTTCTTGTACACCTCCACTGTGCTATACTTATGTCATGTTCGGGCTTGACCCGGACATCTTACTCAGGAGGACACAATGCCAAGACCACACAACAAAGAAGACCTGCTCAAAGCAGCACAGGAAAATTATGAATCACTTATGAGCCTTATTGACGGGCTTTCAGAAAAGGAGCTTTCCACTCCCTTTGATTTTTCAGGCCAACCAAGCAAAAATGAAGCCCACTGGAGTCGCGACAAGAACGTACGCGACGTGCTCATTCACCTTTACGAATGGCATCAGCTTTTGCTGGACTTTCCCAAAAACAATAAAGGCGTGACCGACAAGAAATCCGCCATCGCATTTTTACCGGCCGACTATTCATGGAAAACTTACGGGGCAATGAATCAGATGTTCTGGAAGCGCCACCAGGAAACAAGCCTCGAAGCCGCCAAAGCAATGTTCAAAAAAAGCCACGCCGCCGCCATGAAGCTGATTGAAGGTTACACCAACGAAGAGCTTTTTACGCAGGCCTATTTTCCATGGACAGGCAATGCAGCCCTCGGAGACTATTGCGTAAGCGACACCTCCAGCCACTACGCATGGGCCATCAAAAAAATTAAGGCCCACAAGAAAAATTGCGGGAAATAAAAAAATCTTGATTTTTATATTGTACAATTGTACAATATAAAAATATGAATGAGTTAGTTATAGATGCTTCATGTATTCTGGAATTTCTCTTGAATCAGACAAATAAAGACTCTGTTGTAAAAACTGTCGGTGCAGCTCGCCTTGTTGCACCAAGCTGTCTCCCGTTTGAAATTGGTAATGCACTAAGTAAACTTATTAAACGCAAATTGATTTCTATTTATGA
>CADCLG010000006.1 GCA_902802305.1 uncultured Spirochaetaceae bacterium
ATGGCTTGATAATAAGCAGCAGTTTGATTATTACATAACTAATACCAGCTGGGGCAACTACACTGACGGCGTTATGTGGAAGTACTATTATGTCATCACAATGAATAAAGATTTCCCTTCTGGCTCAAAAGTATATATATATGCTGCTGGAAATGATTCTCCCATGTCTGGCTCTGCCGTGTTAGAAATAGAATAGAAGGAACTCAACTAATGTACCACAAAAAGATTTATGCAGCATTATTATCCATTTCTATATTTTCACTTGTTTCTTGTGCAACTACGCTATTAAACTAAAGGAATTTCATATGAAAAAAATCTTTCTATTACCATTCGTTTTGCTATTATCATTTTCGACTTTTGCCTTTCCTACAAAAGACGTAGAAGTAATGTTTTCTGTTCCTTCAATAATGGGATTAGTATGTGGAAAAAATGCACTACTTTGTCAGGTAGAAGATTATGAGAATGTAGAAAGCAGCCTTAACTTATCAGCCCAGGTTTTTGGAAAAATCAAAACAATACCCGATTTTTGTTTTGCATGGACCTCTGCGGTACATTTTAGTTCACAAAAAGTACAAGATTTCACAAACAATCCTCTTAGTATAGGAGTTTCTCTTGGAGGTGGATTCTTTTGGAATCTTTTTAATTGCAGCAATGGAACAACAATACTTCCATTAACAGGTGTAAGCATGTTTTTATATCCTGTATATGATTTTCCTGTTGTCAGAAGTCATTATACTCCGTATTGGAAATACAAGGTTGCTGCAGAATTTTCCGTGAATTATACTTTCTGGAGACTTTCGTATTATCCATTTTGTAGAACAATGCTTATGTTCTCAAAAGATTTACCAGGATTTGCATTTGACTGGGGGCTGCTTGTTGGGGTGTATTTATAATGAAATATAGAGATTTTGATTATCTTTTTTCATAAGAGCATCAATAATGGGAGAATAAAATGAAAAACTTAAAATTATTTTTTACATCATTATTTTTGATAACATCAGTTTTTGTTTCCTGCAATCCGACAGAAACTTCTACAGATCCTTGGTACACGACACAAACTGTTAAATTTTTAATTAAGAATGATTCATCAAAAAATATAGACATAAAAATGCATTTTTTCGGGCGTACTGAATCTAACGATGTTTGGCATATTTTGGGCAATTCTAGAGATGAACCATTAACGACGATCGACAATATCGAATCAAATGCTGAAAAAGAAATTAAACTCGCTGCAGATGGTTATTCTTTAGCTGATAATGATTTTTCATTTGTTTTAGTTATAGATGACAAAGCATATACAGGCTTTTCTGAAACAAATTGCAACAATCTTGATGGGAATAATATGGAAATCAACATAGTTCAGCAGAATCTTGGCTACATAGAATTGAATGGTGATGATAAAGATACGAAAGAAGTTTATAAAGGAACGCTTATACCTATAAAAGAAACAGTTGATAGCAATCACAATTGGGGCATGTATTTTACAGCAGTTGTTTCTGATTCCGATGTTGATTTTGCTTTGGATGAATTGGTTTATTAAATCAACCTTTATGGCGCAATAAAAAATCCACGGTATTTAATTGTTATGGGAGATGGTACAGTTTATTAAAAGTGAACATTCAAGAAATAGAGTCCAAAACATCATGAAAATATGACCTTTTTGTACTCGATATGACCTTGTAATATTCGAAAAATGCATTATATAATTATTTTTGGATGGAGATACTATGTATAAAAAAGTTTTATCTTGTGTGCTTGCAATAAGTCTGGCCTTTTGCATTTCTGCTAAAGAAAAATCAATAAAGCAGCAGATTCATGAAGATTTTCTATATTTTAAGGAATGTATTACTCAGGCTTATGTAAATTATGATGAAGCAAAAAAGGATTATGGTTTTGATATTGATGACTGCATAAAAGAGGCTGAGAAAATGTATCTCAAAAAAAGCGGTCGGAGCAAGGAAATTGACAGGGTATTAATTTCATATTGCATAAACACATATTTCTATGATCATTTGGGATTTGTTGATGAACATTTTGGTATAAAAGCACAGTCAGATTTTGTTAATTATTTTGATAGAAATTATGCAAACTTTACAAATATTTTCTTTGAAAAGAAAGATGATGATTTTTTTGTTTATAGTTCTGATGAGCTTAAAATAAGAAAAAACGACAAATATACCGGGAATCAGGATTCTCTGAAAAAATGCATTCATGACGGAAAAATTTTATACAGGTATATCGTAATGGATAAATCTGATTTGACCGAAACTGAGATTTCAATAAACGGAAATACATACAAAATAAAATGCTTTTTTGATGGATATGCAAATAAGGAGGATTGGTTTACTTTCAAAGAAACGGACAAATCACTGTATTTTGCACTTAAAGATTGCATGTATATTCCAGATGCCTTACATCAAGAGGAATATAATAAGATAACGGAGCAGTTGATTAGTATTTCTCCAGAAAAGAATATAATCCTTGATTTGCGAAGTAATATGGGAGGAGATAAACATCTTCTTGAGGAACTTCTGATTCCAATGTTCTATAAAGTTGAATATAAAGATTTTAATAATTATAACACATTGAGCAATATTGTTTATTCCGGCTCAAAGACATTGAATTCTCTTATGATTTCAGAAGCAAAATTAAAAAATGCTTTGAAATATAATTATTCACTTGAAAGCATGGCTTATTTTAAGAATGAAGTTGAAGAACAAAAGAAGAATCCTAAAAGATATTACAGCGGACTTGAGAATCTTGGCTATAATTTTTTGCCTCAAAACGGTAATGAAAAACTGAATGGGACCCTTTATATCCTTTTGGATAGAAGTACAGCCTCTGCTGCCGAACATGGAATTGCATTTTCTTATTTATTCAACAGGGATAAGGTAGTTTTAATCGGTACAAACTCCTGTGGCGCCCTTGAATCTGGTGAGGCTTATACTTACACTCTGCCCAATTCAAAAGTTGAAATAGAACTTCCATCCCGAGATTACAGAAAATCAACACTGCTTATAAACAATCCACATTGGAATGGCGATTCAAAAGGCTTTTATCCTGATTACTGGACATCAAAAGATGAATTGTTGCAAACTTTGCAGTTTTTAACAGATGATGATTCATTGGCAGAAGCTTACAGAAGCTTTGTCGGGTCTTGAAAAAAGGCAAATGTAACAACAAATACAATATAAAATGAATAATTATTGGTATAAATAGCGAGGTTTATTTGTTAATGAAAAAGAAAGTATTTGTTATTTTTTTATTAATTTTTTCAATATTCAATTTACATGGAGCTGAATCGCAAAAAGATGTTTATACACTTGTAAAAGAAGATATATCCTATTTTAAAGAAATACTTGAAAATGGTTATGTTTTTTATGATGAATTATATAAAGCAAATCCAGTAAAATTTAATGAAAAAGATATATTAAAAAAATATAAGAAACTCGAAAAAAAACTAAAAAAGAATACACCCGAAGTTAATTTTGTAAATGGAATAAATCAAGATGCACTTTTGTCACCTCTTTGGTATTATTTGCAGGATTTAAAACCCAATGACGGGCATCTATGTATAAAAACAAATAGTGAAACATGGCACTTATCCAATAATATCATCTGTTTTAGTTCTGAATATTTTTTTCAAAAAGAAAAAGATAATTTTATTCTCATAGAGTCTCCAGATAAGCTTTTAACAGGCAAGAAATTTACTGATGATATCTCAAATTTAAAAAAAGTAATAAAAAATAATCAAGAAATGTATATGTTTGCACCTTGTTCTTTTGATTATAGGCAAAACTCCGCTTCTTTATCTTTGGATGACAAGAATTATACAATTCCAGTAGAAATGATGAATTCTTCTGTGGAAGACAATACTTTTATCAAATTAACTGAAACTTCAGATTCTTTATATTTTAAAATAAAAGATTTCAGTATAGTCTCAGAAACTTCAAAAGAAAAAGAGTTTTTGGCAGCATTAGATAAAATTCCTCAGAAAATGAATAATAAAAAATATATAATCTTAGATTTACGAAGTAATTTAGGGGGATATATTTTTTATGCAAAAGAACTTACAGCAGCAATTTATGGAAAAAGAGAAATTGAAGCAGAAAGAGAGCTTATTCGGAGTTTTTTCAAATTGGCTGAAGCTGGTGACATTGAACTGAAATCATATATAACAGCCAGAGGATTATATGATGCTGCAATGAATTCAGATCAAAGTCAAGGCATTATTAAAATGAACAAAAAAAAATTAGAAGAACAAAAGAAGTCCTATCCTAAATATTTTGATGGATTCTTAACCCAAATACCAGAAAAAATGCCGTCGGATTATCAGAATACAATAAGTGAAAAGATAATTATTCTTGTTGATTATTATACATTATCAAGTGCCGAAGAATGCATAGGATATTTTTATTTTTTGGATGAAAATAATATTACATTAATAGGATTAAATACAGGTGGAACAATGGTAGGTGGACAAATAATTGAATATGAACTTCCTAATTCAAAACTAAAAATAAAGTTAGCATCCATATCACAGGCAAAAACCCCTCTATTAAATTACATTCCAGCCTGGAAAGGTGAAAACTATGGTTTCTATCCCGATTATTGGTGTGATGATAAGAATATAGTTTCAACAGTGGTTGCCTTAACAGAAGATAAGGAATTAGAAAAAGTTATAGTGAAATAACAGAAACTGACATTAAAATTATGGAGGAAATTATGAACACTATGTTTCTGAATGTCATTATCCAGACAATGCCAAAGACTCCGGCAAATGAGTATCGCGATGCTCAGCTTATTGTAAAATCGCGGGAAGCCTGGAAAAAGGACAGGACAAAATATATCACGCTATTGATTTGTTCTGTTGCAGCTTTTTTCTTGACCGACAAATTCAAAATACCTTATATCGGCAATTTATTTTTCTTCTTCGGGATTTTTGGATTTCTTGCCGGACTGTTTTTTAGTTTCCGTGCAATTATGGTTTATAAATATTATTACGACATCTATAAAGAAGAAGATATAAAAAAATTGGAACAATAACGGGGGCGTATAAAAAAAATGACATACTATTGGCTGAATCTCCTTAAAAAAACTTTAAAACATGAAGAAAATCCGGAAGGTAATAAAAGCGAAAGATTTATTCTCCGTGAGCGTGGATATTACAAATCCTGGATAATTAATAATATCCTGATATTTTTTGTTTCCCTAGCAGTATTTCTCTGCCTTACAAAAGTTCATTATGCTGGTCCTCTGTTCTTTTTAGCTGGTTTCTGCGGAATGTGTATTTCCATTCTGCATGGTTTCAGGTCAATCTTGATATACAAGAATTATGATGAACTTGAGAATGAATGTAAAAAGGTTGAATAGAAAAAAATAATATGAAATACAGACAACAATTTGATTCATCTGATTGTGGACGAGTATGGCGGCATTTATGAAACCAGTAAGTTTAATATAAATATGCGGAAGTTTTTATTTATTTTTTGTAGTATTATTTTGTTCTCATCATGCATAAAGAAAAATGAAAAAGAATATTTAACGAAAAAAGAAATTCTAGAAGATTGCAAGATATTAGAAAACTATTTGAAAACTAGTTATATTCTATATGCAGAAAATTTAAAGATGAATCCAGAATTAATAAATTTAAAAGATGATATAGTAAATTCTGTATTCACGCAAAATAAAAAGGAAATCACAATAGAGGATTTCCAAAAGGCTATAACAGCTGAATTAGTAAAAAAAATTGCAATTCCTGATTCACACTTGACAGTTTTTTCTTCAAATAAGATTAATCAGATTTTTTCATCTAAAAAACTATATTACTCAGACATTTTATTTATAGAAAAGAATGGGAAATATTATGTTTATGATTCTTCAGATGATAATATTCGTATAGGCGATGAATTTACTGGAAATGTTGATAATCTTTTTATGACTATAAAAAATGATATTTGCTGTTATCAATATGGAGTTATGTCTAATAAAATGATTAAATCATGCTTAATTTTAGTAAATGGTAATAGCTATCAGATAAGAGTCTTTAATACAAAAAATAATAATGAACAAAATAATTACGACGAAAAAAAATCTGTTATCATTCCAAATATTGATTTTGCTATAAATAATAACGAGGCAGCAAAAGCTTTTAATATTCCGTCTGATATGAGCAATTATAACCTTATTATTGATTTGCGAAATAATAACGGGGGAATTATTGATAACTGTATTATATATTTGAATGAGCTTTTATTTAGTGGAAATGAGCTAGAAAAATTAAATTTATTAAATAAGATTCAAACTCAAACACAAAAAACATTATTATCTGGAAATGTTTTACAGGCAAATTATAAACTGGCAAAAGAGAGGCATGTTTCAAAAGCAATTTTGTTTAGAATTAAAATTAGTGAAATATTTTTTAAGTTATTTAATATAAAAAATATTTCGGATGAAACAAAAAATACTGATATCAATGATATTACGTTAGATTACTCAAAGCTTCCTAAAAAAATAATAGTTTTGATAAATAATCAAACATCTTCAGCAGCAGAATTGTTTCTTGCAGACTTATATATGATTGGCAAAGAACGTGTTGTAACAATTGGCGAAAATACGTCTGGATGTATTTCATTAATAGGAAATTATAAATACATACTTAAAAATTCAAAAATTGGAATTTGTCTGTCTAATATTGATGAAAGAAGTATTAGTCAACTCCAGAATCCAAAGTTTAAAGGTGAACTTAAAGGATTTTTTCCTGATTATTGGACGATAAACGGTGATATATCTGACTATATAAAATTTGTTTTTAAGGAGTAAAAAATGTTAGATGATAATTCTGCTTTATTTTGGGGGTTTGTTTTTATAGAATTTATAAGTTTTATATTTATTAAATTCTGGGGAAAAAAAATAATACCTACTTTTATTTCAGGATTTTTATTTTCTTTTGTTATTTTAAATTATATTTCATTTTTTGATGAAAAAACTGCTTTAAATGTCATTTTACCATTAATTGGCACAAGTTCATTGGTGTTACTAATTTGCTTGTCTCTAAAAGAAAACGATTCTCTCCAAATATTAAAACGTAAAAGCATTTATTTAGCTTCGGCGGCTTGTCTGGTAATGGGAAAAATCTGTTCTGATAAAAAAAATTATATTTTCGATGGAATAAGTTATTCTTTTTTTGAAATAGAAAATAGTCATGGTTGTGATCCTGGTTCTTTAGGGACAGGCGGTGGACCAGTTGATCCAAGAAAAGGAACTTCGTCTGGTGGACCAACTGGTGGCGGTAGAAAATAAAGAATAGTTAATCGTAGTTGCAATTATTCTTTACATAACTAATAATTTAATATGAAAAAAATATCTTTTTTATTTATCTTCACAATATTTTTGACGGAGATTTTTCCTATGGAAAACAAAAGTAATTCAAAAACTATCTCAACATCTGAAGCCCTTCAAGATTTAGAGCAGTTTTATTTTACGCTGCAAAAATGTTCTCTTGCTTATTATTTATCAAGTGAACAGGAAAAAAAAGAAATAGAAAGTCGCTATAATAATTATAGAGAAGAGCTTTTAAAGAAAAAAGCTGTTTCCAAAAAAGATTGTTATGATGAAAAACAAATAAATACATTTGATTTTTATACTGAATTAACAAAAATTATGGGAAAAGTGTTAAAAGACAAGCATTCTTCGCTAATATACGAAGAAAATGAAGATATAATTAGATATAAGTTTGCGGAAGATTTTATTCCGTATTTTTCTTCTGATTATTACTTAAAAAAAAACAATTATTTTGTTGAGCAGTCAAACAAAATAATAAAAAATACCTACAAGCTTTTATGCGAATGTAAAAATGAAGAAATCAGACAGAATACCCCTTATATGATTCCTATAATACATAACAATAAAGAATTATATAAAATTGTGTTTTTTTCCGATACAAACGATAAGAACATTTGTTATACAGATGATTCAAAAAAATATGTTTTCTATCGAAGTGATTTTGATTATTCAAAATGGAATGTTTATAATTCAATTTATAACAATGCAGAATCTGCATATTGGTGCTGTCCTTATTTTTATTTTGAACCTGCCGTAAAGGAAAATCTTTTTAATGCATTCAGCAAGTCTGCTAAATCATCAGTAAATAAAAATATAATTTTTATAGATAACAGAACTAACCAAGGAGGCTCACCATTTTATCATATACAGTTGTTGTTTGAATTGTTCGGCTTGGATTTAAATATTTTTACAGACTATATAGCAAATCTTGATTATTCTAAAAATCCAATTGAAGGAAGTGCCTTGCTTTCAAAGCTGGTTGCTGAACAAAACATTCGAGTTTATGAAAATCAAAAAAAATATACTGAGACAGAAACAGAGGATATAAAATATTGGCGTAATGTGTATCAGACATATTCAAATGATAAAGTAGATTTCTTACTAGAAAATGCAAATATACCTTGGTTGCATAACAAAGAAATTACAAATAGCATAAAATTTAAAGGTCTGATAGTTTTTATTATAGATTATGAAAGCGTTTCGTGGGGAGAATTATTTTATGATTATATAAAGTCGGGCTTTAATTATAAAAATATAATTCTTGTAGGGACTAATTCTAATGGTAGTGCCACTTATGGAAATCCCTTTGTATATACTCTTAAGAATTCAGGAATAAAAATGAGACTATCTTCTAGAACTGATGACAGTGTAAATGATTCCAATTATTACAGACAAAATATAGAAGGAAAAGGCTTTTTCCCAGACTATTGGGTAAGCACGGAAGCAGAATTAGCAGAACTGATTGATTATTTGTATAAGCAGAATGTAAAATGAAAAAGAAAGAACTGTATTATTCACCCATTCAGGCAGAATCCAAAGCGAAGTTACCATGGAAGATTTGTTTGAAAATTAGAAGGATTAAAATTATTATCAAAATGATTTATTTAAGCTGGTTTTATTTATCAGTGATGAATTTCAGACGTTCCAATTAATTAAAGAACTGATATGGATTTCGTGAAGTCAAAAGGAGGTTTCTATGAAATCAAAAGTTATTACATTTTTATTGTTTGTTCTGTTTTCATTTAGTGCGGCTTCAACCGAAAAGGAGCTGGACGAAAATCTTCAGTATTTTAAAGAAATCTACACACAGGCAAATGCTCAGTATGAATACGAAAAGGAACTGGGGCTTGATATTGATACTGTTGTTAGCGAAATCAAACAAAGTTATTTGGATCAATGCAAACTTGATGAGCCAATAAACAGCGATGTATTAGTTACCTGTTATGGAACTGTTCTTGAAAAAGTCCAGAAGGTGCCCAACAATCATTTTGCTGTTTATAATCAGAATCACTTTTACGGGGCAAAATATTGGCTTTGGAATTATTCCCTTGTTGTTTTTGAAAAACGGAATGATGATTATTACTGCATTCAGCCTGGTTTTACAAAAATTAAAAAGTGCGGGAAATATACTGGTGATATTTCAAACCTGTTCAAGTTACCAGATAATGAAGGTAAGGGCAAGGAACTTTATCGCTTCGGTATTTTAGACGAAAACTGGATTGAAGAAGGAATTGTTTCTGTAGACGGAAATGATTACTCGGTTCCGCTTTACGGATTACCAAGCCATTCGCATGATGAATCTGGAATAGATGTTAAAACTACTGATAAAACTTTTTACATCTGTTTTAACAATTTTACTTTTTCTTGGGATGATGCTAATAAATATCGTGAGCTTCAAAATACACTGAATGAATATCTAAAGCTGTTTGATGATAATGAATATGAAAACATTATTGTTGATTTGCGTGGAAATATCGGTGGAATGGAAAGAAGCTTTTATCCTTTTATGGAAAGACTGGCTGCTGGCAGAGATTATGGAAAGCAGCGCGGGTTCAAAAAAAAGCTCGATTCTTTATACAATGGACGTAAGCGGTATTATTCAGATTATATAAATCAAAACTTCCTTGAGGCAATGAAAGCTAATCCCGGCAGTTATGATAGAAATGAAGAGGAAAAACTGAAAAAGAGCAAAGGTTTTTATTTTGAACAGGATAATCATGATTACTATGATTTTGACTGTAATTTTAAGGGCAAACTCATTATCCTTATGAATTACTGTACTGCTTCTGCTGCCGAATTGTTTATTACGGAATCTTACATGTTTGATAATGTAATTTTGCTTGGCTCCAATTCAATGGGCTGTTTTGATTTTGGCGGTAAGTTGGTTTATAAGCTGCCTAATTCGAATATTTCAATTGAATTGTGCAGCGACTCGTATAAAGAAATGAAGTTCACACAGGAAAATCCACATTGGCACGGAGATTACAAGGGCTTTTATCCTGATTACTGGGTAACGGATTATGCCCTATTAAAAACTCTTGTTTACCTCACATCTGACAGAAAATTAAAGCGAGCACTCAAAGGGGTGTAAAAGGTCATATTCAGGTAATATGACCTAAATATGTGATTAAGACCAATTATCGCCTAAATAAAATTAGTCCATGCATGTTTTTCTTTTTGTGGCAGTCCGAACTTTTCTTTTCCCAGGGCAATGGATTTTATTAAAAACGACATGTTGCGGGCAAGAACTCGAAGAATCTGCATTCCTTCTTCATCTTCTGCGGCCTCTCCAGGTGCGCCACCGTGAATATTATTCCAATACTGACTTGAAGCAACTGGCATTCCGCTGATTGTAAAAAACTTATTCAAAACATCAAATGAAGCAGTTGTTCCACCTCGTCTTGCACAAACGAAAGCAGCACCAACCTTCATTGTTTTGTCAAAATGACTGCTGTAAAAAAGTCTTTGCAAAAATGCCTGGACAGTTGCATTCGGGGCACTGTAGTAAACCGGGCTTCCTACGACAATTCCATCAGCCTTTTCAAACTTTTCTGCAAAATCATTAACTGCATCATTAAAAACGCATTTTCCAAGCTTGCCGCACTGACCACAGGCAATGCAGCCTCTGATATCTTTATTTCCTATATTAAAGATTTCTGTTTCAATTTCCTGTTCTTTAAAAATCTTTTCCATTTCATGCAAGCCAAGCAGGGTATTGCTGTTTGGGCGCGGACTTCCGTTTACTAAAAGAACTTTCATTTTGCTGCTCCTATAAAAAATATTTCTGTCAGATTATTTTAGCAAGGTTTAAGCAAAAATCAAAGAGAAGAAAATTGATTTTGCCTCTGAAATGGGCTTCCGCATTATAAATAATTCAATTTACCAAAAGGCTTCCGGTCGTGAGTTCTGTGGCAAAATCGAGCATTAATGCGCTAGACGCTGTTTGTGGTAAAGGAACTATTGACCTGCCGCAAATAGCGGCAGCCACAAACAGAGTCTTTTTGCCACAGAACTCATGACCTCACGCCAATTTATACTTTTTAATATTTATAATGCGGAAACCCATATACAAGGATTCCGTCAAACGTATTATAAAAGATTATAATAGAATTGAAGCGAAGGAGGGAAATTGGTTTTGCGAAAAGACTCTGAAGTGCTGCCGCTATGGCGGCAATATATATAATTACAAGGCACTTCAGCGTCTAACAAGTGAACCTGTGGTTTCGCAAAACCAATTTCCCTTCTGGGAGTCATTTTTGAATATAATCTTTTATAATTCGTTTGCAAAGGCTGCTGAAATGGAGTGAAATCCAATTTCTTAATATTTTATTACAATAAAAGTGCTAAAGTCGTGTTACAATTATCTTGTATTTTATTCTTGTTAAAATTTTTTCTTGTTGATATTTATTCTGGAGGAATTATGAAAAAACTTGGTTTTGGTCTTATGCGTTTGCCTTGGTCAGCTGATGAAAAATGGGGTCATATTGATTTGGAAAAGACCCGCGAAATGATAGATGCTTACATGAAGGAAGGTTTTACTTATTTTGATACAGCCTGGGTTTATCATGGTGGATTCAGCGAAAGTGTTTTTGGAGAATTAGTTGCCAAGCGTTATCCTCGCGAAAGCTTTCAGGTAACTTCAAAAATGCCTTTGTGGGGTATGAAGGAAGAAAGCGAACTCCAGAAAACTTTTGATAAGCAGTTGGAAAAATGCGGCGTTCCATATTTTGATTATTATTTCCTCCATGCGCTGAATAAGGATGTGTATCAGACTGCCGAAAAACTCCATGGTTTTGAATGGATGCAGAAAATGAAGGCAGAAGGCAAAATCAAGCATCCAGGCTTCAGTTTTCATGACAGTGCTGATGTCCTTGATGAAATACTCACAAAACATCCGGAAGTTGAACTTGTCCAGCTGCAGATAAATTATATCGACTGGGAAAGTGATGGCGTTCAGAGCCGCAAGTGTTATGAAGTTGCCTGCAAGCACGGTGTTCTTGTTTCTGTTATGGAACCTGTAAAGGGCGGAAGTCTTGCAAATGTAATGGATGATGCTGCAAAAATCTTTAAGGATTATGATTCAAAGGCCAGCATCGCTAGTTGGGCGGTTCGTTATTGTGCAAGCTTGAATAATATTCTTGTAGTTCTCAGCGGCATGAGCAATATGGAACAGCTTAAAGATAACATGTCTTATATGAAAGATTTTAAGCCGCTCAATGATAAGGAAAAAGCCTGTATTGAAAAAGCTTCTGAACTGATAAAATCTACAATTGAGATTCCTTGTACCGCCTGCCGCTATTGTGTTGATGGTTGTCCTAAAAAGATAAATATTCCTCGTTATTTTGAACTTATAAACGAAGCAAAACGATACAGCGTTGCAAACTTTAAATGGAATTACAACGAAGAAAAAAAGAAGGGAGGTGCTCCATCTGATTGTATTGCCTGCAAAGCCTGCCAGAAGCATTGTCCTCAAAAACTTGAAATTGTAGATTTGCTTAAGAAATTAACTGCAACTTTTGAAGGCTAATGTTTCCCTTTTACATGCTGAAGTTTTTACCCAGGTAAACTTCGCGTGCTAATTCGGAAGCTAGGATTTCTTCCTTTGTCCCCTGCAGCATGATTGTGCCTGTATTTATTATGATGGCACGGTCGGTAATTTCCAGAGTATCTCTTACATTGTGGTCAGTGATAAGAACTCCGATTCCACGCTGAGCTAAAAGTTTTATTACGCTTTTGATATCTGCTACGGCAATCGGATCAATACCGGCAAAGGGTTCATCCAGAAGTAAAAACTTTGGTTCAATGGCCAGCGAGCGTGCAATTTCGGTACGGCGGCGTTCTCCTCCAGAAAGTGTATAGGCCTTCTGCTTGCGGATTCTTCCTATAGAAAACTCTTCAATCAAATCTTCAAGGCGTTGTTTTTTTTCTTTGCGAGATAAGTCGCGGCGGGTTTCCAAAACTGACCAGATGTTTTCTTCTACGGTAAACTTTCTGAAAACTGACGGCTCCTGGGGCAAATAGGAGATTCCCAGTCTTGCGCGTTTGTACATTGGGAGTCTAGTAATGCAGCGGTCGTTTAAAAATACATCGCCGGCAGTTGGTTTGTAAAAGCCAACAACCATATAAAAAGTTGTAGTTTTTCCGGCTCCGTTTGGTCCAAGCAAGCCTAAAACTTCGCCTGTTTTCATAGAAAAATCTACACCACGTACGACTTCCTTGCGGCCAAAAGATTTGTAAAGGCTTGAAACACGAAGAATAGGAGTTGATTGAGTTGTGCCTGATGAAGTTGCATTAGGAGCGGCTGTTGCTGTATTTGTGTCGGATAAAGTTACATCAGAAGCAACTGCTGTTGTACCAGTGTCGTTTTCTTGTTCCAATGTTTGTTCTTTTATCTGTTCGTCAATTTTTTCTTCTATTATATTCTCTTCGTTCATAAATCACCTGTTTATTCTTTTTTTACTTCAACTGATTGAGTTTCGTCGCCTTTATTTTCTGGCTCTGTTTTCTTTTCTTCTGTCTTAGTTGCAGTTACGTTTCCTTTTACGTTACCAGAAAGTGTGATGTCCTGCGTATCAAGATTAAGCTCAATCATCTGGGCTCGGAAAGTATCTTCCTTCTGTTTTACCTCAGCATTTCCAGAAAGTTCCAGAAGTTGTTTTGCCTTTTGATATACCGCATAGGCTGCCTTGCAGATATTATCCTTTTGCGTAAGATTTACCTGAACCTGAAGAATTGCAATATCCGAATCTTGATTGTATTCGATAATTTGTGCAGAGGCTTTTACATCATTTTCCTGGTCTGTCAGGTTTACGCTACCGCTTAAAGTTGCAATTTTTGTTTCCCGGTCGTATTCCATTTTTTCGCAGGTGAATTCCATTTTTGATTCAAAATTCTTGCCATCAACGTTTCCGAATGCCTTGATTGTTCTGTATTCCTTGCCGGAAAGTTCAATTTTATCAGCTGCAATTTCCATTGATTCAGTTTTGATAAAGGCGTGACCGTCCAGACTTGTAAAGGAAGCTTCGTCGCTGGTTTGTCCTGTCATGCTGTCTGCCGAAAAGATAATTTTTTCTGCAAAAAGAGGATTAGAGAATAATACCGAAATTATAAAAAGAATGCCTGCAGAAAATGTGATTTTGAATTTATTTTTTACTTCTTTCATTTTTTCTCTTCCTCATTTTGTGCTTCTGCCGAATCAGCCTGTGATGAATTATCCTCTTTTTTTGTGTCAGTCTCGATATCACCTGAAACACTACCCGTAAAATTGAATTTTCCACTGATTCCGCTTGCAGAAAATCCACTTCCAACAATTACAGTGCCATCTTTTTCCAGACGAACCATATCAGTTCTTCCGCCGGTCAGCTGCTCACTTTTTCCATTCCAGCGTAAAACATCAGCACGAAAATTGGTATTATTCTTTTTATTAAAAAGGCGAATTCCATCATAGAGTTCATAAAGCTCCTTGCTTGAATCTGCATTTAGAAGTCCACAGAAGCCTTCTGTATCAACATTATTAGAAGCGTCATAAAGGGTAAAAGATACATTTTTTGCGTAGGTTTCGTTTGAATCCTTGTATTGCTCCAGCTGTTCCGCGTGAATCTCTGCTGTCTTTTTAGCATCTTCATAGCGCATGATTTTTGTATCGTAAAAAATGAATTCAGGATTTTTTTCTTCGGCATTTACGCCTTCTTCGTATTTAAGAGAACATCCTGCAAATAAAAAAATCACCGCTGTGAATAAGACTGCAATCCGCAAATATATCCGCATATATACTATAATATATTAATTTTGATTTTTAATAAACTAGACTTTTTTTTCTTAAAATACTTTTCATAGAAACAGCATTGTGGTATATTTATTCACAAGAAATGCATAAATATTCATTGGTTATGCATATTCAAGGAGTAATAAAAAATGAAAAACGCTTACGTAAACAAAGTCTGGGAGGATGTTAAAGCAAAAAATGCTAACGAACCAGAATTCCTTCAGGCTGTAGAAGAAGTTCTTACAACTCTTGATCCAGTTGTAGATCAGATGCCAGAACTCGAACCAAATGCAATCTTGGAACGCCTTGTTGAACCAGAGCGCGTTATTATGTTCCGCGTTCCTTGGATGGATGATGCAGGAAACTATCATGTAAACCGCGGTTTCCGTGTACAGTACAATAGTGCAATCGGTCCTTACAAAGGAGGACTTCGTTTCTCTAAAGAAGTAAATCTTTCTGTTCTTAAATTCTTAGGATTTGAACAGGTTCTTAAAAATAGTTTGACAACACTCCCAATGGGTGGTGGTAAAGGTGGTTCAGACTTTGATCCACATGGAAAATCAGACAAAGAAGTTATGCGCTTCTGCCAGTCATTTATGACAGAACTCTATCGCCACATTGGACCAGATACAGACGTTCCAGCTGGTGACAAAAACGTTGGTGGACGCGAAATTGGATATCTCTTTGGACAGTACAAGAGAATCCGCGATGAATATACTGGAGTTTTGACAGGTAAAGGTCTTACATTCGGTGGTTCTTTGATTCGTACAGAAGCTACAGGATATGGTCTTATCTACTTTGCTCAGGAAATGCTCAAGAAAGTTGGAGACGACTTCAAGGGTAAGGTTTGCGTTGTTTCTGGTTCAGGAAACGTTGCAGAATATGCTGCAGAAAAACTTATCCAGCTTGGTGCAAAGGTTGTTACACTTTCTGACTCTAACGGATACATCTACGATGCAGACGGTATTACTCAGGAAAAACTTGACTGGGTTAAGGAACTCAAGACAGTTCGCCGCGGACGCATTGCTGAATATGCAAAACAGTTCCCATCTGCAAAATACTTTGAAGGCAAAAAAGTTTGGGAAGTTAAATGTGATTGCGCATTCCCATGTGCTACACAGAACGAACTTCTTGGCGAAGACGCACAGAAGCTTCTTGATAACGGCGTAAAACTTGTTGCTGAAGGTGCTAACATGCCTTCTAACATCGACGCTGTAAACAAGTTCTTGGCTGCTAAGATTTTGTATGCTCCTGGAAAAGCTTCAAATGCTGGTGGTGTTGCTACATCTGGTCTCGAAATGTCTCAGAACTCAGAACGCCTCTCATGGTCTGCTAAAGAAGTTGATGAAAAGCTCCACGAGATCATGATTAACATCCACAACAACGCTTATGACACAGCTGTTAAGTTTGGTGCTAAAGAAGGCAACTGGGTTAACTACGTTGCTGGCGCTAATATCGCAGGTTTCGTAAAGGTTGCCAATGCAATGGTAGCTCAGGGATTGGTATAAGCCGAAAATCGAAAATCCGTTAAAAAACGAGCCGTAAGGGTCGTTTTAGGATTATCGAAAGAATGGCTCAGAGGCAAGCTGTGCTTGCCGACTATAAAAACAGGCTGTCTTTCTTACGTGAAGTATGAAGGGCAGTCCTTTTTTTTAATAATAAAGTTCTGCTTCAAAGCTGGAAACATCGCCTATGACGCCCTGCACAGAATATTTGTTTTCTGCTGCATCATATTTTCCCTTAATTTCCAGTTCTTCGCCTAAATGAGCTTCTTTAGAATAATTAAGCCTTAAATCTTTTATTTGTTTTTTCTGAAAGTCAGCCGGCAGATTATCAATTACAAAGTTGATGTATTTTGAATTGTTTGTGTGACCATTGGCATCCAATTCTGAATATTTTACAGTGTGTTTTGCAATAGTTTCCATATCATCAGGAAGAACAATTTTTCCAGGTTTAATAGCGTCAAAATCAGTTACAATCGTTGGACATGGTCTTAAAGTAAAGGCCTTTGCTGGAAGGATTCTGTGATTATTGATGTCGAAAACTACCCATTGGGTCTGAGCCTTAATTAAAAGACTTCCGTTGTTAGCATCTACAAGTTCAAAATTACGGGTTGCAAAAGGTCCTTGTGGGGCAGATTCCCAGGTATTCAGGCGAATTGTCTGCTCATAAAGCGGCATTCTCTCAACATGAAAAGAAACTCGGGAAACAATAAAAGCGACTCCTTTTTCCTGAAGAAAATCCCAGGGCATTCCACGGCGGGCAAAATCTTCTCCTGCATTATCAGAAGTAAAACGTAATATTTCTGCCCAGGTCATTATTCCGTCTGGCGTACACTGGGAAAAATCTATTTTCATTTCTTTATGAAATGTAAAATCTTCATCATGCCATTGTTTAAATACAAGTTCGTTCATTTTATACCTCATTTTGCGGCAATTATCAGCAGCAGTTTATTCCATGATAATACAAATGAATTATTAATTGAATCTAAACCATTTAAAATCAAAATTACATCCCGGCAGGAATACAAAGCTTACCTGCTGATTTCCCGTAATTTTGCTGATTTCAAAAGTTTTTTCTTCATAATCCTCGGTATGGGCAAACTCAATTACTTGAGTAGAAGATTTTTCTGCCGCATTTTCGTCTTTGGCAAAGAACTTGAGATTTATGGAATTATTCTCTGTATTTGATTTTCCACAGATTGTGATTGATTTTGCTCCTTCCAAACCAAAATCCATATTTGAAAAATCAAGATTAACGTTGTTACCAATTCCTTCAACTGCATTTTTAGTTTTTGTAAAGGTATCGCCAACAATCGTATCTGCATCAAGGGCGCGAAGTTTTGCAAAAGCCTTTGATGTTTTGTCAAAATAAAATCCCAGGAACTCATGCTCTGTAGGAAGAACGATTGTGATTGTATGAACGCCGAACAATCTTCTATTCAAGGTAAACACATTTTCATTAAAAGTATTGTAAACGGATTCATGCTTATAGGTAAACTTACCAAGACATTCAGCCCCTTCTGCTTCTATTCCGCCACTTTCACGTGTTGTTCCTTCTGCCGGTTTTCCATCCCAAACTTCTACAGGAAGCTCAGTATTAAAACTGAAAATTGGAATATGAATAGAATCTGCACCATCCTTGCCAAAATCAACCTTATCAAAACTAATCCAGGTTGGTCCTGCAAATCTGTTGGAAATACCGCTTTCAAGACTTACCGTAGGCTTTAGGTGTGATTTATCCCAGTCGGTAAAACGGCAGGCTTCTATCAATTTATAAGGATTCAATTTTGGATTTCCAATTCCTTCAACTGTAAAACCTAAATCGCTTATAACTTCATCAAGCTGACTATTGTTTTTTGCAATACAGCGCAAAATACATTCACCGTCGCAGGCTGCCTTTATTTTTGCAGTGTAAATACCAGGCTCAATTTCAACTGGTTTAGAAACTTCAATGTAATCACTGGAAACACATTCTTTTAAAACTGGATTCCAGCTTATCTCTTTTACAGTCGCATTTTGTGGAAGCACTTTTGCAGTAAGCGTGATTTCTGGTTTTTCTTTATTAAGAAGAACGCCGCCACTAGAGCAATTGCTAGCATCTTCAAAACTTAGCTCAATCTTTCTTACAGGTACAAAATCTTCAACCGGGTGAATGGCATTATAAGGTGCCACCTCTTTCCAGTTTTCGCCGTCGTATTTAATGGAAGTGTTAGGCAAATCTTTGCTGGCTGCTGTAACTACAAAAACAGGTTTTAGATTTTTTGCCGGCTTTTTTGCCCTGATAACAGCAAGGAGTCGGTTTGCAAAAAGCTTTCTCGTATGGCTTATTCCGTTTTCAGAAACATATTCTTCATAATCAGTTGAATCCCCGTTATCCATACCAACGAGTTCTGCATCTCCAGTTACATTAATCGTAATATAGTTTCGGGCATTTTCTACCAGAGTGCCATTTTTATCAGCAGTCATTATATCAATAAAGAACAAATCACCAGTATTATACTTTTCCGGTTCAAGAATGATTTTTGCAGGATCTTCAAAAGAGCCTTTGATTTCGCTTGCAATTTCCTTTCCATTTTCATCATAGCCGATTGCCTTCAATTCTCCTTTTGAATAAGGAAGCTGCCAGCGTCCAAATGGTTCTTTTCCATTTTTATGATTTATGTCCTGCTTACCAAGGGATTTTCCATTAAAGAAAAGTTCTACGCTTTCTGCATTTGTGTAGGCTTTTACATCAATCAGCTGACCTTCATTCCAATCCCAATAGGGCAGAATATGAACGAAAGGCTCAGCCTTTTTATAAGCCCATTCAGATTTGTAAAGATAGAAGGTGTCTTTTGGGAAGCCCGCTGTATCAATCTGACCAAAATAAGAGTTTTTTGTGTGATAAGGAGTTGGTTCTCCAATGTAATCCCAGCCTGTCCAGATAAATTGACCAGCACTAAAGTCACAGTCACGGTCATTGGAAATTACAGTCTGAGTATTTGCCGCTCCCCAGGTTGTAGAACAGTTTCCAAGCGCAGAACACTGGCCGTCACTAAAGGTAACCAGCTTGAGACTTTCTGGGAAGTGATAGATTCCCCGGCTCTGTACGGTAGAACCTGTTTCTGAACCATAGATTTTCCAGTCTGGATATTTTGTGTGATGTTCATCGTAAAGTCTTTCTAGATAGTTGTAGCCGACTGTATCAATTTCAGCACCACAAGCCTGAGCTCCATCTGTCATCATGTAATTTGAAGCGATTGTGATTGGTGCAACCTTTTCCAGATCATGTTTTAATACTTCGGCATAAAGATTTTTTGTGATTTGGAGACCATTTCCTATATGGGTATCGTAAATCTCGTTACCAATTGACCACATTAAAAGGCAAGGATGATTGCGGTCTTTTCTAACCCAAGAAGCAATATCTTTTTTATACCAGTCGTTAAAATAATTACCGTAATCAAAAGGAGTTTTTGGTTTTTCCCACATATCAAAGGCTTCGTCATCAATTAAAAGTCCCATTTCGTCTGCTAAATCCATCCAGGCTTTTGGTGGTGGATTGTGTGAACAGCGAACTGCATTTACTCCCATTTCCTTGAGTTTTGTAAACTGACGGAATAAAGCATTTTTATCAAAGGCTGAACCAAGTGCTCCCTGGTCGTGATGCTGACAGGCTCCGTAGATTTTTATATGTCTTCCATTTAAGAAATAGCCCTTGTCTTTATCAAAAACTGAGGTTTTAAATCCGCAGTTCTGGACAATTTCATCAAGTAAACTTCCATCCTGAGCAAAAAGCTGAGTTTTTGCTGTGTAGCAGTAAGGATTTTCAATATCCCAGAGCTGTGGATTTTCAATTTCAAAAGTCTGACTGCTTCTTGAAAGTTTGCAGCCAGCTAGGGAAGGTACGTTTTTCTGTAAATCTTCGCTTTCTTCTTTTGAAAGAGGTGTGGGTTTTGTATTTGAAACTTCACGCATTTGCACAGTATTTCCAGCTTTATCAAAAAGCGTGGTTTTTACAGTTACTGTTTCTGACTTTGTTTCTGAGGCAGTCCCTTCTAATTCTTTTAATTCTGCTATTTCTGTTGTGATTTTAAACTTCCATTTGCCTTGTCCCTTTTGATTTTCGGCTGTGGTTACGATATAAGTTCCATCAAGAGGCAGAAAGACAGCAGGCGTGTTTATAAAAGTTACATCACGGAAAATACCAGCCCCGGAATACCATCTTGTATTGCAGTTCTGATAGACGGCAATAACTTCAATAATATTGTCACCGACTTTTACAAGCTTTGAAATATCATACTCAAAGGTTGAATATCCGTATTTCCATTCTCCTGCAAGCTTTCCGTTTACCCAGACAGCACTGTTCATATAAATACCTTCAAAACGAATTGCTGTGCGGCGATTTGTGATTTCGTCTTCGCTAAGGCGGAATAGTTTTTTATAAAAGCCTACGCTGTTTTTGTATAAATCTTTTACGTGGTAAATCATCCAGTCATGAGGAAGCTTTACAGGCTTGTAATTTTGATTTTCTGCCTGATTATAAAAATCTACAGGATTAAAAAAGACAGGTTTATTGTCCTTATACATTGTGTTTGCATCTAAAGCAAGTTCCGAAAAGAGCCAGTTTTCATTAAATAATGTAATCATAGGGAGAGTATAACAAAGAATATTTTTAAAGTCAGTTTAAAAATTAGTATATTTAACTAAAAAAAATTAAAAAAAGAATGGGAAAATAAAAAAAGGGCCAGATAATCCCAAGCACAGCTCTGACCGCATACCGCTGCTGGATTCCTCCTCTGACGGGGTTTTGCGGCAGACACTTGAAGGGCATCTGACCCATATCGGAAAGACGGGGATTCGAACCCCGGATACCATTTCTGGTATGCACGCCTTCCAAGCGTGTACCTTAAACCACTCGGACATCTTTCCAGACGTGTTCTAAGAATTTACTATTTATTGAAAAATCTGTCAATAATTAAGTTATTTCTTCGCACTTATTTCCCAGCTTTCCAAAGCCCATTCACCGGTGAAAACAAGATAAAGATTGTGGCTTGTTTTATTGTCATCAGCCGGATAATTCAATTCTGTTTCAAAAGAACCGCTTCCTTTTATATCAATCTGACCAAGCAAAGCTCCAGAAGTATTGCTGTCAAGATAAAGGCTTAAGGTTCCATCACGGCTTCCTTCTGCTGCCTGGATTTTGATTGATTCAGCTCCCTTAGAAAAATCTACATTGCAAAGCTTTAAGAAAGCCTTGTCTTTTATTGGGAAAACTTTATCACTTGAAATAACCAGATCCTTTGAACTTTGCAAAGTTGCAGCCGGAATTTTTGCATAAGGATTAAAGTCAGCCAGCTGTTCAACTCCAAGTCGGGAAATTGTGTCTGTATCCTGAAGTTTCCAGCTTCCATCTTCATTTACTGCAAACTCATTTATAAATACATTTCTGTAACCGCCCTTTGTTAGACCGATTTTCTTTTCTGTAGTCTGTGTGTGGTAGGCAATATACCATTTTCCTTTTAAATTAAAAATCCAGTGATGGTTATTTCCCCATGCACCAAAATATTTTCCAGGATTCAATAAAACTTCACCTTCATAAGTGAATGGTCCTAATGGACTGTCAGAACTCATGTAACAGATAGAAGCAACACCAGGAATTATATCAGCCTTTACTCCATTGCGGTCTGCCCAGTTTGAGCAGTAAGAATAATAATATTTATTTCCAACTTTATTTATACCTGAATCTTCAAAAAGGAAAGGAGCATCAATTTCTGCAGGACGGCTGTCAAGATTTATCATGTCTTCACTTAATCTTGCACATCTTCCAGATTTAGGATGAGCAACATCATTCTGAACACCACCGCCAAAATAAATGTAGCCTGTGCCATCATCATCAACAAAAACAGCCGGGTCAAAAAGCCAGTAAACACCATTCATATTTGGACTTGAACGATTTATTAATGCTCTTCCAATAGGGTCAATAAATGGACCTGTAGGTGAGTCGGCAGTCAAAACTCCAATACCGTTTGCACTGTCTGCAAAATACAAAAAGAATTTATCTTTTCCGTCAATCTTTTTTGTGGCAATAGCAGGAGCCCAGGAATTTCTGGCCCATTTTGCAGCACCCTTCTGACCTGCTACTGCAATTTCACCGCAGTCTGTCCAGTTTACCAAATCCTTAGAAGAGAAAACGTTTAGGGTATTTATTCCAGCGTAATTATTGTCTTCTTCTCCCTGAGAATACTCAACCTGCTGCTGGTCATTTGTTCCATAAATATAGACTGTATCATTATAAACAAGAACAGCAGGATCAGCTGTAAATTTGTGGGCAATAATCGGATTGTTTTCTGAAAGTTTGATTACATTTTCAGCCTGCTTTTTCTGAACCTTTGAGTATTCAAAGGCTGGCTTTTCTACAGTATTATTCGTATCTGTTTTATTTTTACTTTCTGCATTGGCAGAAGCACATGATGATAATGTTGTTCCCATAATCAATAACGCACCTATAAATAAAGAATTAAATTTCATAATCTCAGTATAAAGTATAATTCTAATTTAGTAAAACGTTTTACTAAACTTTTGGAGATTTTTTGAATGTTTTTTTGATTTTTTCCAATCACCTTTTAAAATCACGTGCTATACTTATTTTATGAGCAAATATGAATATGATGTTATAATCATTGGTGCCGGAATTACAGGCGCTTCCGTTGCACGCGAATTATCTAAAACTACTGCCAGGGTTTGTTTTTTGGACAAGGAAGATGATGTCTGCTGTGGAAGCAGTAAGGCTAACAGTGGAATTGTTCATGCAGGTTATGATCCTGTGCCTGGAACCTTGATGGCAAAATATAATATTCGCGGTTCAGAGATATTTGAAGATTTATCAAAAAAACTTAATTTCAGTTATCAGAAAATTGGTTCTCTGGTGCTGGCTTTTGATGAGTCTGGACTTGAAAAAATAAAAAGTCTTTATGAACGTGGAAAAAAGAACGGTGTAAAAGGCCTAAAAATTGTTCAGAAAGACGAGCTTTTTGAAATGGAGCCAAATCTGAACGAAAATGTAATTGCCGCCTTGTATGCTCCAAGTGCAGCTATAATTTCTCCTTATGAAGCAAGCTGGGCAATTGCAGAAAGTGCAGTTATAAATGGCGCAACTTTTTTAAGAAATACAGCGGTTCATGCAATTAGTAAAAATCAGGACGGATTTGTTCTTTCTACTACAGCCGGTGAATTGAAGGCAAAATACCTTGTTAATGCTGCCGGCTTGTTTGCAGATAAAATCAGTATGATGGCGGGAGCAAGGGCTTATAAAATCATACAGCGCAAGGGAGAATATTGTCTTTTGGATAATAAATGTTCGGGGCTGGTGAATCATGTGCTCTTCCAGACACCTGGCATATATGGAAAAGGTGTTCTTGTAACTAAAACCGTTGACGGTAATATTTTAATTGGACCTAGTGCAGAAGACCTTTCCAGAGAAAAAGAAGGCTATACAGGAACTACTTCTTCTTATCAGACGGAAATATTGAATGCGGCAAGACGTTCTGTTGCCGAAATCCCTACAAGAAATATAATCAATTCTTTTGCAGGAATCCGTGCAATTGCGGTAGAAATGGACGGAAGCCCAATAAATGATTTTATTATTGAAGAAGATAAAAATGTCCCTGGCTTTATAAATGTCGGCGGAATCTGTTCGCCAGGACTTACTTCTGCACCTGCAATTGGTGAAGCAGTTGTCGAGCTGCTGATAAAAGCCGGCTTAAAAGTTGAAAAGAACAAAGGTTTTATAGAAGAACGCAAGGGAATCCCTTCTTTTAAGAATGCTTCTTTGCAGGAAAAAACAGAGCTGATAAAAAAAGATTCCCGCTATGGACAGATTATCTGCCGTTGCGAAATGATTACTGAAGGTGAAATTGTTGCCTCCATTCACAGTCCTATTGGTGCAGTCGATTTGGACGGCGTAAAAAGACGAACTAGGGCAGGTATGGGAAGATGTCAGTCTGGCTTCTGTAGTCCAAGGGTAACAGAAATAATCAGCCGGGAACTTAATATTCCAATGATAAACGTAACTAAAAAAGGCGGAACTTCATATATTCTGGAAGCCAAAACCCGTCCTGATATTTCGGAGGTGGCAAAATGAGCAAAGACATGAACAAGAATATTTATGATTCAATTATTGTGGGTGGTGGTCCTGCCGGTCTTGCCGCTGCAATTGCCGCTAAAGAAAAAGGAGCAGAAAAAGTTTTAATTCTTGAACGCGACAACAGGCTTGGTGGTATTCTTTTGCAGTGCATTCACAATGGCTTTGGA
Source organism: uncultured Spirochaetaceae bacterium (assembly GCA_902802305.1). Taxonomy (GTDB): domain Bacteria; phylum Spirochaetota; class Spirochaetia; order Treponematales; family Treponemataceae; genus Treponema_D. Next base: position 24,901 of record CADCLG010000006.1, read on the forward strand.
CTTCATTATTTTGGCGAAGAATTGACAGGCCCAGAATATGCAGGAAGATTCGTAAAGCAGGTTGAAGATTTACAAATCGAAAATAAAGTAAATACAATGGTTCTGGAAGTTCATCGTGCTGCTGAAAAAGGGGGCTTTCATGAGGTTCTTGCCATAAACTCTAAAGACGGACTTATGTGCTTACAGACTAAAACTGTAATTTTATCAATGGGCTGCCGTGAAAGAACTCGTGGTGCTCTTGTAATTCCGGGAACCAGACCGGCGGGAATCTTTACTGCAGGAAGTGCCCAGCGTTTTGTAAATATAGACGGATATTTGCCGGGAAAAAAAGTTGTAATTTTAGGAAGCGGTGATATCGGTCTTATAATGGCAAGAAGGCTTACTCTGGAAGGTGCAGATGTAAAGCTTGTCTGCGAAATCATGAATTATTCAGCTGGACTTGCCCGAAATATGACCCAGTGTTTGGAAAACTTTAATATTCCTCTCAGGCTTTCTACGACGATTGTTCAGATTCACGGAAACGAAAGGGTTAGTGGTGTAACAATTGCGAAGGTTGATGAACACCGAAAGCCAATTGCCGGAACAGAAGAATATATAGAATGTGATACTCTTTTACTTAGTGTAGGCTTGATTCCTGAAAACGAAGTAAGTATTGCAGCCGGAGTTTCTATAGACAGTATAACAAGTGGTCCGTCTGTAAATCAGAATATGCAGACTTCAATACCGGGAATCTTTGCCTGTGGAAACAGCGTTCATGTTCATGATTTAGTTGATTTTGTTACCGAAGAATCTTTTCTTGCGGGAAAAGCCGCTGCAGATTATGTCCATAAAGCAAAAGAAAAAGCTGAGGACAAAAAGGAAGATTCGGTTATCGTGCAGGTTTATCCGGGAAACAGAGTTCGCTATACAGTTCCGCAAAGACTTGAACTTTCAAAATCACTTCTGGAATCCTCAAGCGATTCTGATGAAAGCATTCGTTTGATGTATCGTTCAACGGATATTTACCGTTCTGTAAATACCTGCGTCTATTCTGGAACGGAACAGCTTGCTCATAATAAAAAGAGAATTGTTCGTCCTGGCGAAATGCAGATTATTGAATTAAAAAAGGCTGCACTTGAAAAACTGATTAAATCACCTCAGCCGATAACTGTATCAATTGAAATACCAGAGGAGGCTATAGACTGATTTATGGAAAATAAAGAATTAAAAGAATATACAAAGAATCTTACCTGTATTATCTGTCCAATGGGCTGTCAGCTGGAAGCCAGTGTTAAAAAGCTGGATACAGAGGAAGTTCAGATTCTGGTAACGGGAAATGCCTGCAAACGGGGTGAAGAATATGCAAAAAAAGAATTCACCCTTCCTATGCGAACTCTAACTTGTACTGTATGCGTTAAAAATGGAAAACGCCCTCTTGTTTCTGCAAAAACAAAGGGCGAAATCCCAAAAGACTTGTTATTGGATGCCATGCAGTATGTAAGGCGTCTGGTAATTAAGGCGCCTGTAACTGCCGGTCAAATTATTGATTCTGATTTTCTTCAGACTGGGGTTCCTCTGGTTGCTGTTGAAGATATCCCCTGTGCAGACGATTGATTCCTCGGTTTGTGTAATGAATAACCGCAAAAATCCAAATCATAAAGATTGCTGCAAGGGCTAAAACAGAAAATCCTTTGAAGGTTCCCATAAAATATGCAAGAGTAACTGACAGACAGAGAATTATCTGCAGAGAGAAAATGAGGAAAAGGGCACTTCTACTGGAATAACCCATGTTCAGCAATTTATGATGAAGATGTGCTTTATCTGGTGACATAATTGGTTTGTGGTCTCTGAGACGTCGCCAGATTGCGGCAATTGTATCGAACAAGGGGAAGGCCGTAAGTACAATCATAATCAGGAACTTGTTGTATTCAAAATAATCGCCAGAAGTATAGAAAGGAAGAATTGCAATCATAAAGCCTAAGAACTGGCTTCCGCAGTCACCCATAAAGATTTTTGCAGGCGGCCAGTTGAAGCATAAAAATCCCAGAATTGAAGCAGCCAGAATAAAGCAGATAAAAGCTTCCTGATTGCTTGAGAATGCATAAAGAACTCCAATTGTTATGATTGCAGTAATAGAAAGAGAGCCGCACAAGCCGTCAAGACCGTCTATGAGGTTGTAGGCGTTTATAAGTCCGACAATCCAGCAGAAGGTAATAATGTGCGATAAGGCAGCTGGAATGTGCCAGGCAAAAATCTGATTGAATCTGAAGCCGTTGAAGGTAACAATTGCTGAAGCTGCCAGCTGAACTACGAGTTTAAGAAAAGCAGGGAAGGTAAAAATATCATCGAGAACTGCAAAAAGAAAAATAATGAAGCAGGCAATCATAATCGGCAGGTTTTCCATGACACTGATATTCTTGTTGATTGCCAGAAAGGCAAAAGTGCTGATTACGAAGGAACAGAAGATTCCTACTCCTCCTAAACGAGGAATATTACCTGAATGGATTTTTCGTTTATCGTGATAGTCGTAGAGGTTAAACTTTTTACATACCGCTATAATTATAGGCATTGAGATTAATGACAGTAAAAAGGATAAACCTATAAAAAATATATTTATCATAGCTACGTATTATACCATACAAATGTAAAAAAAAACAGTATCTTTCGGTAATTTTACCTAGGTTTCACGTTTTAGTGGCTGATAATTATTGATGTTGTTTATTTTGTTCAAAAAAAGTATATTGATAGCTGTAATTTTTTTGGAGGATATATATGGCACTTGAATGTGGAATCGTTGGACTCCCTAATGTTGGAAAGTCTACTATTTTTTCAGCTTTAACAGCCGCTCCTGCTTCGGCAGAAAACTTTCCTTTTTGTACAATTGATCCTAATATTGGAATTGTTGATTTACCAGATGAAAGACTGGATTTTTTAGCCAGCAAGCATAATCCTAAAAAGAAGACTCCTGCAAATGTAAAGTTTGTTGATATCGCTGGTCTTATTAAAGGTGCAAGCAAGGGTGAAGGACTTGGAAATAAGTTTTTGGCAAATATCCGTGAATGTACGGTAATTGCTCATGTTGTCCGCTGTTTTGATAATCCTGATATTATGCATGTTCGCGATAATGCAAATGAAGCTGCTCCAATCGACCCTGAAAGCGATATTCTTACAATCAATTATGAATTAGCTCAGGCAGATTTAAATACAATTGAAACAAGACAGGATAAAGTTACCCGTGCAATTCGTTCCCTTGGAAAAGAAGAAGAAAAAAAATATGCAGCCTGGACAACAGCTGTTGCAAAAATCAAGCCGCTTCTGGAAGATGGAAAATGCGCTCGAATGGCTGACTTAACTGAAGATGAAAAGCTTGCAGTTTATGATATGTTCCTTCTTACAATGAAGCCGACAATTTATGTTGCCAATGTTGATGAAAATACAATTGCTGAAGGCACAAATAAATATGTTGAAATTGTAAAAAAATATGCTGAAGAAGAAAAATCAGAAGTTGTTGTAATCTGCGGTAAGTTTGAAGCTGATCTGGCTGATATTGATAATCCTGAAGATAAAAAAGAGTTTATGGAAAGCGTTGGACTTTCTGAAAGCGGACTTGCAGTTTTGGCTAGAAAAACTTATCACCTTATGGGCTTGCGTACCTTCTTTACCGGCGGTCCTGATGAGTGTCGTGCCTGGACAATTCATGCCGGTGACAAAGCTCCTCGTGCAGCTGGTGTAATTCATACTGATTTTGAAAAAGGCTTTATCCGTGCCGAAGCATATACAATAGATGATTTGCGACAGTATGGAGATGAGGCTGCAATCAAAGCGGCTGGTAAATATCGCCAGGAAGGAAAAGAATATGTTGTGCAGGATGGGGATGTTCTTTTCTTTAAGTTCAATGTTTAGAGCAATTAACAATTGAGAATGGACAATGGCAATTGAGAATGCAGAATGCATAATGAAGAATTGTGAATGTTGAATTTTGAGGGAATTATTTTACTTAAAATAACTTAAAAATTAAGTAAAATTACTTTATTTTTATACAATATATTTCGCTTTTTATACTATGAAAGCGGTGGGGCTCCAGATAGAATTATGTAAAATCCTGAGATAAAAAATCTTTTGGATTTTGATTCTTCTTTCTGGAGTTTTTTTTATGTGGTATGGTTTTAATGTTTTGTGGCTTTTTAGTGCTGGTGGAAAAGAACCTTTTGTAAATCCTCGTTTTATCAGAATTGATGAAAATGAACTGGATTTTATGGCAGAAATGGGTTGCAATTTTGTCCGCCTGCCTACAGACTACCGCTTCTTTATTCATAATTTTGAATATGATAAATATGATGAAGAAATGCTCAAGGTTCTGGATAAATGTATTGCTGCCATCGTAAGCAGGGGAATGCATTGTTCTCTTAATGTTCATCGCGGACCGGGCTACTGCATAAACGGAAATGAGTTTGAACGTGATAATCTTTGGACAGATATAATTGCTCAGGACGCTTTTACAAATCTCTGGAAAACTTTTGCAGAGCGTTACAAGAATTATTCAAAAGATCAGTTGAGTTTTGATCTTCTCAATGAGCCGCCAAATCCTGGACAGTATGGACTTACCCGCGAAAATCATAAGGCTATAATGGCACGCGTTACTGGAGAAATAAGAAAGATTTCACCAGATAGAACTGTTGTTTGCGACGGTTTGGGCGGTGGACATCTTGCTGCTCCAGAGCTTGCAGATTTGAATGTAGTAATGAGTGGCCGCGGATATCAGCCTTTTCATCTTACTCACTGGAAAGCTGAATGGAACGAAAAGAACGGTTCAATGACCTGGGATTATCCAGAATGGCCTGGGGTAAATGAAAACGGGAAGATTTGGAATCGTCAGGCTCTGCTTGATTTTTATAAACCCTGGAAAGAAATGAAGGATGCTGGCTGCAAGGTTCATATTGGTGAAGCCGGCGTTTATAACAAGGTTCGGAATGATACAGCTCTGGCCTGGTACCGGGACTTTTTTGGAGTTTGTAATGAACTCGGATTTGGTTTTGCCTTATGGAACTTTAGGGGAGCTTTTGGAATTGTTGAACATAGACGCGAAAATACTCACTGGGAAACAATGCACGGCATGATTGTAGACCGGGATTTGTATGAGTTGTTCAAAGCGAGTATGAAATAAGAAGATTTTTAGGAAAACTATTTTGCGGTGTTTTGACAGGTTCAAGCACCGCTTTTTTTTATTCTTCTTCCTTATATACTTTTACCCAATCAACATACATGCGGGCGGGGAGGGCATTTTCATCAATCGGGCCACCCCATTTTCCAAACTCTGCGGTAATCTTCATGTAATTTCGGGATTGAACTATTCCTCCCCAGGCTGCGGCACCGTCTTTTGCTGAATCCCAGAAAGGTTTTTCGCTGTCATCAAGATAAGCCTTGTAATAATCCTTTGTCCATTCAAAAGTAATTTCGTGCCATTGGTCATAGAAAGAATCGTCAATAAAATACTGGCTTCCGTGGGATTTATGGGCGTCTCCGTAGCCATCCCAGTGGACAGCAGAGTTTAAGTAAGTGTTTTTGTCTTTTGGCATCCAGGGGTCGTTAGGAAGAATCTCAATGATATCAATTTCGCCACCATCTTTTGCACCCTTGCCGATATTTGAAACTTTGTCACTCATCAACCAGAAGGCATACCAGAGCCCGGACGCTTTTTCTGCCTTAAAACGGATTTTGTAAAGTCCACGAGTCTGTTCAAACTTTCCCCTGCTGCGGATTGCACCACTGATTGGAGTTCCGTTTTCTATTTTTGCTTCGATTATGAGGTTTCCGTCTTTTACTGAGGAACAGGAGTTTCTCCAATAGCCGCCTGCATCCTGACGTTGCCATTCAGGGCATCTTTCCCAGCGTTTAGTGTCTAATTTGGTGCCGGAAAAATCATCGAAGAAGGTTTGGGAGTAATTTTTTCCATTAAAAGTGATTATTTCTTCGGGATTTCCAAGGTTCTGTCCAATTGGTGGATCTTCGATTATTTGAGATTCGTTCATAGTCGCACATCCTGTAATAATAATTACGGCTGATAATATTAAAGCGAAAGTTTTAGTTTTTATATATTGTTTCATGAATTAAGTATAGCATAATTAATTAAAAAAAACTGTCGAAATCTTTAAATCTATGATTCCGACAGTTTTAATTATGGCATTTTTGTCTAAAGGTTATACGTTGATAAACTCGCGTCTTATGCCTGTAAAGCAGTTACTGCAACTGTAGCTACGATGTCGTCTACATTGCAACCGCGGCTAAGGTCGTTGAGAGGTTTTGCAAAGCCCTGGCATACAGGACCGATTGCCATCCATCCACCCATGCGCTGGCAGATTTTGTAACCTATGTTACCTGCGTTGATGTTAGGGAAGATGAAAGTATTTGCATGGCCTGCAACCTTGCTTCCTGGAGCTTTGAGCTCACCAACTTTCGGGGCAACTGCGGCATCAAACTGGAACTCTCCGTCGAGAGCCAAATCAGGAGCAGCAGCTTTTGCAAGTTCTGTTGCTTTCTGAACCTTTGTAACAGTGTCGTAGTATTTTGCGTCGTTTCCAGAGCCTTTTGTAGAGAATGAGAGCATTGCTACGCGAGGTTCAATTCCTGCAATCTTTTTTGCAGTGTCAGCTGAAGCAACTGCGATATCTGCCAATTCTTCTGCACTTGGCTCAATATTGATTGCACAGTCAGCAAATACAGCAACTCCTTCTGGAACGTATTTATTTCCACCTTCTGGAGCAACCATGATAAAGCATGATGAAACAGTTTTGAAACCAGGAGCGGTTTTAATAACCTGAAGACCAGGGCGCAAGGTGTTTGCTGTTGAATGGCAGGCACCAGAAACAAATCCGTCTGCATCACCAGCTTTGAGAATTAATGCACCGTACATTGTGTGATCTTTAAGGATTGCGGCTTTAGCGGCTGCAACATCAGCGTATTCAGGTGCACCAGTTTTTTTATTGATTTTTCCTTCACGAGCCTTAAAAAGAAGTTCTGCATATTTATCGGCATTTGCATCCTTTGCAGGGTCAATGATTGTAACTCCACTTAAATCTGCATTGCTTCCGCTTGCTTTAATATCTTCATCGCTTCCAATCAAAATAATTTTTGCGATTCCATCTTTAACAATTTTTGAAGCTGCTTCTACAACTCGTTTGTCTTCACCTTCGCAAAGAACGATTGTCTTATTTGCAGCTTTTGCTTTTTTAAGTAAATCTTCAACAAAATTCATAAAATACCTCTCTCATAGAATACTACTATGAGAGAGTTTTTACAATTGCATTTTTTACTGATGTCCTTTCCTGAGCTCTTCAAAAATTGCCTTGATTTCGTAGATGAAAGAATACAAATCATTAAAAAGCATTTGGTTTCGGGAAGCACAGTCAACAAAGAGATTTACAGTTTCCTTGTTTATGTCTTCAGTTTCCTGAACATTGGTAATGATTGAATTTATCTGATTTACGTTGTCTGTAATGTGAGAGGCAAAATTTTCAACACTCTGGCTGGCAATTTCGTTCTTGCTTAAAACTTCTTCATAAGTTTTAAGAGCCGACTCTGCATTTTTTGTAAGCTGATTGAGGGCAAGGGTATTTTTTGCAGTCTCTTCTTCCATTGTTTTAATGGAATTTTCAAGACGAGCAAGATTTTCCATCATCTTTGCAGTTGTTTTTGCAGTGTTTTCAGAAAGCTTTTTTACCTCATTGGCAATAATTCTAAAACCGGCACCCGCACTTCCAGCATGTGCAGCCTCAATAGAAGCATTGAAAGAAAGCAGGTTAGTCTGATTAGAAATTTTTTGGATTTCGACAATAAACTGATTTATCGCACGAGTTTCTTCAATAATATTCTGGAATTTTTCAGTATATTTTTTGTAAGAGGCTTCAGTTTCAGAAATCGAGCTTGTAAGATTGTTGATTGAATCAGAAATGTTACCCAAACCAGAAGCATTTTCTTCTGTCATGGTCTGGAGTTCTTTTGTATTTCCTTCCATTTTTGAGGAAGAAGAAATCAAGTTAGTTAGGATTTCCTTCTGGCGTTCAACAGCCTTTTTTTGAACATCGCGTGTTGTTGTATACTGATTCATAAAATCGGCACCAACAGCATCTTTCGCAAGATATTGAATCAATGTGTTAGCTGCATCAATTCCGCTTTCTATTAAATCTTTCTCTTCCATTTTTTAGTCTCCCATTACAAGCGTTACAAGTGTCTGATTACAATGCATTCTTCCAATCTGCTCTCCGTAAACAGAAAGCCCGGCAAAAGTAGGGAAGGTCTGTCTGTATTTATCGATAATCTGTGAACTAAGATTTTCCCTTCCAAAATACATGGTTCTTGTAATGCAGCTCATCATGATTGTAAATTTTGGTAGAGGAATTGCCCTTTTAATTCCGCTGCAAGTTTCATCAGCCTTTTCCAGAGCATTTCCTATGTGCATAAGCTCCAAAGTTGAGTTTGGAACAACCCTTGCAAAAGTTGTAATTTTTTTATCAGGAGTAAAGCCGGCCAGAGCAACAATATGCAGGGAACCATTCATCATTCGGCCAAAAGGATTTTCAAAAGTCATGGATTCAGCCTGCATTTCGGAAACACCAAGCTTCTGGGCATAAGCTGTTTTTGCAGGCATTCCGTCAAAATTAGCAATCTCGCGTCTGATAGGATTAGAAGCATTTACAAAAAAGCTCTTTCCCGTAGGATTAAAAATATCTTCCTGGCGGATATCAAAGCGGCATCTTGTCTTTACAAAAAGCATTGCCGCTCCATCCTGAGTTGTCTTGCCATTATAGCTTACAAAGGTTTTTGGCGTATCACCAGTAAAGCCCGCAGTTCCACCCGCAAGCATAAAGTTGTCGTTCTTTATTATAGAATAAAAATTAGAAAGAATCGTTTCTTCAGCATTAAAAACGCCGTTTGTATAAGCAATGGCAAAAGCATCTCTGTGAGAATTCGGATCATTACAACGGATTCCAACATAGGAAAGTGCCGCTTCAATAGCCCTTTTACTTGCAACTGGATATTTACTTCCATTTTCTACAAGAACACCCTTAACTTTTGTATTAAAGTCGGACATAGTTGTAAGAAGAATCGTATCGTTTAAAAAGCCTTGAGCAGAAATTTCCCCCGCAGTACTTGCTCCGATTACTTCGCTATTTGGAAATCTGCTTTTAATTGCACTTGATAATTCTGCAAAATCATACTTTATGGCAGCGTAAAAAAATACTGCATTATATTTATCCGGCGACTTTTTTAATTTTCCACATAATTCATTTACGGCAGACTGAATATCATTTGCCCTTGTCTGAACTACTTCCTGTTCCATAGATTACACCTCTATTACAATTGTAGCATGGAATAGAGTAGAATAGAAATAAAATTTTATTATACATGTAAAAAAGTTTGGAGCAGCTCCATCTTCAGCAAAGGAGTCCTTTTTGTTTCGCCCGGCATTTTTATGGTAAACCGCGAGTTCCGGGGTTCGGTTCCCTCCGTGCTGCGCACCGCTTCGCGAAAACGCTCAGCGCCCTTCACATGCGGGCTAGGCGGAAACGAAATTTGCTCAATCTTGGACTGATACAAAATATGATAAATCCTGCTAATTAATCACAAGATACACTAATTTTTCTTGACAGATGCTTTTTTATCCCTTAATATTTAGTCAGGTTGACTAGACTAATATGACTAACTTTAATTTTTTTAGAGGTGATGATTATGTGTCAGATGAATGTTTTAGAAGCTAAGACCAATTTTTCTAAGATTATTGCAATGCTGGAACGCAAGGAAGAAAAAGAAGTGATTGTGGCAAGGGCAGGCAAACCGGTGGTAAAAATTGTTTGGATTGAACAGGAAGATATTTCAAAAAGAATTGGAATTGCAAAAGGGAAATTCACTATTCCAGATGATATTGATGAATGCAACGACGAAATTGCCCGAATGTTTGGAATAATTGAATAGAAGGAGAAAATGTATGAGACGAAATGACGTTTTACTTGATACCCATATAATAATATGGGCAATGCTTAATGATTCACGACTAAATGATAAAATGCTTAAAGTTATTTTAAATCCAGAAAACAGGATTTTTTACAGCATTGCTTCCATGTGGGAAGTGCAGATTAAATATGCCTTAAAAAAAATGCCTATTTCTGGAATAGAGTTTATGCATTACTGTGAGCAGTCCGGCTATCATAAGCTCCCGATAGATGATTCCCATATCTGTGAGCTTGCGGGGCTGGTGCGAGATGAATCTGCACCTCCCCACAATGATCCTTTTGACCGCATAATGCTTTCACAGGCAAAGGCTGAAGGTTTTACTTTCCTTACACACGACCCATTTTTCAGGGGATATAATGAACCGTGTGTAATAGAAGCATAATCCGTCAGTACAAAACAAGTGGACAAAAAACGCCGGCACATAATCAAACTGCACCGGCGAAAAATTATTATTTTAGTTTCCTGATGACTGAAAAACTATTTAGCAATAATTTTTCCTATATAAACAACAGTTCCGTCTATAGTCTCCCAACTGCTATTCTGAGAGAAAACCTGAACTCCAGTAACTGTTGTTTCACCTTTTTTCTCTTTTTGATTATCAGTGTAATCAATCCATGTAAAGTCTGGACCAATAGCCTCAGTTTTTTCTGTGGCTTCTGTTACAGGTGGATTAAATCCGAATGCAGAAGCTTGTAAACCACCAGACAAAAGCTGAATAACAAACTGTGTAACTCCAGTTGCATCTTCACAATAGAATTTTCCAGAAACAGTTTTACAAGCAGAAACATCTAAAGTCGGTACACTAAGTATTGTTGAATAACCTTGTGTAACTGTTTTAATCCATTTTTCACCATTGATTGTAACAACTTCACCATCAGTGCCGTCATAAGTTTCCGGGTCGATAATTACAACTTCTTTTGCTTCATCATCCTGTGAATCGACACTAACTTTTTTCTGTGTTGAATAAATACCATCCAATTCAAAACGAGTGTCTGGATAAGCTTTCAAAAAGAAAACAGGTGTTGCATATCCAGCATATTCATAATTGTGCTTAGTCCAATCATTAGCAGTAGGTTTGTTGCCCCAATTATTATATGCAAAACCATTTTTTGCTACAGAAAGTGAATTTTTATCTTCATCAACTGGTTCAAGTAAATCTAAACTCTTTGCGTTTACCCACCAGGTAGTATTACTCCAGTTTGTTTTTCCAAGTAGTGCAATAAATTCTACATACGCCTCGCTAAACTTAGATGGATCTAAAATAACTTCGGATACAGAATTTATATTTATGTTATATTGTCCTCCGAAATAATAAGACTGATTATCAAAATATTCTATATCAAATGAAGAATCTATAAGAGGCATTGGGTTAATGATTTTTGTATAATCCATACCACCACCTGCCTTACATTCCAACTGTTCTTCTTTGCGTGCACCTGTAGTTTCATCAACAAATGAAATCTTCAGAGTATAAGTTTCTCCCTTAGTAGTCAAAGGATAAACATAATTCTTTTTTCCTGCCTCAATATTCTCGTTCGTAATGGATATCTTAGCGTTATCCAATATATTGATAGAATTTCCACTATCTTTCTTAATTTTAAGACCGTCTGCAAGTGTAATCTTAATTCCCTCGCTGGTTCCTTTTATAGAAAAATATTCACCTTTTGCTTCTGTTCCAAGGCTTTCAGAAACAAATTTAGCAGGACCATCAGCATCACCGACATTATACCAAATAGAAAGGCTGATGCCTTCGATTGGAGCTTCAACTAAGGTGAGTGAAATGCTTGTCTCGAAAGGAACATTTGCTTTCAAATCTTTTGCGATTGTGTATGGTTCAAGATTATCAAAATCTACTTCACAAAGCTCTTTCCACCAGTCTACAGATGCTGTATTTTCAACCAGGCGGCAGTAAACATTTTTGATGTCAACATTAGGAATTGAAGTCCAGGAAATATTTACGGTATCACCTTTCTGAGGGAAATCATTACCCCAAAGCTTTGTTATATCAAGATTCCGCTCATAATTTGAAATCTTTGTCATGTCCTGATCATTGTTTCCATCACCATCTAAATCTCCTACCCAAGGATGATTTGTTGTAAGTTCAATTGTCGGGAAATCATCATTAAGAACAATATTCATTGTAGATTCATGAGCTACGGAAGTATATCGCATTTGTTCTGACCAAAGGGATGAAATTTCAAATTCTGTATCACTGAATTCCTTGAGTTTGAATATTGTTTTGAGAAGACCGCAGTACATATTATGTAAGTTTTTCCAGTCTTCTGATGTAATTTCACTATTCGGATAAATAAAATCGAATCCTGCTTTTGCCTTTGCAAGATTTGTACTAAAATCATCAGAAAGATAATCAAAGCTGACATCTGTACTTGCAGCCCATTTTGAATTTTTCCATTCTGTTAAACCAAGAAGAATTTGAAAATCAGATTTTGCAGATTCGAGTACTGATTTGTCGTTGATAAAATCTGATATAGAATTGATAGGTGTTTCAAGTTTTCCTGAAAAAAGTTCTTCTTCGGCTGAAAAACTTACAGTTAATTTTGATTCATAAGCGTTATTCATGTTGAATATTGTGTTATAATCCAAACCACCGCCGGCTTTACATGTTAAAGTTTCTGTCTTCCACTTATATTCGTTTTCACTGTCTTCCCAAATGAATGCTCCGAGAATTAAATCGTACTTCTTACCTTTTTCTACAAATGGGAAAATGTAGTCTTTTCTGTTGTTGTCAATATCCTCAGAAGTGATGTTCATGTTGAATGGGATTCCTTCTATCCAGAAATGGCTGCCCGATTCTTTTTTAATCTTAATTCCATCAGCGAGCGTAACTTTAAGACCTTTGCTGTCTTCTTTGATGGAAAAATACTTTCCTGAAGCACTGTCTGGTTCTTGGGAATCATCAGGATTTGGTTGATCATCAGGCTTTTGTTGCTCAACCGGTGTTGATTTTGGTCCGTCAGGACTTGGACAGCCTGTCAGGGCAATAATGAATGTTGCAGTCAAAGCAAGCATTCCCTTTAATAAATGCGTTTTTTTCATAAAATCTCCTTGCCGATAATAACGGCATATAAAAAAAAAGCGTGACGTTAAATCCTTTTGCAGATTTAAAATCACGCTTTTATTCACAAAAATAATTTATATGTGGAATTACTGAACTGAACTGAACTGAACTGAACTGAACTGAACTGAACTGAACTGAACTTGTGCCGCGTAAATCGTTTAATACGGGTGAAAAATAATGTCTCTCTCTGAATCCTTTTTTCATGATAACTTTCCTTTACATATAATATTTTAGCATACTGGACTTTACCGTTCAAGTAATTTTTTGTTATATATAACTTTTGGCTTGCAGACTGACTTTACCCTCATAGTTTCATACAATTTTTAACACTTTTGCTTCATTGAAAATAATATTGAAATCGGCAATAGTATAAGTATGCTTACCTTACTTCTTGTAATTATATATATTGCTTTTATTTCGCTGGGCTTGCCGGATTCGGTTTTGGGAGCTGCCTGGCCTTCGATGTTTGAAGTTCTTGGGGTTCCGGTTGGATATGCCGGGATTATTACAATGATTATTGCAGGGTCAACGATTATTTCTTCGCTGGCAAGCAATTTTCTTAATAAAAAGCTTGGCACAGGGCGGGTGATGGTGATTTCGGTTGCCATTACTGCAACTGCTTTGTTTGGTTTTTCTGTTTCTTCAAAGTTCTGGCATTTGTGTCTGATTGGTATTCCTTACGGACTTGGGGCTGGAAGTGTAGATGCATCGCTTAATAATTATGTCGCCCTTCATTATAAGCCTCGTCACATGAGCTGGCTTCATTGCTTTTGGGGCGTAGGAACAATGATTGGTCCTATAGTTATGAGCCGATTTATTGCAGGCGGTGGAGTCTGGACTCAGGGCTATAGAGCAATTTCTATTTTTCAGGTGATTTTGACGGGCATTTTGCTCTTATCGCTTCCTCTGTGGAAAAAGGTCGAGCAGGGGCGTTGCGGGGAAACTGTTTCCCCGCTGGAAGGGGTAGCGGAAGACGTTGTTCAGACAACGGCTGAAGCGAGGGGGAGACTTCCCCCTTCTGAAGAAAAAAAATCTAACAACGACGTGACCTTAAAATCAGTTGTAAAGATTCCAGGAGTACTTTCTGCCGTACTTGCCTTTTTATGTTACTGTGCAATTGAAGCGACAACGGGATTCTGGGCAACAACTTACATGGTTTTTGCGCGTGGAATAGACATAAACCTTGCAACTTCCTGGGCTATGCTCTTTTTTATAGGAATCACGGTCGGAAGATTTTTGAATGGATTTGTTTCAGAAAGATTCGGCGATAAAAATATGATTCGCGTTGGGGCTGGAATAATTTTTGTGGCTTTAGTTTTGATGACGCTTCCAATTTCGAATAAATGGATTGTCCTTTCGGTCTTCGTGCTTGCGGGGCTTGGCTGTGCACCTATTTATCCCTGTATGATTCATGCTACCCCGATTAGATTCGGTAAAGAAAACTCACAGGCTCTGATTGGATTACAGATGGCCTGTGCGTATTCTGGTTCGACTTTTTGTCCGCCGATTTTTGGAATCATCGTTCAGAAGCTTTCTATCAAGTTACTCCCATTTTACGGACTGCTTTTTGTAATTTTCCTGATTATCTTTACGGAAAATCTTAATAAAAAGACAAAACTAGAAAAATAAATTAAAGCTAATAAAATAAAACTGCTGTTTGCTGATTTGTTGTCTAATGATTTTATGTCTGCTGATTAATTCATACCCAGTTGTTCAAGGCGTTCAATTGCATCCTGGTCGCCCTGAGCGGCTGCTTTTCTATACCATTCAATTGCTTTAATCAAATCTTGTTTACAGCCTTTTCCCTGTTCATAAAATGAGCCGGTGTTTGATTGGGCAATAGAACAGCCTAATTCAGCTGATTTCAGATAGTAGTGAAAGGCTACATCGTAATTTTGTTCAACTCCCAAACCATTGGCATAAATGTATCCTATATCGCAGATTGATTTAGCTTCATTCTGTTCGGCTGCCAAAGTATAATAGTAAAGGGATTGTTTATAATCTTTTTGTTCAATATAAGTTACTCCAAGATTGTACTGAGCATCACAATCTCCATTTTCTGAGCCTTTTTTGAACCAATAGATTGCTTTTTCAAGGTTTGCTTCGGTTCCACGTCCATATTTATAGGCAAGTCCAAGGTTTGTCTGAGCTGTTTCATCTCCCTTTTCTGCGGCTATTGAATAATAATCAAAAGCTTTTTTATAATCCATTTCTGTTCCAAAGCCATATTCACTCATGTAGCCCAGTGCAGTGATACAATTTATATCTTCAAGTTCTGCTCCTCGGCTAAAATAGTCAAAGGCTTTGTTTTCATCTGCCTCAACGCCTCTTCCCTGCAGATAAAGGGTTCCGAGATTATAAAAAGAGATGCCATATCCTGAATATGCAGCCTTTTCGTAATAAGAAATTGCTTTTTTTGTATTTGCTTTTACACCCCAGCCGCTTTCATACATAATACCAAGATTATTTGCTGCGGAAGCTTGTCCTTTTGCAGCGGCTTTTTCGTAAAATGAACGCGCTTTTTTGTAGTCTTTGTCTACACCGTAACCGTAATAATAAATGTCTCCCATAAAAACAAGTGCATATTCATCACCTTTATAGGCTTCGGGTTCAAATAACTTTTTCGCAGTTTCATAATCTTGTTTTTCCATTGCTTCAACTGCTAATTCTATTGCTGTATTTTCTGCGAAAACAAGGAAAGAAGCCATTATTAATATAAGGGCAGAAATCAATTTTTTCATATCGTATTTTCTCCTGAGTGCTATTTTAATATATTGATTTATAAATTGGAAGTAAGGGAGATTCGTGCTATAATAATCATGTGATTCATGTACCTGTAAAAGTCAAGCTTCCTTTTTTGTGGGGCAAGGCGGTTTTTAAAAAAGATGATTGGCCTCAAGTAAATCTGATTGTCGGTCCTAACGGTTCGGGCAAAACGCTTATTGCAGAATCTTTGGGCGGGCAGTTTGCGGACAGTGGTTATTCTGTTGATTTTTTTAAGGCCGACAGAAAGCAGGATGATTCATATCTTTCAATTTTGCGTGATAATGAAATTGTGAGGGCTAGAATTGAATATGTGCTTTCAAATATGTTCGGAAAATCGATTGTGTTTACAGAAGATTCTGAAGGCACTTTTGTTCCTGTTGTAAAAAATAAAGCCTGGAATGTTGAATATGATTTGAACAAGGTTGAATGTCACGGTTTGAAGGAAATTATCACTCTGCTTGTTGCCCTTTATTCACACACTAAAAAATCATGCCTTATTTTTGATGAGCCGGAACTTCATCTTCACCCTCAGCTGCAGGTTTTCTTTATAAATGAAATTAAAAAATGCGCGCGTCAGAATCCAGACCGCATGTTTTTTCTTATAACACATTCACCCTTTTTTATTGATTTGCGTTATCCCGAAGATTTGCTGGGTGTGATTGTTTGTCATATCAACCGTGAGCCGACTCATATAGATTCACTTTCAAAGGAAGATGATGGGATTTTCCGCCGATTTTTGCCGCGTTTCAATACCTATCACAAGCAGTTTTTCTTTTCGGACAATCAGATTTTTGTGGAAGGTTATACCGACCAGCAGATGTTCACTTATCTTCTTCCATATATTCATAATTCTTACAGTGCAGTTGGAACGGGAATTATTGATGTTGGCGGAAAGGATGAACTGGGCGTTTTTTGTAAGGTCTGCTCGCTTTTGGGAACCGACGGACGAATTATCACAGATTTGGATTCACTTTTTAGCGGCAAACTGCGGGATGTTTTTTGCAATGATTCGCGGGTGATTCAGTGGCTGGAAAAGCAGGAAGAAAAACAGCAGGATTTTTACAGTGCAATCTTTACTCCCAAGGAGCTTCATCAAAAAATCACTCTGGAAAAGCTGATTCAAAAGTTGGAAAAATATCTGATAATGACAGGACACTATATCTGCAATTACAAGGGCAGTGTTCCGCGTAAACTTCGTAACTTTTTTGAAAAGCTTCTTGCAATTGAAAATAAATACAATGGGGCAGAAAATATCGATACTTATAAGACCGTCGTTCTCCAGGGGATTTTGAAAACCGAAGAAGAACTTAAAAAGTTCCTGCCACGAAATCTTTCTGAAAATCTTGTCTTTATCAAAAATCTCTACCGCATTACTCTTGCCGGCGCCGAAGCAGCCCGTGTCTATATCCTGCCCAAAGGTTGTATCGAACATTATTACATGCAGACCAAAAATGATTACATGCCGATTTCCGGAAAAGACAAGCTTTTTCATACAGAACGGGAGCATCTTATGCACACCAGCCGCAAAAATATCCAGAAAGACTATGCCGGGCTGATTGAGATTTTAGAAAAGGCCTGCGCGAGAGTGTAGCAAGAATTATATTTTTAGTAGGATTCATAGAACAAAAAAGGGACTGACCGATTTGGCCAATCCCTTTTGTTAGGGCTCATGAGCCCGTGAAATAAATGTATTTAAGATTTTAGATTAAATACAAATAGTTCCTAAAAAACATTATTAATTCTGTGTAACAGATCCACCCCAACTCATTGATGGAATAACGTAGATTACAGAACCATCTTTCTTAGTTACTTTTGCACTAGTAACATAAAGAATAACGTCTCCTTCAAAAACATTCATTATACCAAGGCTTGTAACAGCAGTTGCACCTTCATCTGCCAAAGGTTCCCCCTTTGCAATTTGTTCTGCAAAAACAATTTTAGTTTTGTTAGCTTCAGGATTTATATACTTAATTCCAGTATTATAATCTTCTCCATCGTTTTTTACGGCATCTGTGATAATCTTGAACTGTATGTCATCAAATTCTGTATTATCTGCAATTGTAATTTCAATTGATTCCCAATCATCTTTTACAACGAAATCTGCCTCAGCATATTGACTGGTGTATTCAATCACAAAAGGACCAACAATTTCGGAAAGTCTTTCTTTTAAGGAATAGATTGATTGGATTTGTATTGCACTGTCGTTTGTAGTTGCATATAATCCATAGTCCTTTATGTAAGAAATCCAGTCTTCATCGCCATTTACAAAAGTATATTGAAGAAAAGCTGTTTCTTGTCCCTTCAAACGATATGAAAGTTCTCTTGAACTGTAACCCCACTTATTATCATTAAAGTATAAATAATGTGAATAAGATGAAGAAGATGAATTACTGTTATAGATTTCAAAGCAAATGGTGTCTCCAATAGAAAATTCAACTCCTGAAGATAATCTTGCTTCAAGATTGTTATTTTCATTTAATAATGTCTGAGCTTTTATAAACTTTACATAGAGTTTTACATTTCCAGTAACATTATAATCCCAAGGTGTTTTGAATTCTGAATCTGTGTAAAGAATATCTGCTATATAGCCATCTTTTTTTATAAGGTTAGACAATTTGAATGAACCTGGCACTGTTTCTATAGTATCTAAAACATCTTTACCATCGTAAATTGTTATTGTATATCGTGGTCCTTTTCCGTAATAGATGGCTTTTATATATACATCAGAAAACGTTGAACGTACCTGTAATCCATACTGCTTGATGTAACTAATAAAATCAGCATCATTATCTTCAAATGTATATGAAAGAAGAACTGTTTCATCGCTCTTTATTGTATTTTTAGTTCCAGAATATCTGTATGAATTATAATTTTGGGCTCTAATTTCTAATATATCTGCTGAAGAGACACTGTATGATCCATAATTACGAATCTCAAAATACAATGTATCACCAATATTCAAATTTTTTAGATAAGATTTACTTGAAGATAAAGAAACATTACTATAAGCAGAATATTCGTCTGTTGTCCACCAAGTTTCTGGCTTTACCCATTTTGCATACAAGGTTGTTGTAGTTGCTTTTATAACATCTACTTTCTGTGTTAAATCTGCATCTGCATACCAGCCTACAAAGAAATAATCTTCTTTTTCTGGTTTTGCAATTGAATCAACAGAGGCACCTTCGTAGCTTGTAACAGTATCAAGCTCCTTTGTACCGTCCATGAGTTTTACAGATACATTTTTTGCCCAAATTGCATATAAGGTAGTATCTTCATAAATCTCGCTTTTAAAGCTACTGTATTCTTCTGCCTTTTCTGACCATCCAACAAACTTATAGCCTTCGCGTTCAGGAGTTTCCATATAATTTGTGAGATAAGTCGAATCAAACCATCGAGGCCAGTTGTTAGTATCATTCTGTTTTTCTGTACTAAGTTTCTTTGTTGTATAAACTTTGTCAGTACCGTCATTCATCATAAATTTTACGGTACAAGTATATACTTGAGCAAATTGAGCATAAACAGGCTGAACAAGATATTTTTCGCCGTCAATTTTTACAATGTTATCTTCTAGTTTGCCACTGTATGACCAGCTACTTGTAGGATATACTACACTCCATTTTTCAAAGCGGAAGTTTTCATCTTTAAGGCCATCGGCTAATTCTGGATTTTCAATATGTAATTTAGGTAATACATTAGGTTCGTATCTGGTATCCAAAATATCATAAGCTTGTGAATACTTGTAGTCACCATGCTGACTTCCAGGAAGACCTTTAATTTCGTAAACAGTTACTTCTTTACCATCTTCATCTTTGAATGTTATTGTATCGGAAAGTTCTCTATCATTATCACCAAAGTCATAGCCATAAACTTCAAGAATATTGATTTTTTCTCCGCCCCATTCTCCGTATGAATATTTTTCGTCATTCATTTCAAAGAAAATGTTGTCATCATCTGAATATCCGGCAATTTCCAGCTTTGTTTTTGCCCTTACTCCGTATACATGACCACTAAGGTATAATTCTGGATTATCAATTCCCCAGCCACGGATATATGCAATGTCTTTTACAGGGTATGTATCATAATCGCCATATACTGTTCCGTCTGCAACCCAAACACCATTCCAGAATTGTCCGTTATTTTCTGGCTGCTCTTTAAAAGCATAAAGGGAATAAATAGTTCCTTGTCGCTTTATTTGTACCTTGTCATTCTTTGTAAATTCAGGTTTACCTACTCTTTGAATTACCTTGTCTTCTGTAAGTTTTACATCCAAGTCATCAACATTTTCTACTTTAAATTCACCAAGTCCACCTACAGCTGTTATAGTAATATTTTCTGAATAGAATGTATAACCTCTCCAGTATGCTCTTACAGTAAAGGTATATTCTTTTCCTTCTTCAACTAAAGGATAAGTCATATTCCAGGAAGCCCAATCACCTGCTTTTATTTCCCAAAGGTCTTTTTGCATAATGATTCCTGCTGCATTGTCAGTAACAGAAATTGTACAGTCTGCAGTAGCATTTGATGTTGAAGAACCATTCTGATATTGGTCAGTATAAGTAATATTAGAAGGAATTGTACCGCTAAAATAAATACCTCTGTCTGTTGCGCTTGCACTTACAAAAGAAGTAGAAGCACTTGCACCATCTTTACCGTCTGTACCATTCTTACCGGCACTTGCAAGTAATTTCCAATTTCCGTCAACATAAATATATGAACAGCCGTCTTCGGTATTGTAGTATGCATTCAGTTCTGCTGCTTCTTCAATTTCATCTGCGCTTTCAAAAGCACCAAGCCATTTAATGCTTATACCATTTTTACCGTTTTCACCATCTTTTCCGTCTTCACCGTCTTTACCATCTTCTCCGTCTTTACCATCTTTAATCAGAGATTTGTTTTTAATGTCATCTGTGGTAAGTGCGATATCTGAGACATTTTTTGTTTTTCCTGCTTCTACTGTAACTTTATTTGGTACTAAATATGTATAAGTTCCGAATAAAACAGAAAGATTATATGATTTTCCTGCCGGTATATTAGAAATTGTGAAAGAACCATCTTCACCTGTAAATGCCATATAACTTGTACTTGCAATACCTACAAGCATACCTGCTTGACCAGCGCCATCAAGCTTTACATTTCCGCTGATGTTTCCAGTTGCAGTTAATTTAAGGTCTGCCGCTGTTACAGTGCTAGCTGCTTTTACAGTTACGTTTGTGTTAACAGCTTTTTCCTGTGAAATATTTGAACTTGCATAAATTGTGTAAGTTCCAGCAGTGAGGTTCTTGAAAGTATAACTTCCATCTTTTGCTGCTTTTACATTGCTCAAAACTGAGCGGGCAGCTGAACGTGCTGTTTCAATTGCAGATATGTCAGTCAATCCTGCAATGCTTGCAACAGATTCTGTAGTAAGACCATCTGATTTTTCAATGCTTACCCAGATGTCTGAACTGTCTGAGCTGTTTGAATAAAGAACCTTGCCTGTGATTGTTCCCAATTCATTTGCAACTGGACCGCTGCCTGTAGCACCAGGGTCAGGACAACCAACCAATGTGACAAGAATAGCAAGCATTCCTGCCAGACCCAAAAACTTTTTAAGTTTTAACATAAAATCTCCTTGCCGATAAAAGCCTTATAAACTCTTATCACGCCTCCTTTATTGCACCGCGTTAATTGCAAACTGCACGTCGGCGCATATAAAAAAAACGCGGCGTTAAATCCCCAAAAGGACATAACGTTGCGTCTTATTCACAAAAATAATTTATATGCGGTCTTACTGAACTGAACTGAACTGAACTGAACTGAACTGAACTGAACTGAACTGAACTGAACTGAACTGAACTGAACTGAACTGAACAGAACTGAACTGAACTGAACTGAACTGAACTGAACTGAACTGAACTGAACTGAACTGAACTGAACTTTTTCGCCTAAAACGTTTAACAAAATTAACTCTCCATAAAAATCGCCTTTTAAAATATACAAATATTTTAACACACTTTTTCAGATTCGCAATTATTTTATTTGTGATATTTCACCAGACATTTCATATCACTTTACAAAGATAATATTTTGTTATAAATATTAAGGTAATTCTACAGAAAAGGAGTGCTTATTTATGAAAAAACGACTTTTATTCATCTTCCTGCTGATTTCCGCCGCCCTGCTGACAAGCTCCTGTTATTTAGTTCTTGGTGTTGATTTTGATGAGCTTACTTTTGAAGAACATCTTGCTTCCTGGAAAGAACTTGATTATAAAAATTACAGCTTTACATATACAGAGCGCATTGGTCTTTTTAAGAAGACAGAGTTTTCAGTTACTGTAAAAGATGGCGAAAAGGACACAAACAAAAATGCCCGTGATATTTACTGTATTGAAGATTTATTCGACTATACAATGAAATTATATGATAGAAATGTTACAGCTGAACATAATGGAAATGTGACTTTTGGTGTTTCTTATCATCCTGATTATTATTTTCCGAATATAATAAAAATCAGACACAACGAGAGTCTTGATAACTTTTTAGGTGATAGGCCTATGACTATCAGAATAAATAGTTTTTTAGCTGTTGATTAATGGAATTATAATAAGCCGTAATAAGCCGCGAAGTGATAGTTTGCTAAATACCAGAAAGAGTCTACTCAATTATCCAGCGGTTGTTTTCGCACTTAAAGCGTTTTGCATTTACTTCAAGAAGGCGACCGTCTTCACCAGACATTTTTATCATATTGGTAAGAGGATTCACTTCTGTGATTCTAAAGTTTGTTCCGTCATAATTCAGATGTATTCCTTCAGAAGGAAGATTTTTTCTTGCTTCATTATACCAGTCAAACTCATAAGAAAGACAACACAAAAGCCTTCCACACTGACCTGAAATCTTAGTTGAATTAAGGGAAAGATTCTGGTCTTTTGCCATTCTAATAGAAACCGGGCGCAGTTTGTCGCTTACTCCATGGCAACAGAAAGGACGTCCACATACACCAAGACCGCCGACAATTCTTGCTTCATCGCGCACACCAATCTGGCGCAATTCAATTCTCATTTTGAAAACAGAAACTAAATCCTTTACAAGCTCTCTAAAGTCAACCCTGCTTTCTGAACTGAAGAAAAACAGAACCTTAGGTTCATCAAAGAGAAAGTGAGTTTCAACAAGCTTCATTTCAAGCTTGTGGGCAGCAACCTTTTCTTTAAATACAGGGAAGGCGTCTTTTTCCTTCTTTTTTAACCCTTCACGTTTCTGTAAATCTTCTTTTGAAGCCTTGCGGTCAATTGTAACAATATCAGATTGTTTAATTCCAATCGGCTTGCTTACCCGGCCAAGAACCAGAGCCATGTCTTTTCCGTAGCGGGTAGGGGTAATTACATAATCACCACTGTTTAATTTTATGTTGTTATTTGAGGTTTTTGCATATAAAGTTTCGTTTGAATAATCCAGTTTTAAATGATAAAGAGGATAATCAACTATAATTTCTGTTTCTACTACCGCACCGGCATCGTTATCTTCCAGGCTGGCAAGGTTTTCGTTCTGATTGTCTATATCTGTCTCAAAAATATCACTCATAATTTTCCGTCTTTTTTTCTAATTTTTCCTGATAATTTTAGTATATCTGTTATGATTGCATTAAGTCTACAATCAAACCCTTAATTTCATTTATCTGCGCAAGCAGTTTTAAATTGTTTTTCTGATTATTAAGCAAGCCCCGTGTCATGGCATCCAGTTTTTCGTTGATTACAGGGATTATTACACGAGGATCTCTTTCTCTCATTTTTGTGTTAAATTTTGAAAAGGTCTGCATGGGTGATGAAAGGCCGCGTCTTTTTTTTGATTTTACCTCGTAATTATTTTGAACTATATATTTTATAAACTGCTGAACTGTCTTTCTAAACTCCATAAGATTTTCTGTAGAAGCATCCAGCGCAACTTTTTTTCCGGCAATTTCAACTGCATCCCGTAAAAAAACAGCGGCATCTTCCGTATCCATTTCAAGGATTTCTGGTGGAAAGTCTGCTGCATTTATATTTGGATTTATATCCTGTTTTGATTTAAGCAGTTTTGAAAACTTTGATTTTTCACTTGAAGCTACTTTTTCTTTTTTGAGATTTTTTGCAGCCTGACTGGTGGCATTTTGTAGGCCTGAGTAATAAGTAGATGCTTCCAGTGGATTTATATCACTCATTAAAGTGCTGCCTTTTCCTTTATAGCTTTTGACTGCAAATACTCTGAAGTTTCTTTTTCAAAGCGTTCGTTATCTTTTATTGCTATACAATGACCGTGAAAAACAGCCTTGTCATCAATCTGAACTTTATGCGAAATTAAATCACCAATTACAACTGCTGTGGTTAAAAGCTTTACACTTTCTGCAGCCCTTATATTTCCCAGAATAATTCCGCCGATAATGATAGATTTTGCTTTTAAATCACCTTGAATGCGGGCATTTTCACCAATTATTACGTTTCCGTCCGTTTCAAGATTTCCGTCAATATCACCGTCAATACGAACAAAGCCGTTAATTTTGACATCACCAGAAATAGCAGACCCGTTTCCGATAATTGTATTTATAGAAATATCATCTATTCTAAAAGCCATAGTTTCCTGTTTATCTTACCTGTTTGTAAGTTTAATGTTGATGTATTTGGCAGGATCAACTACGTCAGAACCAATATGAACTTCATAATGAAGGTGTGGACCTGTAGAAATACCAGTGTTACCAACGTATCCGATAACATCACCCTGTTCTACTAACTGTCCTTTCTTTACACGAGATGTACTTAAATGAGCATATCTTGTGTAAATACCATGATTATGTTTGATGATAACGTAATTTCCAAAGCCATTGTCAAAACCAACGGTTACAACTTGTCCAGATGCCGTAGCCATTACAGCATCTCCGGTTCGCCAGGTAGAAAAGTCAATTCCCTTATGAATGTACCACTGCTTGTTAAGTGGATGCAGGTTTGGTCCAAAAGCCATTGAAATATGAAGGTTAGGGCTCTTAATTGGACAAATACTAGGGATTTCTGTAAAAAGTGACTGCTGAGTTTTCAGCATTTTTCCAATCTGTTCAATCGGTTCAACTGCACCTTCAAGATAAGAGGTTAATTCCTGAATATCCTGCAATTCCCGGGCAGTTCCGCTTGTCATTTCTTTTGTACTGAATAATGATGATAAGTCGCTGTTATTAAGCGATGTATCAGATTTGTTTTCTACCTGATTGATTCCAAGCAAAGAAAGTGATTGTGAAAGTGATGACTGGAATCGTTTTGCAGCCTGAAAAAGATTTGCATTTTCGTCACGCAACTGGTCTAAGCTTGCCAGTGTTTCGCGGTTTTGATTCATTAAACTTGAGATTTCTGTATTTGCTGCAAGAGAACGTTTGTTAAAAATTATAAATGAAGAACCCAGGCCCACAATTAAAATGACACTTAATAACAAGGCAAAAACATTCGTCTGGAAATTAATTACCTTTCCCTGAGAATGAGGAACTATCATGATAGTGAGTTTGTTATCAAATATCTTAAAAATCTTAACAAAGAATAGTCCGATTATTCTAAAGAAACTGCTCACCTTTTTGGCGAAACCAGAAGCGACTACCTTTTCGATTTTTTTTACTTTTTTTTGCGTCCTAGACAATTTAATCTCCGAACTTTTAACTGTAACCTAAATTATACATTAATTATAAATTACAGTCAAATTCTCCTTTTAATAAGTAAAAATTAGTTTGACGATAAACTAAACCTATGATATCTTTATCGGTAGAAGATAATTGTATATTTAGCATAAAACTTTTTTTGCTAGATTAACTGCTCAAAATCATATTTTTTTAGGAAGAAAGCCATGAAGTTTTTTGATACTCACGCTCACATCGGGCTCATTTACGATGATCCTATTGAACAATTACGCGTCATTCAGCAGGCAAAACAGGCTGGGGTAGCACGTATAATCAGCATTAATAATAGTTTAATGGACTTTCCTAAGGTTTATAACACCTTAAAGTCTGTTTCTGGAATATATCATGCCGCAGGGGTGGCTCCATCAGAAGTAAATAATCCTGGTTCTGACTGGATTAACACACTCGAAAAAAATCTTTCTCTTCCACGTGTAATTGCAGTGGGCGAGACAGGTCTTGATTATTATAAACAGTTTGGAGACAAACGCTCACAGATAGAATTATTTATTACTCAGCTTGAAATTGCTCAGAAGCATAATCTTCCTGTAATAATTCATAACAGAGAAGCAGGAAAAGATGTTTATGATATTTTAACAGAACGTCTCCCTGATGCAGGTGCAATTTTGCATTGTTATTCAGAAGATGCTGCTTATGCAAAAAAATGCCTTGATAAGAATATCTGGTTTAGTTTTGCAGGAAATCTAACTTACAGAAATGCCCGCAATTTGCATGAAACAGTTATGAATATTCCTGTTGACCGTATTTTGATTGAAACCGAAAGTCCTTTTATGATTCCTGCTGAGTTCAGAGAAAGAAAACGCACAATGCCGGCTTATTTACCTTCAACTGCACGTTTCCTTGCAGAAATGCTCGAAATGGATTTGGAAGAATTAAGCGTTCAGTTATGGAAGAACAGCTGCAAGGCATTTAACTTACCTGAATAATAGCGGCAGTGCTCGCTGGTCTTTGGTGAGCATTGTTTTGCTGCCGCTTCAAGTTTTGCTTTGCAAAACTTGTACGATGTTACTTATATGA
This sequence comes from uncultured Spirochaetaceae bacterium, assembly GCA_902802305.1. Classification (GTDB taxonomy): domain Bacteria; phylum Spirochaetota; class Spirochaetia; order Treponematales; family Treponemataceae; genus Treponema_D. The sequence goes on from CADCLG010000006.1 coordinate 51,434, forward strand.
GTTTATATCATCCTGTAAAAATTGGAAATGTTGAACTTAAAGGCAATCTCTTCTTAGCGCCAGTCGCTGGTTACAGCGATTCGGCCTTTCGTTCTGTTTGCATAGAAAATGGAGCCTGTTTTACCTATACTGAAATGGTTAGTGCCGAAGCCTTGGTGCGTAAAAACATTAAAACCGAAACTTTAATGGCACGGGCTTTTAATGAAAAAGTTTATTCTGTTCAGATATTCGGCGGCCAGGCTGATATTATGGCCCAGGCAGCCCGCATTGTTTTAGATAAAACTCATTGTGAAGTGATTGATATAAACTGTGGTTGTCCTGTTCCAAAAATCATAAAATCGGGGGCTGGCTCGGAACTTACCCGTGACCCGGAAAAGCTATATCAAATTGCAAAGGCTGTTGTTGAAGCAGCCGGGGGAAGACCGGAAAAAGGCGGGGTACCTGTTACTGTAAAAATCCGTTCCGGCTGGGATAAGCCTCATCTTACCTGGAAAGAAGCGGCTCAGGCAGCACTGGAAGCAGGGGTAAGTGCAATTACAATTCATCCAAGAACTCGTGCTCAGGGCTATGAAGGTCATTCGGACTGGGATATTATGAAGCAGCTGGTTGAGTTTGTAGATAAACGAGTTCCTGTTTTTGGTTCCGGAGATTTATTCAAGCCTGAGGATGCCAAAAAGATGCTGGAAGAAACTGGGGCCGATGCTGTAATGTTTGCCCGTGGAGCAATGGGAAATCCTTTTATTTTTAAGGATGCTACTTCCCTGCTTACAAGTGGTTTTTATGAGCCTGTTCCTGTGGAATACAGAATAAAAACTGGTTTTGCAGAATTGGAGCGTCTGGTTGCCGAAACAAATGAAAAGCATGCCTGTATGGAAATGAGAAAGCGTTTTTCTGCCTATTCAAAAGGAATCCAGAATGGTGCTGCTTTGCGGGCACAAATTGTTCATGCTTCTACAGTTCAGGATTATCACGATATTTTTGATACAATATGATTTAATTATTTTATATGATTATAATAAATGTTTAAGATAAATGTTTAGGGAGAAGATATGAAAAAAAATGTAAAAATCCTTTCAATTTTTGCAGTCTTTGCTCTTGCCTTTGTTTTTGCGGCTTGTACTGCAAAGAATAGTCAAAATCAAACTACAGAAACTGTAGAATCGTCAGCAGGCAAAACTTCAGAAGTTGTAGAATCTTCTATTTTGAAAAGCGAATCTCAAAAGGAAGCCCCTGTTAATTTTGTTGACTGCGTTTTAATTTATGATGAAGCTTCCTTGTGGTATGTAAATGCTTCCGGTGAATTGGACTGGTACACAACAATTTCAAATGGTGCAGCTTTAAAAGCATATCCTGCAAGTTCGACTTCTCTTTCTGATACAGTTGAATCACAAAAGCTTACAAGAAGCGGTAAAAAAGAAGCTCTTGAATATACAAAAGTTCGTTTTAACGAAAATGATTATTGGATTCAGAGCGTTCTTCTTGTTAATAATGCTCTTCCACGTTTAGTAACAAAAGAAAATGTTATTATTTATTCTCTGGCTGATATCACAGGGGCAACGAGTGACATGGTCGATTCGGGAACAATTGTTTCCTTTTCTGGCGAAGAAGAAGATTCAGAACTTGGTGTAAAGTTTTCAAAAATCTCCTATCACACAGAGAAGCGCAATTTCAGAAACGTTTATGTCAAATCTGAAAATCTTTCCCAACAATCTGACGATGTAATTGCAAAGAGAATCCTTACAAAAATTGCTTCAACCGAAAATGAAGTAATCAAGCAGGAGCTTTTAGAAAATACAGAATTGCTTACCCTTAGTCCTGAAGTTACTGCTATGGTCAATATTGTCCGTGACGAAATGATTGCAGAATAAGTCGGAGGAAATTATGAAAAAAACATTATTAAGTTTAATATTATTTGCAGCAGCCTTCTGTCTTTTTGCACAGAATGAAAAGGCATATATGTTTCAGCCGGAAGGTTCTCTTTATACAGAAAATGCAGACGGTGAATTAGTGTGGAGTGCATCCCTTTTTGCAGGCGCAGAACTTGAAGTTATAACAAAAGAGGTTAATGGAAAAACTGTACGTGATGAAAAAGATGCAAAACGTACAGTAAACGGCAAAAAGTCTGACTGCCATGTTTACCATGTTTTGTATAATGATAAACCTTATTATGTTGTTAGTGACCGCATTTCTATTCAGGATGATTTTGCTGTAATCACTAAGGAATCGGCAATTTATCGTTCTCCAGACTTAGCTGATGTTATGGATTCAACTCTGGCAACAGGAACTTTTATCACTTATGATGCTGATAAAATCTATTATCCTATTGGAACAAATATCAAGAATCAAGCCGCTTCTTTCAAAAAGATAAACTATTATGATCCGGTGGCTTTTGTTGTAAAAACCTGTTATGTAAAAGCTTCAAATATGGAAACTCAGAGGGATGATTTAAAGACACTTCAAGTTCTTGCAAAATTAAAGACAATAAAAGATGATGTCGTACGAAAAGAACTTTTGAATAACATTAAGAATCTTAATAATTCTAAAGGTGTGGCTTATCTGGTTGCAATAGAAAATAAGGCCTATGAGACAGAGTTGGTAGAAGAAACAGAGGTTGAAGTAACTGAGACTGAAGAAACAATAGAGGCCGAAGTAATCAAAGAGGCAGAAGTTGTAAAGGAAAATATACCTGAACCAGTTCCTGTAAAAGATCCTGTACCTCTTCCTGTTACGCCTGAGCCAAAAAAAGAAGTTCAGAAACAGCCTCAGTCAATGACTGTTGACGCAAAATAAATCCTTTATATTTTCAGATTATTTCTCAAATCTTTTCTGCAAAAAAATTGTTTCATGCAGAAAAGATTATATATTTCTATCAGTATTTTCTTAACGCTTGACTTTTATTTTTCATTTTGATATAAAAATGAAACTTAGTCTCAATTTTGCACGGAGGCATTTTTAGATTATGGAATATAAGACAAAACAACAGGATTTAATTCTCGATTTTCTCAAAACCGCAAAAGGCCAAGGGCTTTCTGAACATGTAACGGCCATAGATGTTACAGACGGCTTAAAAAAATACGGAATGGGAAAAGCCACAGTTTACAGACATCTCGAGCGTCTTGTAGATAAGGGGATTGTAAATAAATACTTTGTGGGCGAGAATGCGTCAGCCTGCTTTGAGCTTATAAAAGAAGGTGATCATCAAAAAGAACGTTGTTATCATTGCCGTTGCGAACAGTGCGGAAAATTAATTCATCTGCACTGCGAAGAACTTGATGATATAAACCAACACTTAGAATCTGAGCATGGATTTTTAGTAAATCCGTTCAGAACTGTTTTTTACGGCGTTTGTGCGGAATGCCAGAAAGGAGATGAATAAAAAATGAAAAATAAATTGTTGTGTATGAGTTTGCTGCTGGGCTTTATCCTTTTTCCTGGATTTTCTCAGAAAAAACTTACAATAGTTACTACAATGTTTCCACAGTTTGATTTTACACGTGCAGTTGCAGGTGATAAGGCTGATATAACTATGCTTTTAAAGCCAGGTGCTGAAAGTCACAGTTACGAACCAACTCCAAAAGATATGAAAAAAATCCACAAGGCGGATTTATTTATTTATACAGGTGCAGAAAATGATGCCTGGGCTGAATCTCTGCTTAAAAATATGGGGTCAAAGGCTCCTAAAACACTTGCATTTCTGGAGCTTGTAGATACAGTAGAGGAAGAAATTGTTGAAGGAATGACTGCCGAGGAAGAGGAACATCATCACGATGACGAAGAGGTTGAACTTGACGAACATGTCTGGACTAGTCCTCTTAATGCAGTAAAAATTGTATCTGCAATTTGTGATGAACTTTGTAAACTTGATGCTGCAAATGCTGATTACTATAAGAAAAATGCCGCAAAATATATTGATGAATTACTTACTCTTCATAAATCTTTTGAAGAGGTTGTAAAAAATGCAAATCGAAAGATTTTTGTTTTTGGCGACAGATTCCCGTTAAGATATTTTGCTGATTTGTATGGGCTTGAATATTATGCTGCTTTCCCTGGCTGTGCAACTGATGTAGAGGCAAGTGCTTCAACAATCAAGTTCTTAATCAATAAAGTTAAAGAAGAAAAAATCCCGGTTGTATTTACAATTGAGTTTTCTAACGGAAAGATTGCAGATACAATTTGTGAAGCGACTGGTGCAAAAAAACTGGAGTTTCATTCATGTCATACTGTATCCGCTGATGATATAAAAAAAGGAGAGACTTATATTTCCCTTATGAAACGAAATGTTATTGTTTTGAGGGAAGCTCTCAAATAAATATCTCAAATAAATATATGGAGATTAAATGGATTTATTGAAATGCGAAAATCTGTCTTTTTCTTATGAAGGACGGATTGCTCTGGAAAATGTTAATTTCACTGTAGAAGAAGGTGACTATATTTGTGTCCTTGGAGAGAACGGGGCTGGCAAAAGTACGCTTATAAAAGGGCTGCTTAAGCTTATAAAACCTGCTGACGGAAAAATTGAATATATGGAAGGCTTTTCTTCAAAATATATTGGCTATTTACCCCAGCAGCAGTCGGTAAAAAAAGATTTTCCGGCTAGTGTCTGGGAAGTTGTTCTTTCTGGTTCAAATAATAATCTGGGGCTTTTTCCTTTTTTCAATAAATCCCATAAGCAGCTTGCAGAGGACAATCTCAAAAAACTTGGTATTTATCAGATGAAAAACAATAGTTTTAGAGAATTGTCCGGCGGTCAGCAGCAGCGGGTTTTACTGGCAAGAGCCTTGTGCGCTACAAAAAAGCTTTTAATTTTGGATGAACCTGCCAGCGGACTTGATCCGGTTGCAACAAATGAATTGTATGCGCTTATAAAACAGCTGAACGACAGTGATAATATTACTGTCATTATGGTAAGCCACGATGTTGAGTGTGCAAAAAAATATTCCAAGCATATATTGCATCTGGAAACCCAGCAGTTATTCTTTGGTACTACTCAGGATTATGCTGCTACAGATATTGGAAAAAGCTTTTTTTCACAGGGGGTAAAGAAATGATTCAGTATTTTGCAGAAATGTTTTCTTATCCATTTATGGTGAGAGCTTTTGTTGTAGGAACCTTAATCGCTCTTTGTTCATCGCTCCTTGGCGTATCACTTGTACTAAAGCGCTATTCAATGATTGGTGACGGATTAAGCCACGTAGGTTTTGGCGCTCTGGCTCTTGCTAAAGTTTTTAATGTATCTCCGCTTGCAATGTGTATTCCTGTTGTAACGCTATCTTCAGTTCTTCTTTTAAGAATAAAATCATCAAGTAAAATTAAAGGAGATGCGGCAACAGCCCTTATTTCTACTTTTGCGCTTGCTGTTGGGGTAATGGTAATTTCTGTAACTACCGGCATGAATACGGATGTTTGTAATTATCTTTTTGGCAGTATTTTGAGTATGAGTCGTGCAGATGTTACTCTCAGTATTGTGATTGCCGTAATTGTTGTATTTTTATTCATTTACTTTTATAATCGCATATTTGCAGTGACCTTTGATGAAACTTTTGCAAGTGCGACGGGAACTCGAACTAACGTTTACAATCTTCTGATTGCAATTCTTACTTCCCTTGTAATTGTAATCGGAATGCGCATGATTGGTTCTCTTTTGATTTCCAGTTTGATTGTAATCCCTGCTTTAAGTGCAATGCGGATTTGCAAAAAGTTCAAAAGCGTCGTAATCGTAAGTTCTATAATCAGTGTGATTTGCTTGTGGTGCGGTTTGGTTTTATCTTATCAGCTGGCTTTTCCTACCGGGGCAAGTATAGTCTGCTGTGATTTTATTGTATTTACGATACTGACAATTTATTCAAAAATAAAAGGACGTAAATAAAATGCAGATTACCAGACGGATTGGTAGTTTTCGTTTATTGCTTTTAGCAGCGGATATAATGATTGTACTTTTTGGAGCCTCCTGTTCTTCACGGCAGAAAGGTTATTCAGTTAGTTTGCAAAAAAAAGATTCTAATGAAAATCAAACTTCCAATCCTGCTGTTATTTATGACGATGATGAATTTTTTGATTTAATTCAGAAAATAGAATCCGGGGAGTATGAGCCCGAACCTATCCGCGAAGAAGAAATTGTTGAACCTGAGCCTATAGTTATTCCTGAAGGCGATATTCTTGAAATCAAAGAAAATTTATTTATTACTCAGATAAACGACATATATTTTAATTTTGAATCCTATGCAAAAAAAACAATTGTAGTTGAAGGAATGTTCACCTATTTTGTTTCATATTTTGATGACTCTAAAGTTCCTGCTGTTTACAGACTTGGACCAGGCTGTTGCGGAAATGACGGCTGGGGTGGATTTTTACTTGATTATTCGGGAAAATTTCCTGAAGAAAATGAATGGATTAGAGTTACAGGAAAACCTTACATAAAAGAAACAAACGGTTTTGCAGATTTGTATTTAAAAGTTATGTCCATTGAAGTTAAAACGGAGCGGGGGGCAGAGTTTGTAAGGCAGTGAGATTAATTCATCTTTAGCTTAAAAGCAGCCGAGAATAAATAGATGAACTTTTTGAATAAAAGAACTCTGAAATTATTTGTTGTTTTCATTTATTCCTCATTTTTGCTCTCTTTTACTTTGGGAGCTAAAACTGTTTATAAAAAAGTTCCAAGTTCATTAATTGCAAAATCCGATAAGCCAATAACAATTTGTAAATGGGCTCCAGATGGAAGCGTATATTTTACTTCCTGGAATAATAATCTTGTTGTGTGGGATTCGCAGACAAATAAGCCTGTTCATGTGTGTTCCAATTTTGATTCACCAATTATAGAACTTTCATTCAGTAGTGATGGAAAATATTTTCTTGTTGTTACAGAAGATAATTATGTCACAATCTGTTATACAAAAAATTATGCAGAAGTTTCGCGTATTAAAGGAAGCGGAAAAATTCCTGTAAAGACAGCAAAAATGTTGAATGACAGCTATTCTTTGACAATTCCTCTGGATGGTAAGAATCTTTATAACTGTTTCAGACTGATTATGACGGGTGCTTTTATGTCTTCTAAAAATGAAGGGCATAAAAAAGAGATTTATTCTATAGATGTCAACCGTGCAAATGGATATATGCTGACTTCCAGCAAAGATAAAAAAGTCAAGCTTTGGGATTCTTCTTATAAAAATCTGCATACTTTTAATCTGTATACTTACAGTAATCTTCCTGCTGTTTTTAGTCCTAATGGTGAAACTTTTGTAATTCCTGAGGCGAACAATTTAATCAGTCTTAAAAATATTTACGGTGATACTCTTTATGAATTAAAAGATTCTGATATGCCGATTAATCAAATTGTTTATTCACCAGACAGTTTGCAGGTAGCTTTCCCTGTAAAAGCGGGTGGAATTCATATTTTTGATACTGATACAGGCGAATTGAGCAAAAAATTGGATTATCCTGCTCTAAAGAATGAAAAATTTGGACTTGTAACTTCGCTTGCCTATAGTAGTGATGGAAATTATATTATTGGTGGAACTTCTACAGGCTATCTAATCCGCTGGACTCTTTCTGGAAATGTTTATATTCAGTCACTTGCAAAAACAAAAGAAACACAGAAAGAAATTGATGAAGTAATTGCCAGACTTAAAGCAACAGAAATAATCGAAAAGGCGGATGAGTTGCCGGTTATGGAAACTGCAACAGATTCGGAATCAACAGCGGATCAAGCTTCTGATAACAAAAATCAGCAAAAAGCAAAAAAAGAAAAAAAGAAAAAGAATCAGAGCCTTGTAACTATAGAAAATAAACCGGATGCAACTTTATATTTTGATGCAGGCTATACAATTATTCCAACAGATTATTTTATTGGTGAATTTGATGCTGATATAGGATTCCAGAAATCTTTTAAGAATCTTCCGCTGTTTGCTGGTTTTGATGTTAAAATCGGTGCTTCGATTCCAAAAAAAGATTTTCCTTATGTATATTTTACAGAATCTGGAGAAGAAAAAAATGCTCCATGGCTTTATTCAGCAAATCCATTCCTTTCTTTTGGTTACGAAGCCTATGCTTCAAACAGTATAAGAATAACTATTGGTTTATGTGGTGGAGCTTCGTTCAGAATGCTTTGGAATAATTCGATGAAAGAAAACGTTAATTCTCCTCTACATTATGGTGCTTTTGGTGGAATAATTGCTGGAATTGATATAAAGTGGTTTACAGTAAGAATGTCTTGCGTTTATGATTCCATGTTTGGCTTACAAAATTCCTGTTCACTTGGTGCGGCAATAAAGCTTTATTCAAAAAATAAAAACTAGAAAGAAGATAAAATGAAAAGAAAGACATACATAATTAATAAATCTAAGATTCTCAAGGCTCTTGCAATGTTTGCTATCCTAATTTTTATTCCAGTCATAACTTTGTCCTCATGTAACCAAACTTCTGTTGATGACATGCTTGAAGAATATAATGAAGCTTATGACCCGAATTTTGGAAATCAATAGAAAATAAAACTCTGTACAAGACTATGTATTGTGACATCCAAGGAAGATAACAAATAGTTATTTTTCATGGACATTAAACGTTTCAGGTGGTAAAATATATTGATACGATGCACGAAAGTATGTCGTTTTGTATAATACTTCTACCTCCGCTTTCGTCATTAAAAAAATAATTTAAAAATATTCCTATACTGAACAAGTATAGGCAAGGAGAAAAAATGAAAAAATCAAATCGTTTTTTGACTGGAATAATTGCCTTGTCTGCAATTATTTTATTCTCATGCAACAATTTAGCCGGCGGAAAAGTATTTGAAAAAGGCAGAGGCATTAATGCAGATGGAAAGGTTACTCTTTCTGTTGCTGTTGATGGAATGTATACTTCTGCTGAAATCCCTGGTGTTTCAAGAAATATTATGCCTGTAAGCTGGGATGAAGATGGTGAAAGAATACGTTCTTTAAAATATGTGCTTACAGGTTCACCTGTTGGTACTCCTTTTGCAATGACTGAAGTTCCTGCAACAGCCTGGTCTTATGATGATATCAAAGACGGAAACGCAAAGATTGACTTGGATGCTGTAGAGTGGACATTAACATTAACTGCTTATCAGGGATATACAGATGCTGATAATCCTGGTGTAATTGCTTTACAGTCTAATCCAAAACTTGTTGATTTGAGTACAGGCGCAACTACAGTAAGCTTTGATTTGCTCCCTCCTTCAGATACAGAAGCAACTGGTGATGTAAATGTAAAGATAACATTTGAAATGCCAGCTTCCTTTGACCATGTTATTTATGGTATTTATGCAGGAAGTCTCCCAACTTCTGATCCTGTTGATTCTACAGTTACTTCAATAACTCCAATTACTGCAAAGGTTGGAGCTGGATTAACTGAAGTAGTCACAGGCAAATACAACTTTGAATACAAGACCGATAATGATAATAAAGTAAAGGCCGGAAAGTATTCTTTTAATGCTACTTTCTATGCTAAGGTAGACGGTGCTGATAAGGTTATTTGTTTCTACAGTGATTCAATCCAGATTGATGGCGGTAACTTAACCGAAAAGACAATTAATATTTCTAAAGAAGCCTTTAATGCTCCGGCAGTAAATCCTACATCATTGGCTGTTGCTTATTCTTACAATAATAATGACTTGAACCCTGTTGAATTGACTAACAGTACAGTTGATGGTAAATACCTTGCAACCTTCACTTGGGATGATAAATCTGACAATGAGCTTGGTTTTGAACTTGTTATCACTGATGTTGCTGAAGCTGCTGCCGATCCAACATATGAACCAGCTAAATATACTGCTGCTTCAACTCTTAAAGCCGGAAGCCTTTCAGCATCTTCAGAAACAGCTACAGTTGAACTTGAAACTGGTAAAGAATATTCTGCTAAGATTCGTGCAGTTAACAACTTTACTACAACAAGTCCAGTAGACTCTGACTATTACTCTACAACAGAAAGAATCTTCCTCTTCACTGTTGCTTATAATTTGGATCATGGAAAGATTCAGAAGGATGCTTCTACTTCAACCGCAGATTCAATAGTTACTTATGTTGTTCCTTGTACACCTTACACATCAAGTCCTGTTCTTCCTGATTTGATTACAAAGGTAGCTGATACAGTTGTTTATCCTTACGTATTCAGAACAGACTATAAGTTCTTGAAGTGGTATGAAAGTGCTCCTACAGATGAAGCTTATACTGCAATTACAGTACCATCTGCTGGCAATATCGTTCTTACAGCATACTGGCAGTCTGAACTTGGAGTAACAATTAATACACCTGACTATTCAACTATTTCAGATTATGCTCTTGTAAAAGATTATGCAGAAGCAGCTGTTTATGAAGTAGATGGAAAAACGATTAATACAGTAACCCTTACTCCAAATAATGGTCTTACTGATGTAGAATGGACAATCCAGAATTATACTGATTCTTCAGAAATTATAACAGGAAAATCTGTTGACGGAGCAACTAAAGCTCTGACCTGGACAATCACTGGTGTTGATGCAGCTACTTATCGCATCGCCGTAAGCGGTACATATAATGGTGAAAACGTAACCGGCAACATCTACATCAAGATTACAAGATAGTATTTTGTAATTCTTTCTATCAAACGCTCCTTGAATTATCGGGGAGCGTTTTTTTTATGTGTGTGTGGGGGATTGTAATTACTCTATTTCAAGAGCAAGTTGCTTTACTTCTTCTACAGAAAGGCTTTGTGCTTGAGCAATTTGTTCGTATGTTCCGAGTTTCATTCTTAGAAGATTTTTAGCGGCTTCAATTCTACCTTCCTTCAGTCCTTCTTCTCTGCCTACGGCTATGCCTTCTTCACGTCCTTCTTTCAGCCCTTGCTTTCTTGCGAATATTCTGACTTTTTCTTTTTCTTCTTCCAAAACATCAGTGAAAAACATATACTCGTCCTCCCATTTGGTGTTCTGTTTTGCAGTTTTTACGTTTTCCTCAAGCCTGCGGGAAAAATCTGTGGTGGCCTTGTTTGTCTGGATAAACTCCATCAGCCCCCGCAAATCTTCGTTATCCGCTACCTTATATGCTTTACAATTATAAAATACTTTGTGGCTTCTGTCATCATAAAGAAAGTCAGGCTTTTCAAAAAAGGTTTGCTTTACAGTGTAGACAGGAAGCTTGCAATGAAATGGATCCCCCGTGCAGATAAACAGAATATAGCTTTCCTTGAGTTTTGAAAACTTTGTCCTCTTTTTGGTGGTTGCGGCATCCATCGCTCCCTGATAAAATCTTGCCCTCATAGGAAGATTAGTAAAATCCGAAGTCTGTATTTCTATGTCGAAGGTACGGTTGGAATCTTTTAAGAAAACATCAAGTCGTATGCTTCTTCCTTTGTATGAAGGGTGAAACTCCTTTTCTGTAGACAAATATTCGATTTTCCCGATTTTAATTGGAAGAAGAATCTCCAGAAGCTGGCGGCAGATTGATTCGTCCTCCATGATTTTACAGAAGAGAAAGTTGTCTGCAAAGGTCAATTCCTCCCAGGATTTTGAGAACTGACCGCCCAAAGTAATTTCATCATCAAAATCATCAATGTCAAAATCTTCAATTTCTTTAGATTTGTCCAGATTATTTGTAATTAAACTCATAAAACCTCCTCGTCGGATACAATTAAAAAAAATACAATTCTCAGTTTGCCTGCAAACTGAGTAAGCAGCTGGTATCAGTGTCCAATAAAGTATCAATGTCTAGCTGCTTTACCTATTTATTAGTAAAAAATTGAAGATTTCGGACCATTTTAAGAGAAAAAAATTATAATTTTTTGTTATTAAGAAAATCTGGGTATTTAAATGCGACGGGCAAAGGCATGGAGCAACCGCGTAGCGGACCCCCGAAGGCTGAACTTGTTTCAGACGAGGAGGTTGACCGTTAGGGAATTGCGGAACGCCGTCTGGATGTAAGAATTTTGCCCCTGATTACTAAAAATATACGGAATTTATCCATTGTGAAAAATCCTCGTATGCAGTATAATTTAATTCCGTTATGAAAAACGGATTCGATAATGATAAATACCTGAAAATTCAATCAGAACACATTAAGGAAAGGATTGCCAAATTTGGTGATAAACTCTATCTGGAATTTGGCGGAAAGCTTTTTGACGATTATCATGCTTCCCGCGTTCTTCCGGGATTTCAGCCAGACAGTAAATTAAAAATGCTTATGCAGCTTGCTGATGTTGCAGAAATTGTTATTGTTATCAGTGCTGTTGATATTGAGAAAAATAAAATTCGCGGGGATTTGGGCATTACTTACGACCAGGATGTTCTCCGTCTGCGGGATGAATTCCAGAGTCGCGGGCTGATGGTAGGCAGTGTTGTTATTACTCATTACACTGGCCAGGAAGCTGCAAAAGCCTTTAGAAACAAGCTCAAAAAAATGAATATCAAGGCTTATTATCATTATACGATTGCCGGTTATCCTTCAAATGTTGCATTAATCGACAGTGATGAAGGTTACGGTAAAAACGATTATATCGAAACTACCCGCCCTTTGGTTGTTGTTACAGCCCCTGGTCCTGGTTCTGGAAAAATGGCTACCTGTTTGAGCCAGCTTTATCATGAAAACAAGCGGGGAATAAAAGCAGGTTATGCAAAATTTGAAACTTTCCCTATCTGGAATCTTCCATTGAAACATCCTGTAAATCTTGCTTACGAAGCTGCAACTGCCGACCTTAACGATATTAATATGATTGACCCATGGCATCTGGAAGCTTACGGAAAAACTACAGTAAATTATAACCGTGACATTGAAATCTTCCCTGTTTTGGATGCAATTTTCAAAGGAATCTATGGGGATAATCCATATAAATCGCCTACTGATATGGGCGTTAATATGGCGGGCTATTGTATTTTTGATGACGATGCCTGTTCTGAAGCTTCTAAACAGGAAATTATCCGCCGCTATTATGCAACCCTTAATCAGCTTGTAGAAGGAAATGCTTCTGAAAATGAGGTTGCTAAAATTGAGCTTTTGATGAAGCAGGCTGGGGTAACGGCTGATGACCGCAAGGTAACGATTGCCGCTAAAGAAAGAGCTGCAAAATCCAAGGTGCCTTCTGCCGCCATTGAGCTTGATGACGGTACAATTATTACTTCTGAAACAACAGATTTGCTTGGAACAAGTGCCGCTTTGCTTTTAAATGCGACAAAGCATCTTGCCGGAATTGATCACAAGGTAAAGCTTATTCCAAAAGAGATGATTGAACCAATCCAGAAAATGAAGGTGACTTATCTTAAGGGAAATAATCCCCGCTTACATACAGACGAAGTTCTTGTTGCCCTTGCAATGCTTTCAAAAAGTGATGAAAACTGTCGTCTTGCCATGGAGCAGCTTCCAAATCTTAAGGGCTGTCAGGTTCATACAACGGTTATGCTCAGTGAAGTTGACCGCAAAATTTTTAAAAAACTGGGTGTTGATTTGACTTGTGAGCCAATCAGCAAAAAGCAGAAATCTTTGATTGGATAATTTGATTTTTAATCAGCAGGTAATTTAAGATAATTTAATCGGGCAGTTATGAGAAGATTTGAAGTTGTGTCTCCTTTTGAACCAAGCGGAGACCAGGGCCAGGCAATTGATAAATTAAGTGAAGGTTTTTTACGGGGTGATAAGTTTCAGACCTTAAAAGGTGTTACCGGTTCTGGAAAAACCTTCACAATGGCAAAAATAATTGAACGTGTTCAGCGTCCTACCCTTATTATCAGCCATAACAAAACTCTTTCGGCCCAGCTTTTCAGAGAGTTCAAATCATTTTTCCCGAATAACGCAGTTGAGTATTTTGTTTCTTATTATGATTATTATCAGCCGGAGGCCTATGTTGCTGCACGGGATCTTTATATAGAAAAAGACTGCGATATCAACCGCGAAATTGACCAGATGCGTCTCAGAGCCACCTATAGTCTTATGGAAAGGCGGGATGTAATTGTTGTTGCCACAGTTTCCTGTATTTATGGTCTTGGTATGCCGGATGTTTACAAGGGAATGAGAGTTCATGTTGAAAAAGGCCAGCAGCTTAATACAAAAAAGTTTGCAGACTCCCTGATTTCCCTGCAGTACAGCCGTAATGATGATGTTCTGGAGCGGGGCAATTTTAGAATAAAGGGCGATGTAATTGAAGTTTATCCGCCCTATATGGAAACTGACGAAGCTTACCGAATTGAACTTGACTGGGATGAAATTGTAAAAATCCGCCGTTTTAATGTTTTGAATCGTGATGTTACCGGTGAACTTGATGAAACCGTCTTTTATCCTGCAAAACACTTTGTTGTTCCCCGCGATAAGCTTATAGAAGCAACCGACAGAATCCAAAAAGAAATGGAAGAGCAGGTTGAGTTTTTTAGAAGCCAGGGAAGAATGCTGGAAGCTGAACGCATTAAAACCCGTACAACTTATGATATTGAAATGCTCAAGGAAATGGGAACCTGTCCTGGTATTGAAAATTATTCTGGCCCTATTTCTGGTCGTGCTCGTGGCGAACCTCCAGCAACCCTTCTTCATTATTTCCCGGATGATTTTTTATGCATGATTGACGAAGCTCATGTTTCTGTTCCTCAGATTGGTGCAATGTACGAGGGGGACCGAAGCCGTAAAGAAAATCTTATAAACTTTGGTTTCCGCCTGCCGAGTGCTTTTGATAACCGTCCTCTTAAAAAGGCTGAGTTTGATGCAAAAATGAATCAAATCATTTATGTTACTGCAACACCACGGCCAGAAGAAGTAAAACAGAGTACACAGGTTGTTGAGCAGCTGATTCGTCCAACCGGTTTGCTTGATCCAATAGTAGAAGTTCGTCCGAGTGAAGGGCAGATGGAAGATATCTACAAGGAAGTTCGTGAACGCATTGACCGCAATGAACGCAGCCTGATTTTGACTCTTACAAAAAAGATGGCAGAAGATTTGACCGATTATCTTACAGAGCTTGGTTTAAATGTAAAATACATTCATTCTGAGATTGATACTTTTGAAAGGGTTGAGATTCTTAAAGCCTTGCGTATCGGCGAAATTGATATTCTGATTGGAATTAATCTTTTGCGTGAAGGAATTGACTTACCTGAAGTTTCGTTTATAGCTTTGCTTGATGCTGATAAAATCGGATTTTTGCGTTCTGAAACTTCGCTGATTCAGATTATTGGTCGTGCGGCAAGAAACGCGGCCGGTAAAGTTGTGATGTATGCCGACCACATGAGCCCTGCAATGGAAGCTGCAATTCGCGAAACAAAACATCGCCGTGAAGTTCAGGAAGCTTATAACAAAGAACATGGAATCACTCCTGTAACAATTAAAAAAGCAGTTGAAGATATTCTTGAGCACGAACAGCAGGAAGCCCGTGATGAGGCAACAATGGATTTGGAGGTTCTAAAACAGGGTGTTAATCTTTTCCGTGCTGCCGACCGCAAAAAGCTTATAAAACGACTTACCCAGGAAATGAACGCCTGCGCAGAACGAATGGAATATGAGCAGGCTGCCGTGTACAGGGATCAGATTCGCGAGATTGAAGCGCAGTTTGGGAAATAATTTGGGGATGCAATTTGGGGATGCAATGCACAGTTTTGTCCTACAAAACTGTAAACGAACCTGGTAGTAATTGAAGTTAAAGAATTAGTGTAACGGGTTCGTAGTCGTCTTGACAATAATCAATAAATTTTATATTCTTCTAAAACTATCTTTTATTTGTGGAAATTGTTTGTATAAGTGAGGAAATAGAAAATGTCAAGAATGTGTGCTATTTGTGGAAAAACTCCAATGTCAGGAAACAAGGTTAGTAAGTCTTATAATCATACTCGAAGAACTTGGAGACCAAATCTTCTTAAAGTAAGAGCTCAGTTTGGTGGAACAACAAGAACAATTACTATTTGTACACGCTGTCTTAAAGCTGGATTTGTTGACAAGAAAGTTAATGTTCCAAAAGCAGCAGAAGTTGTTGCAGAAAACTAATTGAATCATTATTTTTGTTGCGTGAAAAGTCGCTTTATATAAGCGGCTTTTTTTGTTTAACAAGCAATCTAACAGTTAATTTAACAGCTGATTTCTAATCCGTCATAAGCAGGAAGAACCGATTTTGCCTCTGCCTGTAACTTTGGAAACTCGCCTAAATGTTCATTTATATAATCAATCACCTGAATATGGCTTAAATTATGAGTTAAATGAATGAGCCAGACATGATTTGCCCCGATTTTCTGAGCTGTATCCAGTGCCTGCAGAAAATTAAAATGCGTGGAATGTTCCTTTACTCTAAGCCCGTCAATAATCAAATGCTCAAGCTTGCCGCAGTTTCGGTGTATTTTCTCTATAGATTCATCGCTGATATAATTGCAGTCCGTAAGATATGCAATAGAAGTTTTTGAGCTATCTTCTTCCTTTTGAGTTAAAAGCCATCCTACAGTTTCTAAGTGACCATGCTGCATAGGAATGGGTGTGACAGTAAGGTCTGCTGCTTCAAAGGGAGCAGAAACTTCATTTAAAGTTACTTTTGCATGTCCGCCGCCTTCTTTGCTGGGAATAAAAAAATAGCCAAAACGAGTTCTTACGTCGTCAGCAGTTTCTTTGTTTGTATAAATTGGAATCGGTGGGGCGTTAACCTTTTTTGCACTTTGTTCATCTTTTGGTTTATTAAAGGAATCGCAGCTAAAGGAACGAATATCATCAATTCCATGAAGATGATCAGCGTGACTGTGGGTAAGAAGAAGGGCATCTATTTTTTTTATGTGATTTTCTATTGCCTGGAGTCTAAACTCAGGACCAATATCAATCAGTATATTTTTATCAGTATTGGAAGTGATGTAGGCCGAGCATCTGTAGCGCCTGTCCCGAGCATCTTTAGATTTGCATACTTCACATTCACAGCCGATTACTGGAACACCGTGACTGGTGCCCGTTCCTAAAAAAACAAGTTTCATTTTCCTACAGACCTTCTTATTGACTTTGACTTTACCGCATTTATTATTCAAAGACAAGAAGAGACATAGTCTGATTCAGATTCTGCTGATTTACCTGTTCGCTGTAACTGGACATTCCAATGTAATTTTCATAAAAATCCAAAAGCTTAGAAACAAAATCACCGAGCTTCTGTTCCTTTTCAAAAATCATTGTTCTAAAAATGCTGTTTATGGAAATCACAAAGGATGGATTCTGAATCTGTGAAAGAATGTACTGGGCTGTTTGAGTCCATACTGTATTCAAATCCATTTGCTTTAAAACTGCCATTTTTGTCTGATTGTAGATTCTTGTAAAAAATGTAAGGGAATTATCGCTGAAAACCTTATCTATGCCGGCAATGTATATTTTATCATTCAAAAGACTGCCCAAGGGTGATGAAAGAAGCTTGTCACATAATTGTTCGGGTTCAACATTCAGGGTGCGCGAAAGAACTGTAGATGCTGGCTTGTTATCAAACTGATAAACCTTCTGTTCATCACAGTCAATTTCGGTTACAGTAAAGATTAAATCAGTCTTTTTATAGGCATTTTCATTGTAATAAATAATTCTTCCGTTCAAATTGTGAATTAAAACAAAAACTGTCGTATTAACAAAAATATCTCCGTTAAGAGCAACTGCTGTTTCTTTCTGATTTTTAGCGGCACTGGCAGTTCCTCCTATGACTGGAATATTTGTTCCTTTTAAACCACGCTTTATAGTATCCATAACAAGATTTTCTGCTTTTGAAAATGCTGTAGAAAACTCAAGACAGCAGGTGTTTTCTACAGAAGACAGTGTTTTTACCGCATTCTGAATATGAGCAACATAATCATCCGGATCTTTATTGATTTCATAAATCTGTCCGGAAGCACATTCAATTCCTGAGTTGATGGCAATTGCTGTAAGGCCACGAGCCGCAATTCCATAGCTTGAAAAAAAAGTATATGTAGATGAGCCGATGGAAATAGTATCTGGATATTTTTCCTTTAATTTTTTTGCATAATACCAGAGATTCTCATAATCAGAAAAGAAAATGATTAACTTTGGAGATGTACATTCTTCATCGATTTTTTTACAGCAATTGGAAAAAATATTTTCCTTTATTCCTTCGGAATTACACGCTATGACAGTTCGTTTCATATTCTTCAATTATAACACAATGTCTACGGTTTTTGTATTAAAAAAACGGTATTGTTGTGTATTGTTTGAATTTACACTAAAATAAAATGTTCAAATTTTTAGTTTTACCGGAGGTTACGTTGAATACCGGTTCTATGTTCTTACAACAATTAATAAACGGTTTGTCGCTTGGAAGCATTTATGCGCTTATTGCTTTAGGCTATACGATGGTTTATGGAATCGTAAAGCTCATAAACTTTGCCCATGGCGATGTCATGATGATGGGTGCTTATGCAGGATATTTTGTCCTGATTTTAATGGGAGTCACTGTTCCCGGCATGATTTGCGCTTTTTTAGTCTCAATGATTTTCTGCGCTCTTCTTTCTCTTGTGATTGAAAGATTTGCCTATCGACCTTTGCGCAATGCTCCCCGTCTTAATTCCCTGATTACAGCAATTGCAATGGAACTTATTCTTCAGAATGTAATGCGCGTTCTTCCTTTTGTTGGTCCAAACCCAAGACAGTACCCAACAATGGAATTAAAGAACTTTAACTTGGGCAGCGTTTCAATTTCAAATCTTCAGCTTATTGTAATCTGCTGTTCAATTGTACTTATGATTATTTTGAACATTATTGTAAATTACACAAAAACAGGAAAAGCCATGCGTGCAGTTTCCTATGATACAGGGGCTGCCAGTTTGATGGGAATCAGTGTAAATAAAACAATTGCAATCACCTTTATAATTGGTTCAATTCTCGCTGGTGCCGGTGGTATTTTGTATGCGACTGCTTATCCTCAGATTGATCCGACAATGGGATACATGCCTGGTCTTAAAGCCTTTGTTGCTGCGGTTCTTGGTGGAATTGGTTCTATACCGGGCGCTATGGTTGGTGGTGTTTTACTCGGTATTGCAGAAACGCTTACAAAAGGATTTATTTCTTCTCAGTATGCAGATGCAATTTCATTCTCAATTTTGATTATAATTCTTCTTGTTAAGCCGACAGGTATTTTTGGCAAGAAAAAAACGGTTAAGGTTTAAGGGGAGGGCAAATTATGAAAAACCAGTTTATAAGAAATACAATTATACTTTCAGTTATCGCCCTGCTTGCAATTTTTCTGCCGGCACTTCTTATTCAGTTTGAAGTAATCAATGCTTACACCGCACAGATAATTACTCTTTCGGGAATAAACGCAATCATGGCGCTGAGCGTAAACATAATCTGCGGAATCACTGGTCAGCTTTCTCTGGGACAGGCGGGATTTATGGCAATCGGTGCCTATTCTACAATCCTTTTGACACAAAATCTTCATATTCCGCTGGTAGTAAGCATCCTACTTGCCGGAATAATCACTGCAATCTTTGGCTTTTTAATCGGTTTTCCAACCTTAAAACTGGAAGGCGATTATCTTGCAATTGTAACTCTTGGTTTTGGTGAAATTATCCGTGTAATTTTGGTAAACTTAAAGGGAATCACAGGCGGTCCAAATGGAAAATCTTTTTCTACTTTGCTCTGTTTTAATCCAATGCTTGCCTATATCGTGATTATCGGCGTTCTTATTCTGCTGATTGTCCTCATACAGAATTTTATCCGCTCAACTTACGGTCGCGCAATTCTTGCAGTACGCGAAGATGAAATTGCAGCTAATTCTTCTGGTATTTCGGTTTTCCGTTACAAGATGATAGGTTTTGTAATTGCTTCTTTTGTTGCAGGAATCGGCGGTGCCCTTTATGTATGTCTGATTGGCTTTATCAAACCGGAACAGGCTTCTTTCAACAATTCAATCAACTATCTGATTTATGTTGTTCTTGGCGGTATGGGTTCTACTACAGGTTCAGTTCTTGCAGCCTTTGTTCTTACTTATTTGCAGGAATTCCTCAGATTCTTAAAGAATTTCCGCCTGCTCATTTATCCGGTAATTTTGATTATCGTTATGCTCTTCCGTCCACAGGGCTTGCTGGGACATAAAGAAGTTTCATTTGTAAAATGCTATGAATGGCTTAAGGCTGGCGGATTAAAAAAACTGTTTGCTAAAAAGGCAAAAACAGCTGAAGCTTCACAATCAGATTTAGCAAAGGAGGAAAAATAATATGGCAGAAGAAAAAAAGACTGTTTTGCAGGCTTCCGATATTTCTATTGTTTTTGGCGGACTTACTGCGGTTTCAAATTTTTCCTGTGAATTAAAAGAAGGCGAGCTTGTTGGTTTGATTGGACCAAACGGTGCCGGTAAAACAACAATTTTTAATATGTTAAGTGGAGTTTATACTCCTACAAGCGGTCAGATTACTTTTTGGGACAGAGATAATAAAGTCCGAGTAATCAACAAAAAATCTCCTGCCCAGCTCAATAAAATGGGAATTGCCCGCACTTTTCAGAACATTCGTCTCTTTGGTAACCTTACCGTTGCAGATAATGTTAGAATCGCCCTTCATAATCAGAGAATTGTAAATCCTTTTGATGTTCTTCTCAGACTTCCTCGCTTTAGACGGGATGAAAAGATTATGACCCAGCGTGTTGATGAACTGCTTTCAATCCTCAAAATTCAGGATAAAAAAGACGAACTTGCAAAAAATTTGTCTTACGGTGAGCAGCGAAAACTTGAAATTGCCCGCGCTATTGCTTCTAATCCTAAAGTTCTTCTTTTGGATGAACCAGCTGCCGGTATGAACCCTCAGGAAACCGAAGAATTGCGCCAGATGATAGAAATTATTCGCCGTGATTTTAATCTCACTGTCCTTTTGATTGAGCATGACATGAAGTTTGTAATGGGAATCTGTGAAAGAATTATGGTTTTGGATTATGGAAGAATCATTGCACATGGAACTCCTGATGAAATAAAGACAAATCCTGATGTAATTAAAGCTTACTTAGGGAACGAAGCAAGCTAGAAAAGGAGATATTTATGTTAAAAGTAGAGAATCTTATTGTAAATTACGGGGCAATCCGTGCTATAAAAAATATTTCGTTCAATGTAGAAAAGGGCGAAATCATTACATTGATTGGTGCTAATGGAGCTGGAAAAACAACAACCTTACATGCAATTTCAAATATCATAAAAAAGCAGGCAGGCAAAATCCTTTTTAAGAATGAAGATATTACAAATATTGCTCCCGATAAAATTGTTGCGCGAAATCTTATTCAGGTTCCAGAAGGACGCCGTATTTTCCAGAATCTTACTGTAAAAGAAAATCTGGAACTTGGTGCCTTTTTGCGAAAAGATAAAGCGCAGATTAAACTTGATTTGGAGCGCGTTTTTGATTATTTTCCTAGATTGAAGGAAAGAATTAAACAAAATGCCGGTACTCTCTCTGGTGGTGAGTTGCAGATGCTTGCTATGGGGCGTGCGCTTATGGCCCAACCTGATTTGCTTTTGCTCGATGAACCTTCCATGGGACTTGCGCCAATTTTTGTTGATGAGATTTTTAATATTGTTCAGAAAATCAATAAGGACGGAACGACAATTCTTTTGGTTGAACAAAATGCATTTAAGGCTTTGTCAATTGCTGACAGAGGGTATATACTTGAAACAGGCGAAATCACAAAAAGTGGTGCGGCACAGGATTTAATTAGCGATCCGGCCGTAAAAGAAGCCTATCTCGGAGGTTAAAAGCAGCCCTTGCATTGGTACTTTGACAAGTATTGATACCAGCTGCTTTCACAGTTTGCAAGACAAACTGTGAATTGGTTTTTAGGAGGTTTATATGATTATTCGAGATGTGATGACAAAAAATCCAGTGTGTGTAACAGAATCTACCTCTGTTACCGAAGCAAAACAAATTATGAACAGCAAGAAAATCAACAAGCTGCCGGTTTTAAACAGCTCTAAAAAACTTGTTGGTATTATTACAAAGAATGATATTGCAAAGGTTTCTCCTTCAGAGGCAACTACCCTTGATATGTATGAAATCAGTTCTCTGCTTGCAAAACTAACCTGCGGAAAATTTATGACCAAAAAGGTTATTACAATCAGTGAGTCAGAAATTGTTGAAGAAGCTGCAAGAATCATGGCAGATAAAAATATCGGTTGTCTGCCGGTTGTAAATGATGATGTGGTTGTAGGAATTGTTACAGAAAGTGATTTGTTCGAGCTTTTTGTTCAGATGTTTGGTGCCCGTGAAAGTGGTGTAAGAGCAAACTTCCAGCAGGTAGACAAACCTGGTCAGCTTTCAAAAATCTTCAGTGCAATTGCCGACAAAAAAGGAAATATAATTTCAGTAGTTACACGCGAATCAAAAATCGAAGGAAAAAGGCGAGTTACAGTAAAAGCCAGCGATATTTCGGTTGATGAAATGAAGGAAATCCTACAAAACGCAGAAGCTGATATTATTGATATCAGGATGGTATAATGAATCTTAACCCTTCTTTTATAATTGATAAATTTCTCTCAACTTACCTCGATGTTTTCACCGTTGATTATTTTTATCGTTATATAAGAAGCAAGGGTGAGCGGATAACAAGAAGCCAGGCTCATGATATTCTTAATTCCTCCGACTTTGTTTTTTCTCTGGTCGGAGATGAATATATCACCAGAGCCGGAGTTTTTACTGGACGATGGTTCAGCTTTAAGCCGTCAAAAGAAGAAATAAAAAAAAGGCATATAATTCTTGGACATAGATGTATGCCTTTTGTAAATCCCAATATTGCACCGGACCAGATATGTGTCTGCACTCCTAGAAAAATGGTCTTTCCAGATGAAACTGTTTTTTCAATGAATCTGGCCATGGATGTTTTTGCACTTTTTGGTGAAGGTTATGTTATTCCTTATCTCTTTAATGATGCAGCAAATAAAACTAAATCTATTGCCTCTTTGCAGTATACTAACATGCCGACTGAGATTTCTTTAACTTCCTGGCCACTGGATGAAATTATAGAAAAAAAAGATTTTAAGTATGGTGACCGTTTGCTTTGCAGGGTAGTTGACTGGGCAAATAATGAAGTTGAAATAATCGTTCAGAAAAATGAATCAAAAAGTGAGATTTCTAAAGCCGATATTCAGCGCGAAGAATGGTATTCTGATTTTGAAAACGGCATTTTGGCAAGTCTAAAGAAAAACGGACCTGCAAGTTCAATTGAGGAACAGCTTGCCTTTTTATTTTTGGAAAACGAGCGTGAACTTTGTATAGAAAATTGCGGCAGTTCAGAAGAGTTCTTAAAGCATACAAAAAAAATAGGCTTTGCCCCTTATGGCGTTGAATCAAGAATCTGGCAAACCGGACAAACAATTCCATATATCGGCCCCTGGAATAATGAAGTTTCAACAGAAGTTCTCTTTTCAAACATATCTTTAGTATTTGCCCCCCAAATAATTGACTGCTATTTAAAGAATTATATTTATGAAAGCCGGCGAAAACACGTAAAAAAGACTATAGACGAATTGATAAATGACATATTTCCTGTTTCATTAAAAATGTCTACAACAGAACGCAAGCTGCTTTTATTGAATATAGAAAAACGGCATGATATAATGAAAAAAGAATATAATCAGTTTGCAGAACATGAAAATGAACCTGTCAGAAATCGTGTTATAACTTTATTTTCTCAAGTAAGTTCCCTGTTATGCTCAATTGGCTGCTCAGGTTTAAAGTTGGAAATGTTTCCCCAGCAGGAACTGATTATTCTTACTCAACTGTTTAATCATATAGAGAGAATAATTGAGGAATTAGAAAATGTTTATTTGAGAGATCAGCTTCCACTTGATGATATTCAGCTTTCTCTAGAAGGTATGGAAGATACCTTTGATGAGATTTTTGATACACTGAATAATTCTCTGGAGGTTAATACATACAAAAGTATAAAAATAGTTGAATAAGTTAGGGAAAAAATTAGGAGTATATAAAAAAAATGGAGACAGAAAACAACAGTTACATTGCTGACATGATTCATAACGGCGGTGTATACAAGGATGTTGAGGGCACAACACCACAGGAAGTATATGAAAACATTTCAAAAATGATAAAATTGCCCGATGGTATTACAGCAGAACAGGTGTATAATTCTTTATGTGCCAGAGAAAAAGTATTGAGCACAGCTGTTGGTAATGGAATTGCTCTTCCACATGCACGTTCACCAATTATGAGGAGTGAGCAGGAACAAAAGATTTGTGTGGTTTATTTAAAGAACCCCTTGAACATGAATGCACCGGATGAACGTTTGGTTTATGTCATGTTTATTCTTTTGACTCATAACTCTCAGGTTCATTTACAGATTCTTTCAGGTTTAGCCGGACTTTTTAGAAGTTTGCGCTTTAGAAAGGCACTTGAAGCAAAAGCTGACGAAGCCGAGCTTCTTTCTTTAATCAGGGAATTAGATAAATAAATATTGTTTTAAAATTAGGAGTTATTTATGGACAAAAAAGGCGTAGAGGCGGTAGCTCTTTCTATCCGCAGTTTATCAATGGATGCAATTCAGAAGGCAAACTCTGGACATCCTGGACTTCCTCTTGGAGCAGCAGAGGCAGCAGCAGTTTTGTATGGTGAAATCATGAAGCACAATCCTGCAAACTCAAAATGGGTTGATAGAGACCGTTTTGTTCTTTCCGCAGGTCATGGTTCAATGCTGCTTTACAGTATTCTTCATTTGGCTGGATACAAAGTAAGTATGGATGATATCAAGAACTTCCGTCAGGTTGGTTCTAAATGTCCTGGTCATCCTGAGTTTGGTGAGACAGATGGTGTTGAATGTACTGGTGGTCCACTTGGACAGGGCGTTTCAATGGCTGTTGGTATGGCAATTGCCGAATCTATGCTTGCTGCTAAGTTCAACACTCCAGCTCATAAAATTGTAGACCATTATACATACTCTCTGGTTGGAGAAGGTTGTCTTCAGGAAGGTGTTGCTTCTGAAGCTTCTTCTTTAGCTGGTAACCTTAAACTTGGAAAGCTCATTGTATTCTACGATCAGAACAAGATTTCTATCGACGGATGCACAGATATTACTTTCACTGATGATATCGCAAAACGCTACGAAGCTTATGGCTGGCAGGTTCTCAAAGGTGATATGTATGATATCGAAGGTATTGTTAAACTTGTAGAAGAAGCTAAAAAATGCAGTGACAAGCCTTCTTTGATTATGCTTAAATCAATCATTGGTAAGGGTGCTCCAAAACAGAATACAGCTGATGTTCACGGTGCTCCACTTGGTGCAGAAGGAATTATCGAAGCTAAGAAAACTCTTGGACTTCCAACAGACAAAGACTTCTACGTTGTTCCAGAAGCTTATAAATATTTTGAAGATAAAAAAGCTGCATTTGCAAAAGCAGAAGCAGACTGGAATGCAGACTTTGCTGCCTGGGCTAAAGAAAATCCTGAACTCAAGAAGCTTTGGGATGCTTACCATTCAGATGCAGTTACAGACGAATCTGTAAAAGATGTTGAATACAAAGTTGGAGATGCATGTGCTACACGTGATGCTTCAGGAAAAGCTTTGAACGTAATTGCTGCCCGCTATGCTAACCTTGTTGGTGGTTCTGCTGACTTGATGGGACCAAATAAAACTGCATTCAAGGCAACTGACAATGGTACTTTCAGTCCTGCTAACCGCGCCGGCCGTACAATTGAATACGGTATCCGCGAGTTTGCAATGTCTGCTGTTTGTGCAGGTATTTCTTTACACGGTGGTTTGAGACCATTCTGCGCTACATTCTTAGTATTTGCAGATTATCTCCGCCCATCTCTCCGCGTTGTTTCTTTGATGAAGCAGCCTGTAATTTACGTATTCACACACGATTCAATTTATGTTGGTGAAGATGGTCCAACTCATCAGCCAATTGAAACAATGACTTCTTTGCGTGCAATTCCTGGTGTTCAGGCTATCCGTCCAGGTGACCCAGAAGAATCTATGGAAGCATGGAAAATTGCTTATGCTTCTAAAGAGCATCCAGTTTGTATGGCATTTACCCGCCAGGCACTTGCTGTTTATGAAAAAGCTGATAAAGACTGGAAGAAAAACATGGCAGAAAAGGGTGCTTACATTGTACAGGAAGGAAGTGCAAATCCTGACATCACAATTCTTGCAAGCGGTTCAGAAGTAAATATGGCTCTGGATGCTGCAAAACTTGTAAGTGGAAAAGCAATCCGTGTTGTTTCTGTTCCAGATTTGAAGAAGTTTGAAAATCTTTCTAAAGCAGAACAGGATAAGATTATCGGAAATACAAAACGAATTGTTTGTACAGAAGCCGGTATTTCTATGGAATGGCTGCAGTTCACTTCAAAAGAGAACTGCTTCTGTCTTGATAACTTTGGTACTTCTGGTCCTGCTAAGAAAGTTGCTGAATACTTCCACTTTACAGCAGAAGATTTAGCAAAAGTTTTGCAGAAATAAAATAATCAGTAAAATAAACTGAATACTGTAAGGGTTGCTCAAGCGTCTTGGGCAGCCCTTTCTTTTGGTTCCAGTAGTTTTTTCAGAGGTTTTCCTACTAGAGTAATTACTGGTCCTAAAAGAACAGACATCGCTATTGAACCGACCACCGAACCTTGTAATCCTGCCGACGAAACTTTACCGACAATCACACCAATCAAAACCGCTGACAAATCAAAAATAATTCTTACAATAAAAAAAGGAACCTTTGGCATCCAGCTGCTGATAATGTTTGGCATGGCATCATAAGGGGCAACTCCCATCTGGGCATTCATGTAAATAGCAGCGACAATCACAAATAGCAGCAGGGCAAGTGCAAAAATACCTAGTTTACCTGCAAAGCCGACTGAAAGCATAAATGCATGGAAACCTGTCTTTTCCCAAATCCATTGGCATAAATCAACGACATAACCAATCAAAATCATGTTTGCAAGAGTTCCAAAACCAATTCTGTCCGGTCCAAAAATAAAAGTGAAAATGAACATAAGGCCATAAACTAAAACCTCTGTATTTCCAAGACCCCAGTTAAGGGCGGCTGCAATATTCAGATTCATAAAGCTTGCAGGGTCCGTTCCCCAGCCAATTTCAACGAGAATTGAAACAAAAACGCCCATGAGAATTACTGCCGGCAGCATAAAGGCAAGTTTTTTCCAAAAGTTTGGAACTATAAATTGTTTGAATGTAAATTTCATATTTCTTCCTGTTATAAAAAATGGTTAAAATAAATATATCTGCTTATTTTAGCGATTTGCATAAAAAAATGGAATTAAAACTTTTATTGTAAATTATCTGTATTTCCAGTAAAATTAAAGAATGAATATAATTGTTGTTGGCAATGGTGGTCGTGAGCACACCATCTGCTGGAAATTAGCTCAGAGTTCAGTCGTAGACAAAATCATTGTAGTTCCTGGAAACGGAGGAACTGCTTATGAGTCTAAATGTGTAAATATTGATCCTAAAAAGTGTGACTACATTAAAGATGATGAAAATGCTTATGTTCAGATTGCTAAGCATGAAAACTGTAGAATGGCAGTGATTGGTCCAGAAGATCCATTGGCAGATGGTTTGGCTGATGAGTTTTGGAAGGCCGATATTCCTTGTATTGGTCCTAAAAAAGCCGCTGCCCAGCTTGAAGCAAGTAAGGATTTATCTAAAAACTTCATGAAAAAATACGGGGTTGCCTGTGCTGCAAGCGAGACTTTTGTTAATAAAGATGCCGCTTGTGAGTATGTAAGGAAGCATGGCGCTCCTATTGTAATCAAAGCTGATGGTCTTGCTGCCGGTAAGGGGGTTGTAGTCGCTGCAACTGAAGAAGAAGCTTTGAATGCTATTACTGACTTAATGGAAGAAGGTCGGGTTGGTGCAGCTGGTAAAAAAGTTGTAATCGAAGAATATCTTGAAGGTGTAGAGATTTCTGTTCTGGCTGCTGTTTCTGTTACTCCTGAATTTGATGTAATTGGAAGTTCTGCTATTATTCCATTCCTTCCTGCCCGTGACCACAAACGTCTTATGGACGGTGCAAAAGGTCCAAATACTGGTGGAATGGGTGCTGTTTGCCCTCTGGATGATGTTACTGATAAAATTATGGAACAGTTTGATAAGGATATTCTTCAGCCAACTTTGAATGGTCTTATTAAAGAACGCTTTGATTACCGTGGATTTATTTTCTTTGGTGTAATGCTTACAAAAACTGGTCCTAAACTTCTTGAATATAATGTTCGCCTTGGTGATCCTGAAACTCAAGCTGTATTACCTTTAATGGATTTTGACTTTGCTGCAATGTGTACATCAATTTTGAACGGTACCTTGAAGGATTTTAATTTCCAGTGGAAAAAAGGTTATCAGGTTGCTCCTGTTGTTGTTTCTGGTGGATATCCTGCAAGCTACAAAAAAGGCTGCGAAATTACTATAAACGAACAGCTTCTTAAAGCAAGTGATGCAAAAGTATTTATTGCAGGTGCGGTTACTGGCCGTCGTGGTGGTGCAGATTTATTGACCAGCGGAGGTCGTGTATTGGCTTGTAGTGCTTTCGGAGCAACTTTCAAGGAAGCCTGGGCAAAAGCATATCAGGGTATTTCTGCAATTAAGTTTGAAAATGCTTTCTACCGCAAGGACATTGGTTTGCCTGGTGCGGCAGAAAGTGGAAAACTATAATTATCAGGTGCTACTGAACGCTGTATAATAAATCTTCGTAGTTTGGATAAGGTTTGTATTCATCGCCCAGGAGATTTTCAATCTGATCTGCAATAGAGCGGACTTCTTCCATGGCCGGGATTACAACCTTAGCATACGCGTGGGCACGTTTCATCAAATCTTCAATATGTCGGGTTTCTTCATGTTTTGCAGCAAGGGCGTCAGCATGATTTGATAAATCATTTACAAGCGTATTCAGCTGCTCCATAAGCTTTAAGCCTGCATTGCACATAGTACAAACTCTCTGCATCTTAAACTCTGTGTCTGCTAAAACGTTGAGGTATTTGAAGGCTGCAGGAATTATATCCTTATGAACCATTTCCAGCATTGTGTTTGATTCAATGTTGATTACCTGGCAGTATTTTTCCAGCTTGATATCGAAGTGGCTTTTCATTTCTTCAGGGGTGTAGATTCCCATGCGGGTGAAAAGCTTGATATTTTTTTCATCAAGATAATGTTCAATTGCTTTTGGCGTTGTGCGATAATTTTTTAATCCGCGGCGTTCAGCTTCTTCTATCCATTCCTGACCATAACCGTTTCCATTAAAGAGGATGCGCCAGTGCTTTGTGATTTCACGCTTAATGAGTTTTTGAAGATCTGCATCAAAATCCTTTGATTTCTCCAGTTCATCGGCAAAATCACACAAAGAGTTTGCAAGAATAGCGTTAAGAATTGTATTTGGACCACTTATAGAAAGGGCACTTCCTACAGAACGGAACTCAAAGCGGTTTCCTGTAAAAGCAAATGGAGAAGTTCTGTTTCGGTCGGTAGAATCCTTTGGAATTGGTGGAAGAACATCAACTCCAATGGTCATTTTTCCTCGTTTTTTTCCGTCGTAAGCGGTACCGTTTTTGATTGCTTTAAGAACGGCATCAAGTTCATCACCAACAAAAACAGAAATGATTGCAGGTGGCGCTTCGTTTGCACCAAGTCGGTGGTCATTTCCTGCACTTGCAACAGAGTAGCGCAATAAATCCTGATTTTCATCAACTGCTTTAATAACGGCAGTCAAAAACAAAAGGAACTGAGCGTTGTCGCGTGGAGTTTTTCCAGGTGCAAAAAGATTTTCACCAAGGTCGGTAGCAATTGACCAGTTATTATGTTTACCGCTGCCGTTTACGCCTTCAAAAGGTTTTTCATGGAGCAGGCAGATAAGACCATGGCGGCGGGCAACTTTTTTCATTATTTCCATTGTAAGTTGATTCTGGTCAGCAGCAAGATTACTTGTTGTAAAAATTGGTGCCATTTCGTGCTGAGCAGGTGCAACTTCATTATGTTCAGTTTTTGAAAGAATGCCTAATTTCCAGAGTTCTGTATTAAGCTCTTCCATATATTTTATGACACGAGGTTTGATTGCCGCAAAGTACTGGTCATCCATTTCCTGACCTTTTACAGGACGGGCGCCAAAAAGAGTTCGACCGCACATCTTTAAATCTTTGCGTTTCTGGTAAAGCTTTTCATCAATCAAAAAGTATTCCTGTTCAGGTCCCATTGTCGTTGTAACGTGTTTTGCGTCGTTGCCAAAAAGCTTAAGGATTCTTAAAGCCTGTTCGTTCAGACTTTCCATAGAACGCAAAAGAGGAGTTTTTTTATCAAGAGCTTCTCCGTTATAAGAACAGAAGGCTGTAGGTATACAAAGTGTATGATCTTTTATAAAAGGATAGGAAGTTGGGTCCCAGACTGTGTAACCGCGGGCTTCAAAAGTTGAACGTTTTCCACCATTCGGAAAAGAAGAAGCATCAGGTTCACCTTTAACTAATTCTTTTCCCGAAAAAGTCATTATAACACGGCCATCCTGCATAGGAGTGATAAAAGAGTCGTGTTTTTCGGCGGTAATTCCAGTCAGTGGCTGAAACCAGTGTGTATAATGAGTTGCTCCCTTGGAAATAGCCCATACTTTCATTGCTTCTGCAATTTGATTTGCCGTCTCTAGGTTGAGCGGTGTACCATCATTGATTGTATGCTTCCAGGCTTCAAAAGTTTTTGCCGGCAAGGATGATTTCATCACCTGCTGATTAAATACCATGGAACCAAAAATCTCAGGAACATTAGTTTCTGCCATAAAATAACCTCGCAGTATAAATACAATTTATATGGGATATTTATACTGAATTTTTGAGTTAAAATCAATTAATTTGTTATATTTTTGACTGTTCCGGCTAGTTTGTTGTTCCTAAAGATTCCAGAGACTGCTGTAGTGGGCTGGTATCTATTTTGGGACTATGTACTGAAAACCAGGATTTTATGCTTTTCCAAATAGCAGGAAGTCCGCCTTCAACTTTGAACTGTAGAAAAACCAGCAGGGCAATAAGCAGAACAACTATAGTCCAGATTATAATGCGCTTTACCGGTGATTTTTTTTCTGCAAAAGGATCAATCGAAGTCAAAAATGCTGTTGCAGGTCTTTTTGGAAGATGTGTCAGAGAAGCACCCAATTTTGTAGTGATTTTTACATTTCCATTGACAGCCCAGCCAGAAGCATCCAGTACAGGAGCAATATTTCTTTGTCGTAGTTTTAACCAGGCCAAAATCATTGACGGCAGAGAAATTATAAGCATAAGACCAATTAAAAAGAGGAATGGCATGTACCATTTTTGAGTTATAATTCCAATTACGCTTCCAATAACAGTGGCAAAACCAGAAATTGCAACACCCAAAGCGGCAATAGTTCCCACATCAAAAAGATTTTTCTTGCTTTTATCTGTTGGAGTAAGCGAAGACGGGTGATTTATAGTTTCTGACATTTTTGTAGCAACTTGATTTTCGGCTTCGGCAGCACGTTTTGCGATTCTTTCCTGAATAAGTCGCAAAAGTTTTTTGTAAGGACTCCAGAAGGCTTGTCTGATGCTTACCGGATTTTCGATAATTTTGACGATAGTTGCATCCCAGTCGACGCCATCTCTGTCGTAGAAAACGCCGTTTCTACCGATTATGATGTTGTCAGTGTTGCCGGCACTTATAAGGGCTGCAATCTGCATTTTTTCGCCGGTTTCCTGTTTTGTACAATCACAATAAATCAAGAAGCATTGTGATAGGGCTGCCATGGTTCCGTGCTTGGCTGAATCAAGAACCTTAAAACATAAGTCGCAGGAACGTCCGTCTATAAATAAAGTTCCGCATTGGAAAATAGCAGATTCATTGAGAGCGTAGAATTTTTCAAAAGACACAAAATTGCGGAGAAGTTCAACAAAATCGCGGCGGAAGAGAAGCATCTTCTTTAATTCGATTGTTGCCAGTGCAATTGGCGGATGTTTTTCTTCTTCATCAAGATATGCGGACAGTTTTTCTTTTGCATCAGAATTGAGGATTTCGGTGATTTTATCCAGCCCAAGAGAAGAAATAGGACTTTCTGGCATAGATTTGCTCCAGTTAAGATAAGGCTCAAAAAGTCCTGCAAGTTTACGCCAGTTTTCTTCGCTGAGACTTGCAATCTCTTTTTTAAAAAGCGGGAAAATCACGTTTTTCTTAAAGTTGTTTATGTCTTCCTGCCAGGCTGGATTTATTGTATTGTCCAGTGGCAGCGGCTTTTCGGCCTGGCATGTTGCTAGCGGAAGATTTGCAAGAACTTCAAGTGGCAGAAGATTTCCGTTTTCGTCCACAAATTTTGATTCAATCTGCTTTTGAAGAATTTCCTCGGCATCTTTATCAAATTTCAAAAGGGAACAGCGAAGATAATAATCATTGATTTTATCCCGAACTTTTACAAAAGCGGCTGCAGCACTGTCTGTGTTCTCTTTTAGAAAGAAGATTTTAGAATCATCCTTTGCGGCATCTTCTCTCCATTCTTTTACTTGCTGAATTTGTTCAAAGAAACTATTAAATTGTTCCCGATTAATGCCTTTTACACCACTGATATCGTTTGAACCACCGGTAGTTTCTATCATTTTCTTTACAATATCAGCAAGATATTCCTCTTTTACACATTCTGCAGGAAGAATACCGTCTCCATTTACAATTCCCGGAGAAAAAAGTTTTTCGTTTACGCAGATGTCAGCAAGGGAGATTTCAGTTGCATCAGCTTTACCTAATATTTCCAAAACTGATTTAGCAGAGTCTACAGGAGAATGACCACAGGCAAAAGGAGTATCGCCCAGTGCATCCAGAGGAATTGAATCTCCTGCTTCCATGATAACTTCTGGTTTTGCAAAATATTTTTTTATATATTCAACGCCTTCGATAATTTCTGGAATTCGTACACGGCCGTTTTTATCAGTATCAAGCAGAGAAAGGGTTTCTTCACTAAACTCAAGACCTTTTACAGGGCAGGCAAGAGCTGTCCAGTTTTTTGGGTCCAGCTTATCAATATTTAAAACATCTTCGATTGTGTTAATTTGTACCTGAATCAATCCGCCTTTTTGAATGTAGTGCCATTCGTGTTCAGTCTTATCTTGGATTATTTTTTTCATATAAAAACCTCTTGATTTGTTTTGAACTTTAATTTTAGCACAAAAAAAATGAATAGTAAAAATGTATTTTCTGTAAATTTTTTTGATTTTTTTTAATTGTTTCTATAATATGCTATTGTTAAACTGGCAATTTAGTCTTAAAATTGTAATGTTATAGTTTTAAAATGTGATATTGGAGGAAATTATCATGAAAAAAACATTAACTACTGCAATTGTTATCATGCTTGCTGCAGCTCTTTTTGTTTCCTGTAAAAAAAAGGAAGCTCCAGCTGCAAATACAGTACAGGCAGAAACAAGTTCTAACAAAACATTCCACATTGGTATTGTTACCGGTACAGTTTCTCAGTCAGAAGATGATCTTCGTGGTGCTGAAGAACTTATTAAACGTTATGGAAAAGTAAGTGAAGGCGGAATGATTCAGCACATTACTTATCCAGATGATTTTATGTCTCAGCAGGAAACAACAATTTCTCAGATTGTAGCCCTTGCAGATGACCCACTTATGAAAGCAATCGTTGTAAATCAGGCAGTTCCTGGAACAACAGAAGCCTTCAAACGTGTAAAGGAAAAGAGAAACGATATTCTTTGTTTCGCTGGTGAACCACATGAAGATCCAGGTGTAATTCAGACAACAGCAGATCTCGCTGTAAACTCTGACTTTATCTCACGTGGATATACAATCATTTGGGCTGCAAAACAGATGGGTGCAAAATCTTTCGTACACATTTCTTTCCCACGCCATATGTCTTATGAAACACTTGGTCTTCGCCGAAAGATTATGGAAGAAGCTTGTAAAGACCTTGGTCTTGAATTTGCATTCGAAACTGCTCCAGACCCAACTTCAGATGTAGGTGTTGCAGGTGCACAGCAGTTCATTCTTGAAAAAGTTCCACAGTGGATTCAGAAATACGGAAAAGACACTGCTTTCTTCTGTACAAACGATGCTCATACAGAACCTCTCCTTAAACAGCTTGCTGCTTATGGTGGAATGTTTGTAGAAGCAGACCTTCCTTCTCCACTTATGGGATATCCTGGAGCCTTTGGTATCGATCTTACCGCTGAAGCTGGAGATTTCCAGAGAATTTTAAGCAAGGTTGAAAAGGTTGTTGTAGAAAAAGCTGGTTCTGGAAAATTCGGAACCTGGGCTTACTCTTATGGATTCTCTGTATCAGCTGGTCTTGGTGAATATGCAAAACGCATTATCGAAGGAAAAGCTTCTCTCAGCAAGATTAGTGATTTCTATGCTGCTTTAGGTGAGTTTACACCAGGAGCAAAATGGAATGGTGGAAGTTACATTGATGCTAATACAGGTGTTCGTGCTAAGAATCACGTTCTTATCTACATGGATACTTATATTATGGGTCAGGGCTATCTGCCAACAACATCAGTTGAAGTACCAGAGAAGTATTTCAATATTAAATTTACTGATTAGTACGGATTTTAAGCGTACTTAAATAAAGGAAGGGTTGATACTGCTCTTAAAAAGTAGCTATCGCCCTTCTTTTTATGTGTATAGAAAAGAAAATAATTATGGAAGAAACATCCTTACTTGAATTACAAAATATTACCAAAGATTTCTCAGGGACGGTTGTTCTTGAAGATGTCAGCTTTTCACTAAAAAAAGGCGAAATCCTTGGCTTAGTTGGAGAAAACGGAGCTGGTAAAACAACTCTTATGAGCATTCTTTTTGGAATGCCGGTGATTGCCGAAACAGGTGGTTTTGGCGGAAAAATTATACTAAATGGGGAAGAAGTTCATTTTACTTCACCTTTTGATGCTCTTGATGCTGGAATTGGCATGGTTCATCAGGAGTTTTCCCTTATTCCTGGTTTTACAACAACAGAAAATATCATGCTTAACCGGGAAATTACAAAAAATAACATACTTGCGGACATTTTTGGACCAAGGCTTTGCACTCTTAATCGTGCTGAAATGAAAAAAAGTGCGGAAGAATCTGTTGCAAAACTGGGTGTTGAAATAGATAGTGAAACAAAAATAGCAGAAATGCCGGTTGGTCACAAACAATTTGTTGAAATTGCGCGAGAAATAAGTCGTGAAAAAGTAAAGCTTCTTGTTCTTGATGAGCCGACAGCGGTTCTTACAGAATCAGAAGCAGAAATCCTTCTTAGTGCAATAAAAAAACTTGCGGCTTCAGGAATATCAATTATCTTTATTTCCCATCGTTTGCGTGAAGTAACCGAAATCTGTGACCGTGTTGTAACTCTTCGTGATGGAAAATCAATTCGCGATGTTGCCACAAAAGACACAAATATAAACGAAATTGCAGAATCTCTTGTAGGACGTGAGATTTCAAAAACAACAAAAGCAGAAGCACGTTCTATAACCACTCCAGAAGTTTTCTCTGTAGAACATCTTTGGGTAGATATGCCGGGTGAAACAGTCAGAGATGTAAACTTTACGGTTCGTGAAGGTGAGATTTTTGGTATTGCCGGACTTGCTGGTCAGGGTAAAATTGGTATTCCAAATGGAATAATGGGATTATATCCTTCCGGCGGAAAAGTTACCTTCAAAGATAAAGAAATCGAACTCAACAATCCTAGAGCTGCTCTTGACTCTAAACTGGCCTTTGTTTCTGAAGATAGACGTGGAGTAGGACTTTTGCTTGATGAAAGCCTTGACTGGAATATTGCATTTACTGCCATGCAAAGCAAAAATATGTTCCTTAAATCTTACCTTGGCGGCCTGATAAAACTTAGAAATGACAAAGAAATGAAAGAAGCCGCGCAAAGATACATTGACCTTCTTTCAATAAAATGTAATGGACCGGAACAAAAAGCCCGTGAGCTTTCCGGCGGAAATCAGCAGAAGGTTTGTCTTGCAAAAGCCTTTTGTCTTGAACCAGAACTTTTATTTGTTTCTGAGCCGACTCGTGGTATTGATGTTGGCGCAAAGCAGATTGTTCTTGACGTCCTAAAAGAGAGAAATAAAAGTCAGGGCACTACAATTGTAATGGTTTCCAGTGAGCTGGAAGAATTACGTTCAATTTGTGATAGAATTGCAGTTGTATGCCATGGAAAAATAGCAGGTATTCTTTCTCCAGATGCAAATCCAACAGAGTTTGCCCTTTATATGTCTGGGGAGAAAGGAGAAGTGTGATGAGCGATTCAATTTCAATAGAAAAAGAAAACAAATTTATAACAAAATGCAGGGAACTTATAAAAAACTTTGGCTGGCCCCGCATTATAATTGCATTATTTCTTCTAGTGCTTTTTATAATTGCCCCCTTTGTTAAGGTAAGCATTGCCGCTTCCATTTCGGATATTTTCAACCGATTTGGCATGAATGCTCTTCTTGTTTTAGCAATGGTTCCTATGATTCAGTCGGGTTGCGGACTTAATTTTGGCCTTTCTCTTGGAGTAATTGCCGGTCTTTTAGGTTCTACAATTTCAATGCAGATAGGACTTACAAGCTGGGGCGGAATCTTTGGCGCAATGCTGATTTCCATTCCTTTTGCTGTCCTTTTTGGATGGTTGTACGGCTTACTTTTGAACCGCGTAAAAGGCGAAGAAATGACTATTGCAATGTATGTAGGATTTGCAATGGTTATGCTTATGTCTATCTTGTGGCTGATTCTCCCTTACTCAAGTGAAAACATGGTTTGGGGATATGCTGGAAAAGGTTTGCGAACTACAATCACACTGGACGGTTACTGGAATAAGCAGCTAAGCAATTTCCTTGCAATAAAGATTGGTCAAAACTTTACCTTCCCAACAGGAATGATTTTGTTTATTGCAATCTGCTGTTTTATAATGTGGACTTTTATGAGAAGCAAAACAGGAACGGCAATGACAGCGGTAGGTTCAAATCCTGATTATGCACGTTCGAGCGGTGTAAATATCAACAAAATGCGCACAATGAGCATTATTATTTCTACAATCTTTGGCGCACTTGGTATTCTTGTTTATCAGCAGAGCTTTGGATTTATTCAGTTGTATGGCGCACCACTTTATATGGCCTTTCCAGCTGTAGCGGCAATCCTTATTGGTGGTGCTTCTATAAACAAGGCTTCTATTCTTAATGTAATAATAGGAACAATTTTATTCCAGGGTATTCTTACAATGACACCATCTGTTATAAACAGTATTTTACAAACAGATATGTCAGAAGTTATTCGTATTGTAATTTCAAACGGAATGATACTTTACGCGCTTACACGCAAAACAGGAGCAAAAAAATGAGTAAAGTAAAGACACCTTCAAAATTAAGAAAAGCAGGCTCCTTCCTTGCAAACAATCTAGTAGCGGTTTTATTTCTTATTCTTACAATTATTTCTATCCCGGTTTCTGGATTTTCAGCAACCTATATTGTAAATGAAATCCTTTCACGTATTGCCCGCAATTCCTTCCTTGTTTTTTCATTGATTCTTCCAATTATGGCTGGAATGGGAATTAACTTTGGTATGGTTCTTGGCGCAATGGCAGGTCAGATTGGACTTATTTTTGCAATGGACTGGGGCATTTCCGGTATTCAGGGACTTGTATTCGCCTCTCTTATTGGAATCCCAATTTCTGTATTCCTTGGCTGGATTGCCGGTACCATTTTGAACAAGGCGCGTGGTCGTGAGATGGTAACAAGCTACATTATCGGTTTCTTCTTCAATGGTTTGTATCAGTTTGTAGTTTTGTATCTTTTTGGCTCGGTAATTCCAATGAGAAACAAAGCAATTTATCTGTCACGTGGTTATGGTGTAAGAAATACCGTTGACTTATCTTCAGTTCGCCAGGTTTTAGATAATACGCTTTCCTTCAATATTGGACCAATTCACATTCCTCTCCTTTCATATCTTATAATTGGAGTTCTTTGTGTATTTATTGTCTGGTTCAAAAAGACAAAGCTTGGTCAGGATATGAGGGCAGTTGGTCAGGATCAGGTTGTATCAAATACTGCCGGTATTGCTGTAGAAAAAACACGCGTTATATCAATTATTATTTCAACAGTTCTTGCCTGCTTTGGACAGATTATCTTCCTTCAGAATATGGGAAATATGAGTACATATAATGCTCACGACCAGACTGGATTTTTTGCAGCCGCTGCAATTCTTGTAGGTGGAGCAACCGTTACTAAAGCTACTATTCCAAACTGTTTTATTGGTGTATTGCTGCTTCATCTTATGTATATTGTAGTTCCAAGAGCTGGACAAAACATTTTTGGAGACGGTAACATTGGTGAATATTTCCGTCAGTTTATTGGTTACGGCGTTATTGCTCTTTCTCTTGTTATTCATGCTTGGCGTACAAAAAGACAGGCAGAACATAACAGAGAAGCCTTGCACACAGCAGCAGAAGGAGATGCAAAATGAAAATAAGCAAAAAGATACTTGCACGCTCCATACTTGGCCTTTTGTACATTCTTTTGGCAATTGTAATGTTTCTTACAGGACGTACCCACACAATCCTCATAGATAACAAGGGGGATCAGAACGGATTGTACAAGGCTGTAAACGGAATGGAAGTTTCTGTAGATAAAGGGGAGCCAGTAGAGTTTTACCGAGGTGACAGAGATAAGTTTACGGTAAAATCTCAGAGACATACTATAAATATTGAGTTCTTTGATGGAACCGAACCAGTTTCTTTTAAGGTAAAAGTTCCAGTTGCCCAGGATTATGTGCTGCTTTCAATTCCAAAGTATCTGGCTGGAATTGAACCATATATGGAAGAGTTTGATATTTACGCTTCTAATAAAGCTGCAGCTAAAGAAGAATAGTATAAAATCCTTCTGATAAGCTGAAAATCTGATAAATTGAGTACACAAGGTTACTGAATTGAAATTGTCGAAATAGCCTTGTGTACTCTTATACTCTTATCATTCGCGAGAATGTGAACTACTTAAGCCTTAGATTTATTTTTCCTTTTATTTCTGGCAGTTCAAGTCTGTATTTTGGTGCAAGTACAGGACCACAAGAATTGGAACCCACCCCTGCCATTTTATAATCAATACACAGAACATTGGAGCTGCATTTTTTAAGTTCAAAATTATGTCTTTTTGAATACAATTCCTCCTGTGTATATTGGGAAAAATTAAAACTGAGATTTTTTCCCTGTTCTCCTGTAAAAATCAAAGCTGGTAAAGTTGATGACGCATTTTCTGAAACAATTTGAGAAGAACTGATTTTTACATAACGGCAGCCATAATGCGAACTGTTTTCCTGAGGTTTTATGTAAGGCTCATACATTTCTTTGATATTTGCAGAAAACTTGCCGACATAACTTGCCTGATGTTTATCAATATAACTTTCGTTTGGACCATAGCCAAAATATTCTGCGCTATCAAAGGCTTTGTTTAGGAAAAGTCTGATTCCAAGTCTTGGCAAAAATCGCATTTTGTTTGTTGCCTTAAAATCAAAAGCTAGAGAAAGATTTCCTTCTTTTGAAATTGTGTAGATTACACTT
The DNA here is from genome assembly GCA_902802305.1 of uncultured Spirochaetaceae bacterium. GTDB lineage: Bacteria > Spirochaetota > Spirochaetia > Treponematales > Treponemataceae > Treponema_D. Next base: position 90,839 of record CADCLG010000006.1, read on the forward strand.
CCATAAAGGAAAGGCGCATTTATACTCCAGCCAAAAGCCTCTTTTACAATAATTTTGACGTCATTTGCGATTGCATTTGTGTTTGCAGGGGCTGCATTGGTTTTATCAATTCCTTCACTTGTGATAGACAGGATTTTTGTTTCATAATCGTTTATGTGTGCTCTGAACCAGTCTCCACGCTGAGAATCATTGTCGGTAGGAGCCCGCATAAAGTTGAAGGTAACAGGTTTATCCAATATTTCTTTGCCGCGAATCTTGATAGAATCAAAGCAGGCTGTTCTGGTATTAAACACAAACTCTCTGTTTGCTTTTTTTATTTCAAGGGATTCTTGACAAGAGGTCTTCTTTTTTTCAGCTGCTGCTTCTGTGCAAAAGTCAATCAAAGCCTGTATTTCTGCCCGTGCATTTTCCTGCTTGCCGTTCTTATCTTTCTGTCCCGGATTATAAACAGAAACTTTTACCGCATTTGCAGTCCAGTCAGCATTTTTAAGAAGCTCTGCTTCGTCTTTTTGCAAAATTGAAGCCTTGCTGATATTTACCTGGTCAAAGCAAAGTTCAAAGCCCTTTTTGCACCAGTTTTCGTCCTTACAGGCGGTGAAAATAAAGCGTACAAAAATCTCGCAATCACTTTTATGATAATCAGTTAAATCTGGAAAATCAGGAAGGGCGATTTTTTTGTGTTCCAGGGCTTCTATATCAAGCGAGATTTTTCCAGCATGAGGCTTTAAGCTTATTGTTTCCAAACGTGCAGAATCAAAAATGGTGATTTCGTATTCAAACTCAAGTAAATCATTGATATTTGTAAAGGCTAGAAGATTCCAGAAATCAAAAGTGCCTTCTTTTTCTGTGCGACTAACGCGTACAGGGCGATAAACCTGCTTTGCTTCCTTTAAGCCTGTATGAGGTTTTCTGTCTGGATAAACAAGTCCGTCGCAGCAGAAGTTCCCGTCGTTGTGGCGTTCGCCCCAGTCGCCACCGTAGCCACATTTTTCTGTAACAGTCGTATTGGCATTATCATTATCCTCTTCATTTTTACCAAGAGAAACCGAGTGATCGCACCATTCCCAAATAAAGCCGCCAGCAAAACGCGGACTTGAATGGAAAACCTTATGATAATCTTCCAAATCGCCAGGACCGTTTCCCATAGCGTGACAGTATTCACACAAAACCAGAGGTCTTTTTTCATTTTTATTATCAAGAAAAGCATGCCAGTCTTCTGGAGAAGGATACATTCTTGAAACTACATCAAGAATGTCATCGCTGGTATCGTCCTGCTTGTGAATACTTTCGTAATGAAGGAGTCGGGTTTTGTCAAAGCTTTTAATCCATTCGGCTGCTTTTCTAAAGTTGCTTCCATAACCGCTTTCGTTTCCCATTGACCAGAGAATTACGCAGGGACGATTTATATCTCGGGTAACAAGAAGCTGCTCTCTGTCCAAAATTGCTTTTTCAAAAAGAGGATTGCTGGCCATAAGTGCAATGCCCGAATAGTCCGACCAGTCCCAGGTGAAGGTATTGTTAACTTCAACCGAGCCGTGCATTTCCAGGTCTGCTTCATCAATCAGGTAAAAACCGTAGCGGTCGCAAAGCTTATAGAAAAGAGGTGAGTTAGGGTAGTGAGAAGTTCTGATAGCATTGATATTGTGCTGCTTCATCATTTGTAAATCATTTTCCATCTGTTCAAGACTGGCGGCATAACCAGTTTTTAAGTAGCTGTCATGACGGTTTACGCCCCTGAACTTTATTGCTTTATCATTGATTTTTATAATTCCAGCTTCTGTGCTGATAGAACGGATTCCTACTTCTTCACCGATAAGCTGGTCTGAACTATTGATTGTAAGTCTGTAGAGATTAGGTTTTTCTGCTGACCAGAGAAGGGGATTTTTTACTTCAAAAACTATATTGTCTGTAATTTCAAAAGCTTTTGTGCCGGAAGTACCAGTGCTTGTGCTTATAGAAATTGATTTTTCCTCTATTAAAGTACCGTCGGGAGCAGAAAGTGTGAGAAGGATTTTTTCTTTTGAGTTTGCAGAGGTTTTGCTGTTTTTATAATTCAGCTGTACTTTTATTTTTGCGGCTTTCTTACCTGCTCCAAGTTCTGTAGTGATTTTGTAATCCTGAATATATTCTTCAGACCGACTTAAAACATATACATCACGGAAAATGCCCGAAAGTCTGATTTTGTCCTGATCTTCCAGATAACTTCCGCTGCACCATTTAAGAACTGCGACCGTTATTTTATTTTTACCTTTTGATAAAAGGTCTGTAATGTCAAACTCGCTTGTATGATGGGAAACCTCGGAATAACCTGCAAATTGATTATTTATAAAAAGATAGAGGCAACTGTCAACTCCTTCAAAACAGAGGATGCGGCGGTTCTGATCTGGAGTATAATTATAGTCCCGCTGGTAAAGGCCGACTGGATTCTGGTCTGGTACAAAAGGCGGCATAAAAGTAAAAGGATAGCAGACATTGGTATATTGGATTCTGTCATTTTGGGAAACAAAACCCTGCAGCTGCCAGTTTGAAGGAACTTTTATTTTGTATTTAAAAAGAAGATTTATAAAATCGTCTTCAAGCTCCTGAATACTAGGGTAGTAATTAAAATCCCATTCACCATTGAGAAGTTCAAAGTATTCTGACTTTTCGCGTGATTCAAAGGGATTCTGATTTGTGCCAAAGGGAATAAAATAGGCGTGATTTGCTTCTGTTCCAATGTGTAGGGCTTGTGCGTCTTCGTGATATTTTAAAAACTGTTTCATAGTTTTTACTATAAAACGCCACTTCTTTTTTTTCAATGATTTTTAATCTTATTTATTTTACTGCTTTTATTTGATTTTTTGCTTATGAGTGGATTTTGCGTTAGCGCTAGGAGCCCCTTGCCGACCTGTCAAAATAGAAAATGCGTTAAAAAAAATTGCGAAAACTTGGAGTAATTTTTTAGCATTTACTACTTTGACAGGTCGGTGAGCGGCAGCGAAGGGCGGATATAGCGACCTTGCAGAATGGTTGAGTTTATCGAAACTATTCTGCAAGGGAACGCCATGAATATTAGATTCTGACTATTTATTTTCTGGTAAGTGCCATTTCCAGTTTACTACTTCCGGTAAATCTTCACCAAGTTCTGAGATGTGCTGTTTGTGAGCAACGAGAGTGTCGTTCATCTGCTGAACAAGATGACTTGCTGTATTACCAAGCTGAGGCAGATACTGGAGAGCTGCTTTTACGAGGTCAAAACGGTCAATTTTGTTCTGAACGCGCATATCGAAAGGTGTTGTGATTGTACCCTCTTCGTGGTAACCGTAAACATGAAGATTGCGGTTTTCGCGAAGGTATGTAAGCTCGTGTACTAGTTTTGGATATCCGTGGAAGGCAAAAATAATTGGCTTATCTTTTGTAAAGATTGCATCATATTCATTGTCGCTTAATCCGTGTGGATGCTGGTGGTCGCTCTGAAGCTTCATAAGGTCTACAACGTTTACAAAACGGATTTTGAGGTCCGGGAGATTGTCGCGGAGAATTGTAGTTGCGGCTAATGCTTCGAGAGTTGGTGTATCACCACAGCAAGCCATTACTACATCCGGTTCCTGTCCCTGGTCGTTAGAAGCCCAATCCCAGATACCGATTCCCTGTGTACAGTGTTTTACTGCCTGATCCATTGTGAGCCACTGACAGCTTGGGTGCTTTGAAGCTACGATTACGTTTACATAATTCTTGCTCTTGATACAGTGGTCGAATGTAGAAAGAAGACAGTTTGTATCAGGCGGCAGATACATGCGTACAACGTCAGCCTTTTTGTTGGAAATATGGTCTAAGAAGCCCGGGTCCTGGTGGGTAAAGCCGTTGTGGTCCTGCTGCCATACGTTTGAAGTAAGGATTAAGTTTAATGAAGCGATTGGAGCGCGCCATTTGAGCTGTGAACAAACTTTAAGCCATTTTGCGTGCTGAGAAGCCATTGAGTCGATGATTCGGATGAAGGCTTCGTAGCTTGCAAAGAAGCCGTGACGGCCTGTCAAAAGGTATCCTTCAAGCCAGCCTTCGCACATGTGTTCACTAAGGTAAGAGTCCATGATTCTTCCGTCGTGAGCCAGCTTGTCGTCTGTAGGAATGATTTCGGCATTGAAGTCGCGGTTTGTTGCTTCAAAGGCAGCGTAAAGGCGGTTAGACATTGATTCGTCCGGTCCAAAGATACGGAAGTTTCTGTTGTCTTCGTTCAGCTTGAATACATCGCGGATGTAGTTTCCGAGTTCCTTCATATCCTGAGCTTTTACGCTTCCTGGAGTTTTTACTTCAAGCGCATATTTTTTGAAGTCTGGTGTGCGCAAGTCTTTAAGAAGGTTTCCGCCGTTTGCGTGTGGGTTTGCAGAGATTCTGTGGTCTCCCTTTGGTGCGATTGCCTGGATTTCTGGCTTTAAGCGGTAGTTTTCGTCAAAGAGTTCTTCTGGTTTGTATGATTTAAGCCAAGCTTCGAGTTCTTTCATGTGTTTTGCTTCGTTTTGATCTGGCTTTGTAAGGTCGATTGGAACCTGGTGTGCACGGAAAGAGTTTTCAATTGGAAGTCCGTCGTCGTTGAACTTTGGTCCTGTCCATCCTTTTGGCGTGCGGAGAACAATCATTGGCCAGAATGGACGTTCTGTTTTTCCGTTTTTGCGGGCATCTTTTTGAATCTTGAGGATTTTTTCGATACATTTATCGATTGCAGCTGCCATTGCGTGATGTACTTCCATGTGGTCTGTGTCTGGAGCAGCTTCTACAAAAATTGGCTCCCAACCGCAGCCGTGGAAGAAGCTCTTAACTTCATCTTTAGAAATGCGTGCAAAAATTGTTGGGTTTGAAATCTTATATCCATTAAGATGAAGAATTGGAAGAACTGCACCATCGGTTACTGGATTAAGAAACTTGTTTGAATGCCATGCTGTTGCTAATGGACCTGTTTCTGCTTCACCATCACCTACGATACAGGTTGTGATAAGGTTAGGATTATCGAAAACTGAACCAAAGGCATGGGCAATTGAATATCCTAATTCACCACCTTCGTTGATTGAACCTGGAGTTTCTGGTGCAACGTGACTTGAGATTCCGCCTGGGAAAGAGAATTGTTTACAAAGTCTGCTCATTCCTTCTTCGTCTAAGCTTACATTCGGATAGATTTCTGAATAGTGACCTTCAAGATATGAGTTTGCTACAAAGAAGTTTCCTCCATGTCCTGGGCCTGAAATCAAAATCATGTCGAGATTATATTTTGTAATAGCTCTGTTTAAGTGAGTATATACAAAGTTCTGTCCTGGAACGGTTCCCCAGTGACCTACGATTTTTGTTTTTACCTGATCGCGTGTGAGTGGCTTTCTTAAAAGAGGATTTTCTTTCATGTAAAGCTGGGCTGCTGCAAGGTAGTTTGTTGCACGCCAATACTGATCAAGTCGGTTGAAGTATTCTTCTGAATCTTCAATGCGTTTTGGTTTTTTAGACATATTTACTCCGTATTGAAATATTGATATTTTTGGTTGTATTTTTTTTCCAAAATCCTGCAACAGTTTAATGATGTGAATAGCTTATTTCAAGAGGGAAAATACCCTATAAGCTGATTTTGTCCCTTTTTCTTATTATAAAAGTGCCATTTTTGGTCTTATTTATCTCTAAAAACTTCATATAAACCGAATTTATCCCTTTTTAAAAGGTATAAAAGTACCTTTTTGAGTTTATAAGCTATTTTGTGCTAAAAAAAATTGCTACTATCTAAAAAATCGTCCCCACCCCAAGTAAAAATCTTTCCCTTTCCTTCTTAATTATGAATTATCCATTGTTAATTTCACTTCGTCCTTTTTCCATTGTCAATTATACATTGTTAATTGTAAACTATATTATATGGAAGCAAAACTTATTCTTTGTGATTTAGACGGAACTCTTCTCCGTACTGATAAAACAATTTCCCTTAAAAACATAAATGCTCTGGAAAATTGTCGTAAAAAAGGTGTCTTAATTGGCTTTTCAACCTCCCGAGGTCGGCCTAATATCCTTCCCTTTGAAGAAAAAATAAAACCAGATGTTTTGATTTGTAATGGCGGCGGATGTATTTTTTACAAGGAAAAACTTATTCGAACACAAACTTTTTCTCTTTCTGAAACGCGCTCAATGCTGGAGACTGCCTACAAAGTTTGCGGTGAAAATGCAGAAATCACTTTAGATACGCTGGATGCAATTTATTGGAACCGTAAGCATGATAAAAGTACCGATTATGACTGGGATTGCGCTTACAATGATTTTAAGGATTTTAATGAGCCTGCAATGAAAATCTGCCTGCAAACTCAGGATATCGAAAAAGTCCGTAAAATTGCAGAATCGGTTCCTTCTTGTGATTATCTTCCTTTTTCTGATATCCCCTGGTATAAGTTTTCTTCTGCAACAGCCACAAAAGAAAATGCTATCCTCTTTTTGTGTGAATATCTAAAAATTGCCACGGAATCAATTATTGCATTTGGCGATGACCATAACGACATTGGAATGTTAAAAATGTGTGGTACTGGAGTTGCAATGTCCAATGCTATCCCCGAGGTAAAAGCCTGTGCTGATTTTGTAACTTTATCCAACGATGAAGATGGCATTGCAGAGTTTTTGACACAAAGATAAATTTTTACTATTATATTCTTGGAACAGTTATCCTCTGCGAAACTGATTCTGTAAAATCTTAAAGCTCTTTTCTAATAAAAAAGACTTGATCCCCAGGAGGACAGGTACTATGAATAACTACACATAAACCCGCATTTTAAATCACAAAAAATCACAAAATTAAAACAAATTAATTGACAGAGTGAAGGTGAGAATATGATTTTAACTATAGATATAGGAAATTCAGCTACGAATTTTGGAATTTTTGACGGTCAGACACTGGTTTTACAGTTTCGCCGTACTACCGACCCGAATTCTTCTTCTGATGAAATCGGAATTTTCATGCGTTCTGTATTGCGTGAAAATAATTTTGACTGGAAGCAGATAGACAGAATCGGCTGCTGCAGTGTAGTTCCTTCATCAAATTATTCTATGGCAAGTGCCTGCAAAAAGTATTTTGATAAGGAAGCCCTCTTTATTCAGGCTGGAATTAAAACCGGTTTGAAATTAAAAGCTTCTAACACAAAAGAAATTGGTGCCGATTTAATTGCCGCTGCCATGGGTGCAATTAATCTTTTCCCTAACAAAGATTTGATTATTGTTGATATGGGAACCGCAACAACACTCGAACTGGTTTCCAGCCAGAAAGAATTTATAGGAGGAGCCATTCTTCCTGGATTGAAATTATCTGTAGAATCACTTGCCCAAAAAACTGCAAAGCTTCCGTCTGTAGAAATTGCCAGACCTGAACATGTTGGTGGTGCAAATACAATTGAAGCAATTCAGACAGGTTTGTATTACGGTCATGCAGGAGCAATTAAGGAAATATGCAGTCTCTATCAGAAAGAAATCTTTAAAGGAAAAAAGCCGCTGATAATCGGAACCGGCGGATTTTCTAAAATCTTCAGTGACTATCATCTTTTTGAACAGATTGTCCCTGAACTCGTTCTGCACGGCGTAAAATGTGCCGTAGAAATGAATGCAGACCTTTAGTTCAACGTTACAACTTATTTTATGGAGAATAATTATGAATACAAATGAAACTTTATCACGAAATAAAAAATTGGCTTTGACAGGTGCTTTTAGTGCCCTTGTTATTGTACTTGGAATTACACGACTTGGCTTTATCTCTCTTTCGCCAACAGCTTCCATCACAATCCTTCACATTCCTGTTTTCCTGGTAGCCATGCTTGCCGGACTTCCATACAGTGTTTTTGTTGGAGCAATTTTCGGTATTTTCAGTTTAATTCAGGCAGCAATGAACCCAAGCGGTATTCTTGACCCTGTTTTTATCAACCCTCTCTGTTCTGTTTTACCAAGAATGATAGTTGCCGTTATTTCCTGGGGAATCTGGAAGCTTCTGAATCTTATCCCACGAATGCCAAAAGCAGTAAGTGCCGGAATAAATGGCTTTATTTCAAGCTTCTGCCACACTCTGATTGTAATTGGCTGCTGGTTTATTTTTGAAGGAAAGGTTGTTCGCGAAGGTATGGGTGGAGCCGGATACTTTGGTGTAATCGGAAGTCTTGCCTTTAACTCTGTTCTTGAATCAATTGCAAGCACTATTGTTTGTGCAGCCGTATTCACAGGTATTTTTATCAGCAAGAATCGAAAATCTAAACTTTCCCAAGAGCAATAAATAGGTTATACTATGATTATATGAAAATTGTAATCGTAGGAGCTGGATTCACAGGAGTCCAGCTTGCAAAACTCTTGATTAATGAAAAGAATCAGGTCACTCTGATTGACAATAATTCAGAAACTATAAGGCATGTTTCCAATCTTCTTGACTGTACCACCCTTTGTGTTGATGGAAATAATCTAGAAACACTGGAAGAACTTGGAATTGCAAAAGCAGATGCCCTTGTCTGCGTAACAGAATCTGATGAAGTGAATATGATTACCTGTTCACTTGTAGATGCAGTTTACCCCGATGTCCTCAAAATTGCCCGTGTCCGCAATTATGCATATTACCTGAATACCGCAAAAGCCGAAAAAAAACACGCAAATGATTTTAATGGAAAACATCGTCCACTGTACGGAATCAATTACATGATTCATCCCGATGTTGAAGCCGCAGAAGCAATCGTCAAGGCTGTTGAAAACGGCGCAATCGGAAACGTAATTACCTTTGATAATTCAGATTTAGAGCTTGCCCGTATAATGGTTTTTGAAAACAGCACCCTGGACGGCATTTCCTTAAAGGAAATCAGAACAAAAACCGATTTGAACTTTCTTGTTGCCTATGTAGAAAAGGATGGAGGAGCTTCTCTTCCTTCTGGTGATACAATTATAAAATCAGGGACTACACTTGGCGTCCTTATTTCTAAAAAAGACATACAGTCTATGCTGGCCCTCTGCGGTTCTGTCCAAAAGGAACTTAAAAAAATTGCACTTGTCGGCGCCGGCAAAATTGGAACTATTGTTGCCGAAAATCTTATTCAGCCTGCAAAAACAGGTGGCCTTGCAAGATTTTTTTCAAAACGTTCCCAGGAGTTTGTAATTATTGATACAGATGATGTCCTTACCCAGGCTGCCGCAGAACGTTTCCCAGATGCCCGCGTAATGTGTGCTGACGCTTCTGATGAAAGCTTCTTACGCGAAGAAGGCATTACTTCTTTTGATTTAGCAATTTGTGCAACCCATAATCATGAACTTAATATGGTTCTTGCCGCTTACCTTGAATCTCTTGGGGTAGGGCAATCAATCAGCTTAGTTGCAAGTTCTGAGTTTGCGGCGATTGCAGAAAAACTTGGTGTTGATGTTGCAATTCCTCTTCGCGACTGTGTTGTTGATTCAATCATGAGTCATCTTCGCGGAAAAGCCGTAAAAGAAATCCACACTGTAACTACCGGCGATTTGGAAATTGTTGAATGTGAAATCACTGCTGGTTCAAAAGTGCTTGGAATGCCGCTTAAAGATATTCCGAATACAGGTTCTTTCCTTGTCCTTCTTGATAAAAGAATTGATACAGATACCTATTCAATTGCAAACGGAAATACCCAGGTTTACGCCGGGGATCATGTGGTTTTAATTACCCGTGCAGATGACAGCAAAAAAGTCCTGTCATATTTCGCCGGAAAAGATTGAAATTGAAAATTGAAATTAAAGATTTAGATTAAAGATTTAGATTAAATAAAGCGGGAAAGTTCATGTTTATATTAAGTCTGTTAAAAATATCATCAATTCTTCTGGCAATTGTCGGAACTTCTTTTATAATTCCAATTGGAGTTGCCCTGGCATGTGGAGAGAACTCAGTTCTTCTTGCTTTTATTATTCCTATGATTGCAAGCTGGATTCTTCTGCTTTGTGTAAACCTTCCCACAAGAAAAATAAAGTTTACGCTTTCATCCAGACATGCCTTTGTCGTTGTTGCATTGGCCTGGGCAATTACCAGCCTTATGGGTTCAATTCCCCTTTATTTTAGCGGCTATTTTTCTTTTATTGACGCTCTTTTTGAAAGCATAAGCGGTTTTTCTACAACCGGTTCAACAATCCTCAGCGAAATTGAAGTTCTTCCACGTTCCATAAACATGATGCGCTGTTTAACCCACTGGATTGGCGGTATGGGAATTGTTACACTTACCGTCGCTCTTCTACCGCTGCTTGGTGTGGGAGGTTTCCAGCTGATTAAGGCAGAAACAACAGGTCCCGAAAAAGGCAAGGTAACTGCAAGAATTACTACCACAGCAAAAGCCTTGTGGATTATTTATTTGAGCTTTACTGTAATTGAAACTATTGCTCTGAAAATTGCCGGCATGGATTTTATCGATGCACTTTCTCATTCGCTCGCAACGCTGGGGACGGGCGGTTTTTCTACCAGAAATGATTCCATCGGTTCCTACAATTCCGTTGCAATTGACGTAATCATTACAATCTTTATGTTTTTGTCTGGTGTCAACTTCAGCCTTTTCTATTATCTTTTTACCCGCAAGGTAAACGAAATCAAAGAAAATACAGAGCTTAAAGTTTATGTAGCCATTGTTTTAATTTTTATAACAATAATTACCTGCATTCTTATTCCTTTTTACGGAAGCTTTGCAAAGAGCTTACGTTATTCATCCTTTCAGGTTGTTTCGCTGATGAGTACAACCGGTTTTTCTACCGCCGATTTCCTTCAATGGCCTTCAAGTGCGCAGTTCTTTTTGTTCCTGCTTTTCTTTATGGGCGGTTGTTCCGGTTCAACTTCGGGTGGATTTAAAATAATCCGATGGGTAATTCTTGGTAAAATAGTTTCAAATGAAACAAAAAAAATGCTTCATCCCCATGGAGTTTTTACAACCAGAGTTAACAATCGTCCAATCAAAAATGAAATAATTACGACTGTCGCTGCTTTTACAACCTTGTATTTTCTTTTGATTGCCATAACTACTGGAGCAGGCTGTTTTTCGGGCCTTGATTTATTCACTTCCTTTACTGCTGCTCTGACTATGGTTGGTAACGTAGGACCTGCATTTGGAGCTCTGGGACCAACGGCAAATTACGGGGCTCTGCCAGTTTTGCTTAAATACTGGTATTGTTTTGTAATGTTGGCCGGCCGTCTTGAGCTTTATACAATGATAATCTTCTTTTTCCCTAGCTATTGGAAGAAGTAAAACGTTTTACTAAGAGAAAAATGATTTCCCATAAAATAAAAGTGGTGATATAATATTTTTTAAGTCATGAATGAGAAGGAATTTTCCTTGCAGAAAGAAGACAAGGAAAAGATTAAATCAGCAGTTAAGTTTCACAACCCAATGGAGATAACTTCCTATACTTTGCCCAAAAATATGGAAGTTTATATTCAGGAAGTTCTTGGTGAATTTTTAATGGAATGTCACCAGGAGCACATGATTGATTATTTAAAATTCTGTGTTGATGAGCTTCTGAACAACTCCAAAAAGGCTAATACCAAGCGAATCTATTTTAAAGAAAAAAATCTCGACATAAACGATGAGCAGGACTACAACGAAGGCATGATGTTCTTTAAGGACGAAACCCTCTTGAATATCGACCACTATCTTGAAGAACAGAAAAAAGCCGGACTTTACATCAAGCTTATTCTCAAAAAAGAAGAAGATTTTATTACAATAGAAGTTAGAAACAATTGTGCCCTTACAAAGTTTGAAAAAGACCGAATTGATGAAAAAATTGACCTTGCAATGCATTACAGCAATATTTCTGATGTTTTTGCAAATGTTCTTGACCAGACAGAAGGTGCGGGACTTGGAATTATTATCATCATTTTAATGCTGCAAAAAATTGGTCTTTCAAAAGATAATTATCATATTATTTCAAATGATTCAGAAACAATCACAAGAATTGAACTGCCTTTGAATAAGGATATTCAAAATCAGATAAATGAGGTTTCAAAAGTTTTTGCCCAAAAGCAAAAGTCAATTCCAGTATTTGATTCTTCCTTTGAGCAGCTGCAAACTCTTTTAAATGACCCGTCTGTTACAGAAACTCAGATAACTGATTTTTTTACAAAGGAACCGACCTGTGCCTTCCTTCTTCTATCTGAATCATGTAAAGAACACAAAGATTGTGCCTGTGTTATACGTGCGGTAAAGCTGCTTGGGCTTGATAAAATCAGACAGATTTTTACTCCCGATAACGAAAAAATACGAATTATTCCGGTAACAGAGCAGCTTAAAAAGCTTTGGAAACATGATTATCATGTCGCATTTATTGCCTACAATCTTATTGAAAACTTTCCGCCGAAATCTTCTCTTGCAAAAGAAAATCTTTTTACAATTGCTCTTATTCATAACATAGAAAACCTTCTTATTGCCGTGACTACGCCGGAAGAAAAGGCAGAAGTTATGCAGGAATGTCTTGATCGGAATATTCCAGAAGCGGTTGTCGAACTTTTTTATACCGAAAACTGCTTTTATAAATATGATAATCTTATTTCTGAACGATGGGGACAGTCGCCTCTTGTTAATGCCGCTTTTTCTTATCTTTATAACAAAGAGACTTCAGAAGCAATTAAGGAAATTGTAAATTATATTTACTTTGCTGACATAATTCAGTGTTACAAAGAAAAGAGCGTTGATTATTATCAGATTAATAGAAACATTCTGGACACATTTGGAATCGATTCTGAATCAAAACTGCTTTACATTATAAAGCAGATAGATTCCATTCTTAAAGACTAGGCAAGTTTTAAAAATCTTACTTTGCTTTTTCCAGAGCTTCAACCCATTTTTGCATGAGTATTCCAAAGGCAACCCCAACATTCAAAGAGGCTTTTAGTCCTTTCATCGGAATAGTAACTCTTCCGTAAGTCGCTCTTTTTAAAGCTTCCGGGCTTACACCCAATTCTTCCGAACCAATTATGCAGATTCCTTTTTGCGGAAAATCAAAGTCATTTATATCTGTTCCACCTGTTTCCAGGGCAAAAACAGGAATATCATCTGGCAGCTGGTCAAGACTTTTCTGTTCATAGCCAAGAGTTTCAATACAGCCCATTCCACTTCTTATTGCCCTCTGCTGATTTGGGTCTGTACAACAGGGAGAAATGTAAACCTTTTCTATTCCCATTGCTTCTGCCGTCCTGAAAATTGAGCCTACATTAAAAGGCGAACGAATATCTTCGGCATAAACGGCTGTTCCCGGATAAAAATCTCGTTTTCTAACCACACCATTTTCATCTGTTGGAGCCGCATGGGGAGCAATTACTAAATCCCATTCAGCAGGAAAGCTTCCAAGTATTGAAAGAAGACAGTTTCGGGCGTAATTACACAGCCTGAGTTCGTCAACTGGATTTTCAGACAAAAGCCTGAGGATTTCGGCCCTTGCTTCTTCTGAAAGTTTAGGGTCTTTTAGAAAAAGCTCGGTAATTTTTTTTATATAATCAGAGCGGGGAATATTCTTAAAATTATATTCGGTACCTTTTTCGGCAATTCCCAGAATGTCGCGTTCAAGAGCACCGTAAGTAAGTGCCAGCTTGCGTCTTTTCTGTCCGCCTTCGAGTTGGAATAGTTTTGATGGTTCAATCATTTTTTAGTAAGCCTGCTTAATAAAATCAAAAATATCATCAGTAGACATGCTGCGTGGAAGTTTGTTGACAATATCGTTCTGGCTGACATCATCTACGGCAAGAGACAACTGCTCAATTGTAAGCTTTACGTCCTTTAATCTTGCAGGCAGATTTGCCTTTGCAATTCTCTGGCGGATATTATCAACCAGCGCTTTTGAAGCATCCTGTCCTTTTACGTCTTCTGGAACAATCCTCATAATGTGGGCAAGTTTTTCCAGTCGCGCACTTTTAAAAGTTAATGCATCTTCTACTGCATAAGGGAATATTATAGACGAAATTAAAGCTTTGTTAAGGTTGTAGCGGGAATTAATTGTCATAGAAAGCATAGAGCTTAAACCCAGTGAACTGGAAGCACTTGCAAGGGAAATCATTGTTCCAGCCTGAGATAAAAGCACTTCTTCTGGTGTGGTAATCTCAAGGGTAGGGGAACCGTCCAAAGCATAAGCTAAAAGTTCAAGGCCCTTTTCTACAAACATATCGCTGAAAAAGTTTGCCTTTTGTGAAAGATAAGCTTCAACACCTTCGTTCATTAAATCTATTGCCAGACTTGACTTCTGATTTTCGGTCAGTGATAAAGTCAGATTCGGGTCAATAAGTGCCAGCTTGCAGAGATTATGCTGAACCTTCATTATTTTAAGCTGCTTAAATCTTGAATCTGTAACAGGAACTTCATTTGTAAAAATATAAGGCATTTTGTAGGTTGTAGGAACGCAAATGCAAGGAATAGGAGCTGTCGTTGGAAATGCGCCGTCTACAAAAGTATAAAAATCATGAATCTCATTATAAAAAGCGGCTACAAGACGGCCAACATTCAGAGCCTTTGTACCGCCAACAGCAATAATTCCGTGAACATGTCCTTCTTTAGCAAGAGACAGTGCTCTTTGAATAGTTTTTGTATTTGCACCTTCTGTAATTTCGTTAAAAATAAAAATATCGATTTTTCTGTCGTTCAGAGATTGGACTACATTTTCCTGTATTTTCATTTCATTCAGCACCGGGTCGATTATGAGCATAAATCTTGTTCCCCATTCTTTTACCTGCTGGCCCAGTCTGCTTAAAGTGTAGGAGCCTAATACGACATTTGGTGAAATCCTAAAAATAAAATCTGACATTCTTATTCCCCTTTTTGCAATTTATTTTATCTGCTGATGATATTCTACTGATATTCTACAAAATTCCTGCAACTTTATTAATAAAAAAAAGACGGAACAATCTTAATTTCCGCCTTTTCTTGAGAATTTAGACAACCGAAATCTAAAACAGTTAGAAAATTAAAGACCGATGCTGGTCAAGAATTTTTCTGCTGTTGACTTAATTACTGCATCACTTAAATAGGACGGATCCTTAATCTTAGCTTTAATTTCTGCTATGCGATCGGCACGTACATTAGGAGTTTCTGCAGCTACCTTTTCAAGGTAGTAAGCCTCTGCTTTTTCAAGAGCTTCTTTTGAAACATGAATAGAATCTGCGTTGTTAGATACTTTAGCAGAGTTTTCTGTTTTTCGGAGATTCTGAACATTGTTCAGAGAGTTAATACTGTTTACACCATTTATCATCATTACGTCCTACCTCTCTACCTTTTAATTATCGGCAGATTCATCAGAAAGTTGAATATTTTTTGTTCCAGAAATAAAAACGGCAAATTCACCTTTAATTGAATTCCGTTCCGAATAATCCTTTAGCAGTTCTGCAGCGGTCCCACTGGTAATTTCTTCATGCAGCTTTGTGAGTTCACGGCCAACCACTATGCGTCTGTTACTATCTATATCGGCAAGGTCAGATAAAAGTTTAGTAATTCTGAAAGGAGATTCATAAATAATTACAGCATCTCCAGTTGCAAGTAATTCCTTTAATCTGCTTCTGCGTCTTCCAGGTTTAGGTGAAAGAAATCCTTCAAAAATTAAAGTTTTTCCGCCTGTTCCTGCTGCACTTACCAAAGTAGAAAAAGCAGTCGGCCCCGGTATAGGAACAATTGTATGATTTGCTGCTCTAACAACATCTACAAGAACTGCTCCCGGATCACTAATTCCAGGGGTTCCTGCATCACTGGCATAAGCAACCGAATGACCTTCATCCAAAAGCTTTACAATTTTTTCACCAGCAATTTTTTCATTCTGAGCCCTACAGGAAATAAGCGGCTTTTTGATTTCAAAATGATTCAAAAGCTGCAAGGTATGACGGGTATCTTCGCAAGCAATAAAATCAACTTTTTTAAAAGTCTCTATCGCCCTAAAGGTAATGTCATCCAGGTTTCCGATAGGAGTTCCTACAATATACAGTTCAGACACATTATTATTATAATGCTAAAGAGGATATGAAACAAGAGGATTTTTATTTGATTTTTATTCGAGTTATTTGATTTTTTTATTTGAACAGAGAAAAACCAGTTGGGATTTTCGCGCCGGCTTTTACCCAGTTTCCGGCCTGTTTTGCAGTCTGATGGTTTTTCATGTTTTTGATTGTGTCAATTCCCTGTGCCGTCCATTCTGCAAGTGCTTTTTCGCTGGAGAAAAGCTCGTTAGAAGGCTCACATTTTGCAAGCAGAACTGAAAGATAAGAACGTTCTCCCACCAGGGTTGAAATGTTTTGTGCCAGAGAAATAAAGGCCTGCTGTGCCGCATTTACTATGTTGCTTGACGGGTGCATGTTTACATTTTTACTTCCAAAATGAGCAATTTCGTATTTTGAAGGATAAGTTTTTACAAGGAAAACTATCACAGTTTCTTCTTTTTTTTGTTCAAGTCTGAATAAAAGCTCACTCAAAAAGAACTGATAACTGTTTATCATTGCATCCACAGACATTGTTATATTTTCTGCACGATCAGAATCGAACTTTTGTGCGTAGTATTGACTGTCAAAGTATATGATGTATTCATTTGTTGCGGGCAATTTAGTTTCATTTTTTATGAGAAGAGCCCGGGAAGAAATTGCAGAAGCCTTGTTCCAGCTTGTAGAAAAAATATTTTCTGCTTCAAAATCTGCAATTTTATTATCATCTTTAGAGGTTGTAAAAATCTTACGGCCATTTTTAGAAAGGGATTCAGCAAAATCAAGACAATCAGGCAGTTCCTTGCCAATCAACAAAAGCTCACTCATAAATCTTATTATAACATACTATAGAATGTGATTCTATAGTATGTTATAATGACAGAATGAAAGTTTGGATAAAATATTTAATTGGTATTGCATTAGGTGTGATAACGGCTCTTGTTCTTCCTGTAGATAATCCAACCGGAGCGGCTATCCTTTCGTTAATAACAGACTTTGTCGTAAGATTCGGCGATTATCTGGTAATTCTTCTGATTTTTTCTACGACAGCCGTCGCAATCAACAAACTTAGATTATCTAAGCTTATATTAAAAAGCACTTTATGGACCTTCCTTATTATTATAGTTTCTTCATTGCTGCTTACTATTATTGGAACTGCTTCAATCATCCTTGTAAAACTTCCTAGAATCCCTATTACAATTGATACTGCTACCGAAATAACAAGCGTAAATGCAAAAGAACTGATTTTATCTCTTTTTTCAATTTCTACCATTGATATTCTGCATGAAGGCTCTTATGTTCTTTTTGCCTTTTTATTCGGCGGCTTAATCGGTTGGGAAAGTGCTTCAGACCAGATTACCTTTAAGCCTGTATCTTCCCTTGCAGATTCTTTTTCAAAGCTTTTTTATAACATCGCAACCTTCTTTACAGAAATCATGGCTGTCCTCATAATTGCAACCGTATGTGCCTGGACAATAATGTTCCGCTCTGTGATTGCAAACGGCATTTATACTCCAATAATTTTGATGTTCCTGGTAGACCTGGTTATTGTTGTAGGAATTATTTATCCAGTTATCATACGATATGTATGTCACGACCCACATCCCTACCGCGTGTTATATGCCAGCCTTGCACCAATGATGCTTTCTTTTGTAAGCGGGGACTCAACTCTTTCTTTGTCATTGATTTTCAGACACGGAAAAGAAAGTCTTGGAATAAGAAGGCGCTGTAACGGTTTTACTTATCCTCTCTTTGCTATTTTCTCAAGAGGCGGTTCTGCTTTGGTAAGTACAATCTGTTTCTTTTTAATTCTGCGTTCTTATTCAAGCTTGAGTATTTCTGTTGGTGATATTTTCTTTGTTTCTCTGCTTGCTTTTGGACTTTCCTTCCTTCTTGGTGGATTTCCTTCTGGAGGAGCCTTTATTCTTCTGACAATTCTCTGCGAACGCTACGGAAAAGGCTTTGAAACCAGCTTCCTGCTTTTAAAACCTGCGGCTGTAATAATCTGTTCTTTTGCAGCTCTTTTTGATACGGCAACAGCAATGTTCGGAAGTTATATTGTGGCAGTAAAAACAAAGACAGTAGAGCATCACAAAATACAACATTTTATTTAAAATTTTTTTAGACTTTTTCAAATCTTATAGTATAATATTTTCGAGAGGTCTTCTTTGGCTATAACTGTAAATGATTTTGCTGTAGGACGAAAAACATTTTTCATTACCCCTGATACTTCTTTGTTTCCAGAGCATTTTCTTGAAGAGTATTTTTCAATGGGGTATGAATGTTACTTTATAGATAACAGTCGCTTTATTCCCTTGGAAACAAAAATCGAAACGATTATTTCGGTTTTTCATGATGTAATTATTTTTTTTAACATTGATTATGAAATACCGGGAATAGCCTGGAACTTTTACATAAAAAGACTTCAAGATCGCTACCCTAATATTCTGATTGGTGTTACTTATGCCAGAAAATCAGAAAAAAATGCCAAAACCTTACTTGAAAGAAAATACCTTTTTGATATTGGAATAAAATGCGGTTGTATTCAGCTTGAATACCAGCGACGCGAAAACCTTGAAATAATTCAGAAGCTTTTGTATGCAAATCAGGCAAGGGGGCGAAGACAAAATATCCGTGCTCTTTGTTCAAAGTCCTGTACCTTTACATTCAAAAAACAGGATTATTATTACACAGGTGTTTTAAAGGATATAAGTCTCAGCCATTTTTCTGTATGTATGGAGCAGGGGGCTCTTTCCCTCTCAATCTGGGAAAAGGTTAAGGATGTTCAGATTGTTCTTTCCGGCTTTACTTTCCGTTCAGATGCCCTGTTGATTGCCCAGCGACCAACTTCAGAAGGAATGCTTTTTGTTTTTGCTTTTCTTTCTCCCAGTGGTGAAGCCCATCTTGATGACATTCAGAGGGGAAGACTTGTGCCTCAGCTCTACAAGATGATGTCCGAAAACTGCCATTTAATGCTCCAAAAACTTTACGAAGCAAAACAGACAAATGGTATAAACCCAAAATATCTTGGTGACATTTCAATTTCTGAATAATTCTTCAAGGTCCGGAATAATTCTTTTTACAGATAATTTTTCTCTTTACAGCCGCCATTAAATCTCATAAAATGTCAAAACTATGGAATTTACACAAGAAACAATTGACGCATTAACAGTTAATGAAGTCGAAATCATGAAAAAAATTGCGGAAGAATTGAATATCCGCGTTGCACAGGTAAGTGCGGTAATCAGCCTTTTTAACGAAGGATGTACCGTTGCTTTTATCAGCCGTTATAGAAAAGACAGAACAGACAACCTCGACGAAGTTCAGGTTTTGGGTATAGATCACTCCTTCAAGTCATACAAAAATCTTGAAGAACGCCGTCTGGAAATTGTAAAAGGTGTTTTCAATCAGGGAAAATTAACAGAATCTCTTTATAACGCAATTATGTCTGCCACAACCTTGACAGCCCTTGAAGATTTGTGGGCTCCATTCAAGAAAAAGAAGAAGACTCGCGGAATGGTTGCTGCCGAAAAAGGACTTGAGCCTTTGGCAGATGCAATGCTGACTATGGACGATGAAGCAATCGAAAAAGAAGCTGAAAAATATATTAAAACTGATAACGAAGACCCTGCCTTGAATGTTGAAAGTACAGCAGATGCTCTTGCCGGTGCTCAGGACATTCTTGCAGAACGTGTTAGTCAGAATACTTCAAACCGAGAAGCAATCCACGATTTGTACATGAAAGAAGGCAATATCGTTACAAAAGGTATTGTTCCAGAAGGTCAGGATGAAGAAACCGCCCAGAAAGCTTCTACTTATCAGATGTACTGGGATTATAAAGAGCCGCTTAATCAGGTAAAGCCTCACCGTATTCTTGCTATAAACCGTGCAGAAAGGGAAGGGGCTCTTGAAGTTACAATTGACGTTGATGTAGATAATGCAGTTTCTTTGTTACAGAAGCGTACAATTATCAATAATCACTATCACAAGGATGCAATTGAAGATGGTGTAGTTCGTCTGCTTTCTCCAGCTGTTGTTCGAGAAATCCGCAGTGATGAATCTGATGAAGCCGACGCTCACGGAATTGGTGTATTCAGCGAAAACTTAAAAAATCTTTTGATGTCTCAGCCAATTAAGGGAAGCCGCGTTCTTGGTGTTGACCCTGGTTACAGAAACGGTACAAAATGTGCTGCTTTGGATGAAACAGGAAAATATCTTGGCTTCTTTAAGATTTTCCAGGAACAGGATCCAAAAGGCGCTTATGATGCAATTAACGATGCAATCGACAAGTATGATATTCAGGTTCTTGCTGTAGGAAACGGAACTGGAAGTCACGAAGTTCAGGCAATTGTAAGCAAAGTTCTTAGCGAGAATTATGCTGACCAAGATGTAAAATACACTGTTGTTGATGAATCTGGTGCTTCTGTTTATTCGGCAAGCCCGGTTGCAACCGAAGAATTCCCAGATTTGGATGTTATGGTTCGCGGTGCAATTTCTATGGGCCGCCGTTTGCAGGACCCACTTGCAGAACTTGTTAAGATTGACCCTAAGGCAATTGGTGTTGGTCTTTATCAGCACGATGTAAATCAGAAAAAACTTGCAGAACAGCTGGATGAAGTTGTAAGTTCTGTAGTAAATAACGTTGGCGTAAACTTAAATACCGCTTCTTACATGCTTTTGAAATATGTTTCTGGTATTAACGTTTCTACTGCAAAGAAAATTGTAGCTTACCGTGATGCAAATGGTAAAATCACCAGCCGCGAAGATTTGAAAAAGGTTCCGGGGCTTGGACCAAAAGCTTTTGAACAGTGCGCAGGCTTCTTAAAAATTGCAGAAAGTTCTGACCCATTGGACAATACTTGGGTTCATCCAGAAAACTATGATGCCGCCCGCGAAATCCTTCCAATGATTCAGAAGGGTGAAAAGATTTCTACTTCAAAAATTGACGAAATTGCTCAGAAATACAACATTGGCGTTACAACAGTTCGCGATATTGTAGAAGAACTGCAGAAACCAAACCGCGACCCTCGTGACGGATATCCGGCTCCAATTATGCAGAAGGGCGTTGTTCAGTTTGAAGATTTGAAAGAAGGTATGAAGGTTACCGGAAAAATCAAAAATGTTGTTGATTTTGGTGCATTTGTTGATATTGGCTTGCACGAAACTGGACTTGTTCACCTTAGTGAATTAAGCGACAGCTTTGTAACAGACCCTATGGAGGTTGTAAAAGTTGGTGATGTCCGAGAGTTTACAATCATTCAGCTGGATACTGTAAGACGAAGAATCAGCTTATCGCTAAAGAGCGATGCTGCATCACGTATTGGTGGCGATAAATCAGCTGCAAAAAAAGAAAATACAGGTTCAGTAACACCTAAGAGGGTTGTAGTTGTTAAAAAAGATGGCAACAAGTCAAACTCTGCCGGTAATAATGGCCGTTCTGGTGAAAATCGACGCTATAATTCTGGCAGCGATGACGGCATGAGTTACAATCCTTTTGCGGCATTTTTTTACAAGTAACTTATTGTTAATGATGATAAGTAATTTGTAATATTATTCAAATAGTGCTATAATTGTAAGTTGTAGTACTATTTAAATAGTAAAAAAAGGAGGAGGTTTTTCCATGAAGAAAAAAATAATCTTTGGTTCAACCTTATTGGCTTTGGTTTTATGTATTTTCGGATGTAATTTTCAGTTTCCGGAAACAGTTTCTGTAAAATCAAATGCAAAATATGAGTTTGCAATTGCAAACAAGAGTTTTCCTCTTGGTGATTTGTTTTCTATCGATAAACTAAAGGATTCTTTTTCGGGTCAGTCAACGGATTCTGCTTCAAATGATGAAGAGTCTGTAGAAGCTGACATCAAGATTTATGATTACAATCCTATAGGTAAGACTGATAACATACAAGAGTTCCTTGTGAGCATGAAGCTTCAGGAAATCCCTCTTGATTTTAATAATTATCTTAAAGATGTAGATTTTGGTTCCAAGCTGGAATCAATGAACATAAGCAAGGAAATTGCTGTTCCAAGCGTTGATATTGATGAAGTTAAAGTTGTTGATGTCGAAGTAAATGAAAAAATCAATGCACTAGTTTCTTTTAGAGGAACTACTCAAGCAGAGGCTCCTTTATCAGTATCTTTTGAAGATACAGGCAATGGTTTTAACAGTGTTACTTATAAAACCGGTTTCATGGTAGTTTCTAATACTCCTAATCTTGATAATGTTGATTTTGGTGAATATGGCCATACTGGTTTTACTCTTCCAACCTTTATTCCAGACGGCAAACTTTCTGGAACTGTAAAACTTCTTTATAACGGAACTGTAATTTCAGAAGATGATTTTGATGAAAACGGACTGGCTCTTCTTCCACTTGACAATGTTACAGTTTATAAAGAGGGTATGTCTCTTCAGTTCTCTGGAGACCCAGATAAAACTTTCTATGCTCTTGTTTCACAGGATAGCCAGGTATTTAAAGCAGATGATATTTCTTTGTCTGAACCTATTGAATCATCACTGAAGTCTACTTTTAATATTGGCAATGATTCTGCTTTGAAATCTTGCGAAATCAAAAAAGGAAAATTAGCTGTTGATTTTGCATTCCCAACGGAATGGACAGGTATTGAAATAAATAGTTACCAGATAGATTTGACTGGTGGTTTGAATGTAACTCTTGCTTATAATAAGCTTTTAGATTCTTCTACCCGCAAAGAATTTGATTTTGCTGAAGTAGGATTAACTCAGCAACAAAAAACTTTTGTAAATACAGATATTAATGCAAATACAAGAGTTAACATCAAAATGACTCATGCTTCTTTGCAGTTCATTGATTCTGATAATCCAGAAAAGAAAATAAATCCTTCTGTAAAAGTTGAAGCTAAAATTGAAGAAGTAGCTTCTGCACTTGTTGTATTACAGAAAGCAAGTTCAGGTGATTCTGCTTCACAAAATTCAGAAGAATCTAGTTTTAACACAAGGGTAGAAGATTCACAGAAATTATCAGATGATATTCTTAACGCCATTCAGTCAATCAAATGGAATCCGAGTGGACTTTCAATTTCCTATTTAAACACACTCCCTGCAGAAAATGAATTAAAGCTTAAATTTAATTCAAATTTCTTTGGTATTTCAAATCGCGAAAAGACTTTTGAATTTACAGAAATTACAGAAGGCAGTGAAAATCGCAAAACTCTGGACTTTTTATCTACAGGAGAAGGTGCAGAAGGTTTTGAAACTAAGTTAGGTAACAATGCAGCAGATAATGAGTTCAACACAATTGATTATTCAGCAGAGTTGATTTTGCCTGATTACAATGTAGATAGTGATGGTAATAAAACAATCACTGTAAGAAATGTAGAACCAGGTGAAACTTATCTTATTGACCTTGTAATAACTCCAAAACCAGACTGGTTCGCAGTTTATATAAAATCAAACCTAACAAAACAGGAAGGAAAAATTTCGACTGGTTTAAATCTTTCGTCACTTATGAAAGGTATGGAAGACAAGCTGGGAGATAATCTTGCCAATAAAATAAAAATTCACTCACTACCTCTTTATCTCTTCTGTCAGATTCCTGCAATTGACAATGTTTTTAATAAGCCGAAATTTGTTGGAACGATTAATGCCTATATTGGTGATGAAAATAATGAACAGGTACCTGGCACAGAAAATATTTATCTTCTTGGAAAAGAAAATGAAGATGGTAAATTAGTTAATGCTGATATTCCCGAGTTTGTGTTTGATGAAAACAATAAGAATATGGTTATATCTAGCTTGACGGCTGATTTAGATGGAATTGAACCAGTTGATATGAAGGAATTGATAAATACTAGTGCTGATGGTTCTCTGTGTGTTGACTATAATGTACGCTTTGAAACAGGAAAGGACGGTAATGTTGAGATTTTAGCTGATAACCTTAAAAAACTTTCAACAGATACTACAACCTCTATCAAACTTAGCGGATTAGTTAAACTGTCTCTTTCCTTTGATGTTAATGAGCCGATTAATATGGATGTCCTTAAACTTGTAAAAGGTGATAGTGAGGAAAATTCAGAGAATGAAGAAGATTCTGGAGATTTGCTTGGTAGAAGTGAACCTACTAACACTGAAGATTTCCAAAAATATCTTGATATAATTGAGTCAGCAAGCATTGATTACAAAACTTCTGCACTTCCATTTATTTTTTCTGATAATGATGATAACAAAGAAGAAGTAATAACAATAAAAGTTGATTTGGACGGTGAAGGTACTAAGTTTGCACCACAGGTTCTAAAGTTCTCAGGAGATTCTTTTGCGGCAAACCCATCAGATCTTTTGAATACCTTCCCACTAAAGCCTTCTGTTGAATTTGAAATACCAGTGGGAACTCTCTCTATACCACGTAAGATGGATTTTGCAGCTAATATAAATCTTACAGTTCAGACAAACGGAAAGGTTACTGTTTGGGAAAAGAATGCTAAAAACGGAGGTGAAGAATAATGAAAAAGCTGTTCACTCCTTGTCTTATTTTATGTTTATTCGCAAATCTTATGTTTGCTGAAGGTAAAGGTTTTCTCAGAAATCGAGTTTTTGAAGTAAAAGTTGATGTTCCTGTAGATGTATCAAATAATGCCCTTTCTGTATCTGACTTTTTAGTTAAAGACGTTGTAATTGACCTGCAGCAGATTTGCAACAGTCTTCCAGAAAAAGGCTTTAGTTTTGCAACTTCTATAAGTCCAGACCTGGAAATAAATTTTAATTTTTCAAAAGTATCTTTTGGTGTAGGGGCAGGTATCGAAGCCTATACCAATATTGGTACATCCAAAGATTTGTTTGAATTTATTGGAAATGGTAATTCTATTGGTGAAGAAGTTTCTGTAGACATAAATGCCTATCTTGATACCTTTGCTTATGCTCAGGTTCATTTTGGCAATAAGTTTGGAAAGCTTTCAACCAAGCTGCAGCCTACAGCCTTTGGAACTCTGGCTCATGCTGTAACACAGAATTCCTATGCCAAATTCAG
This sequence comes from uncultured Spirochaetaceae bacterium, assembly GCA_902802305.1. Lineage (GTDB taxonomy): Bacteria > Spirochaetota > Spirochaetia > Treponematales > Treponemataceae > Treponema_D. The sequence goes on from CADCLG010000006.1 coordinate 115,733, forward strand.
AAATGCAGATGATGGAAGCTTTAATATTGATGTAAATGCTCTCTTCAATATTTACAGTGAATTTGATTCAGCTGATTTTGAAAACAAGAATTTTACAGATATTAATCTTCTTATAAACAAGCTTACTCCAACAATCGGTTTTGATTTGACTGGTTCTGCTGCTTATGAAATCTCTGATATTCTTACAGTAAATACTTCTGCACGAATTCCTATCGTTCCTAGTAAGCTTTCTAAGGTAACTCCATATAAATTTTCTATGAACAAATCAATTTCTCTTGATAGCCTGCTCAATAAAGAAGGCGAAGAAGGAGATTCCGAGGGAGAAGAAGCTTCAACAGAAACCAGCCAGGATAGCGACAATGGATTTGGTGACACCTATAGCGTAGAATATAAACTGCATCGTCCTATGAAGATTTCTTTAGGCGCTGAATTCCATCCTTTCGGTAACTTTATGAATTATTTTGGAAGTATAGGACTTGGAATCCGCCATCCATTTGCAGAAAATAAAGATGAACTTGATACATATTTTGATTATCTTGTCGGTGTAAGGGTAAGCTTATTGAATTTGATTCATTTCTCTGTATCTACAGAACGTACAGATGAAATCTACAAGCATAAAGCAATGCTTTCTTTAAGTGTAAGACTTGTACAAATTGATGCAGGCGTTGCTCTAGAATCAACTTCATTGGCTAATAGTTTTAAGGGACAGGGTGTTGGTGCATTTGTAACAGCATACGTTGGACTCTAAAACTAAAAATATATTGAGGTTATAAAAATGTTTAAAATCATCGAAAAAAAGCAGCTTTCTGCTGGAGTTTTCTACATGAAAGTAGAAGCTCCCGAAATTGCCCGCAATAGAAAGGCCGGACAATTTGTAATTATCCAAGTGGAATCCGAATATGGAGAACGTATTCCGCTTACAATAGCAGATGCAAATGCTCAGGAGGGCTGGATTGCTCTTGTTTTTCAGGCAGTAGGCGCATCTACATTTAAACTTTCACTTAAACAAGAAGGTCAGTATCTTCCGACAGTTTTAGGTCCTTTGGGAAATCCTTCGAAAATTGAAAAATATGATGCACCAGTCCTCGTCGTTGGCGGTGGTTTTGGAGTTGCTCCTTGTTATCCGATTGTTCAGGCTCATAAGGCAATTGGAAACAAAGTGATTATGGTAATTTGTGCCCGCAATAAAGACCTTCTTATCTATGTTGATGAAATGAAGGCTCTTGCTGATGAAGTTATAATTATGACAGATGACGGTTCTGCCGGACGCAAGGGAGTTTCGACTGTTCCTGTAAAAGAAATGTGTGAAAGTCAAACTCCTCCTGCAGAAGTTATTGCAATTGGACCTCCAATAATGATGAAGTTCTGTGCACTTACCACAAAAGAATACGGAATTAAGACTACAGTTTCATTAAATACAATTATGATTGATGGAACCGGTATGTGCGGCGGATGTCGTGTAAGTGTTGGTGGTCAAACTAAGTTTGTATGTGTTGATGGCCCTGAGTTTGATGCTCACATCGTTGACTGGGATAATATGATGATGCGAATGAAGTCTTTCAGAGACCGAGAAGTTGCTGATGATCATAAATGCAGAATGCTTGCCCAGGCAGAAGAATTGGCAAAGTAGGAGCAGAAAATGGCAATCAATGTAGAAGAACAGTATAATAAAATTAAAGAAATAGAAAAAGCTGGCGGAAAATTGTCCCCACGCGACCGAAATGCAATTCCTCAGATGGAAATGCCAACTTTGGACCCAAAAGAACGGGCCCGTGAGATGAACGAGGTTGCATTAGGTTTTTCTGCTCAGCAGGCAGTTGTAGAAGCAAACCGCTGTTTACAGTGTGCAAAACCTTTCTGTATGGAAGGCTGCCCTGTAAATATTGATATTCCTGGATTTATCAAACAGATTACTCAGGAAGATTTCAAAGCTGCTGTTGATACAATCAAAAAGACAAGCTTACTTCCTGCAATCTGTGGACGTGTTTGTCCTCAGGAAAAACAGTGCCAGGAAAAATGTACAGTTGGAAAAATCTGGAAAAATCCAGAAAAAGCAGTTTCAATTGGACGTCTTGAACGCTTTGTTGCAGACTGGGAACGCGAAAACAATAAAGTTACTTTACCCGAAATTGCTCCAAAAACAGGCAAAAAAGTTGCAATTATAGGTGCAGGTCCTGCTGGCCTTACAGTTGCCGCTGATTGTGCCCGCGCTGGTCATGAAGTAACAATTTTTGAAGCCTTCCATAAAGCTGGTGGCGTTATGATGTACGGAATCCCAGAGTTCCGTCTTCCAAAAAAGATTGTTCAGGAAGAAATCTCTAACCTTGAAAAAATGGGCGTTAAGTTTGAATTAAACTTCCTTGTTGGACGAACAAATACTCTGGAACAGTTGCTTTCAGAAAAAGGCTTTGACGCTGCATTTGTTGGAACAGGCGCTGGTCTTCCAAAGTTCCTGAATATTCCTGGTGAAAACTTAATCGGTGTATTCTCTGCAAACGAATATCTTACCCGTGCAAATCTTATGAAAGGTTTTGACAAAGAACATGCTGCAACTCCAATTTACGAAGCAAAGCATGTTGTAGTTTGCGGTGCCGGTAACGTTGCAATGGATGCTGCCCGTATGGCCTTCCGTCTTGGCGCAGAAACCGTTGATGTCGTTTATCGCCGTACCAGAAAAGAAATGCCTGCCCGTCTTGAAGAAATTGGACACGCTGAGGAAGAAGGCGTAAACTTCCGCTTCCTTGAAAATCCTGTAGAAGTACTTGGAACAGAAGATGGTCATGTAAGAGGCGTTCGCTGTCTTTCTTATGAACTTGGTGAACCTGATGAATCTGGCCGTCGTTCTCCAGTACCAATTCCAGGCAGTGAGCATGATGTAAAATGTGATGCTATGATTGTTGCTCTTGGTAACGGTTCAAACCCTCTGTTGGTTTCTACAACTCCAGGCCTTGATGCAGATAAACGTGGTCATATTCTTGTTGATGAAAATCAGGCAACACACCATGCTAAAGTTTGGGCTGGTGGAGATATTGTTCTTGGTGCTGCAACAGTAATCCTTGCTATGGGTGAAGGACGAAAGGCTGCTGCTTCCATAAACGAATATCTGGCAAAATAGAAAACACATTCATCAGAAATAAACAGATGAAATAGCGGTGGTTCCGGTAAATTGATAAAAAATCTCTTTACCAGACCGCCGTATTTTTTTTATAAACACTCCTATTTTTAAGCCGATAATTAGAGTATGGCTACTAAGAAAAAAGCAAAAAAGAATAAAGGTCTTTCAATCGCAATAATCATTTTAATTGTTCTTATAATTTTCATCTTACTTATAGTGAAAAAAGATATAATCATCACAAACTTAAAGGAAACAAACTTTTTTGGACGTGTATTTGGTGCAACACCAGAGTTTGTAGAAAAGCATAAGTCCAGTGAAAAAACAAGTTCAGATATAAATACAGAATCTACTGTCACAATAAAGGTTGAAACCGAAAAAAAGCCAGAACAGCCCAAAAAAGATACTTTATCAGAAAAAAAGTCTGAACAAACAAAAACCGAAACAAAAGAAAAAACTGAATCAAAGGCTTCATCTGTGGAAAGCGAAAAAACTCAGAATAATGCAGCTCAAAAAGAAGCAGAAAAAACAACAGCTACAGAAGAGACCAAAGCAGAAGCAAAAACACAAAACAAAACAGCGACAGAAACTCCGAAAAAACAAACTACCGAAGTTGCCTACACAGAATTGCAATTGTATTTTATAGAAATAGATGCTGACGGTTCAGTAATCCGTAAAAATGTAAAACGAACTATTCCAAAAAACGATTCGCCGCTGGTAACAGCATTGAATCTTCTTCTTGCAGGTCCAGACACAACTAAAACTGCTGAAAAAAACTGTATGTCTTTAATTCCAGATGGAACAAAGCTGCTTGGGGCAAAGGTTCAAAATGGCATTGCTTATCTTGATTTCAGCGAAAACTTTGAGTTTAATTCTTATGGTGTAGAAGGTTATAACGGTCAGCTCATGCAGATTGTTTATACTGCAACAAACTTTTCTACCGTTAAGAGTGTTCAGTTTTTAATTGAGGGCAAGAAAAAAGAATATCTTGGAAGCGAAGGTCAGTGGATTGGCTCTCCGCTTTCAAGAAGTGCTTTCTAATTATTTATAAGACTTTACAATCTTATCAAAATACGCAGTGTTTTCAGCGTAGGATTTTTTGAACATAATCATAGAAAAGTAATCAAAGCCACCTGTATCTGTGCGGGTAAGCATTTCAATAGTGTTGATATAATTTGACTGCCCCCCATCTTTTGGCTGAAAAGACTCCTTTGCAATTCTGTAAGCGTTCTTTTTAGAATCAAAACGCAGTTCACATTTATCAAGATTTATATAAGAATATAAAAGGCTTGTAAGATAAGAGCGGATTGTAAAGAAATCATTTTTAGTTTGATTTTGGTCAAACTTAGGCACAGAAAGCATTGTAATTACTGCATCTTCATTCAGTGTACAGAAATTATCAGATTCGTTATCAGTCTGCCAGTTTTTGTCGATTGTAACCGTGTGATTACCACTTGTATGCTTTAGGCTTTTTGCTTTTTTATAGATTTTCGATTTACGAGAATCGGCAGTGATATCATATTCTTTAAAGCCTTTGAAGTTGTCAAAAGATTTATCATCACTGGATTGAAGACGACCAAAAGTACAACAGGAAAAAGCAACCGAACCATCAGGTGCAATAATCTCTTTTATATTAAAAAGAGGAATCAGACAGTCATAGCTTATAGTTACGTCGCCACCAAACAAAGGATAATTCTGCTTTGTTTTATAACCGTTTTCCCAGAAATCCTTTCCCCAGACATATTCTTCATCTTCAGGGGATAAATCAAACAATTTATTTCGGAAAGAAGAAAAATCATAGAGAATATCATGAAGATAGTTCATAATATCAAGACTGTCGTCATCGGGAAGGATTGTGGTCAAAATACGTTCGCCAGTCATATCCCAAAAATCAGCATCCGGATTAACGGTCAAAAGAAGAGCAACTTCCTTTTGAGGAAGCGAAGCAGTTAAGTCTTCCGGTGAATAATAACGGATTTGATAGGTCGCTTCGTCGTAGGTAAGGATGCCGATGTAACTTTCCCGTGTAAAAGAATAATCGCGATAATAAACATACTGCCCCGAAGCATCCGGGATATAAGAATCAAATCCCGGCATGGCAAAGAGAGGCATAGCAGCCAGAACGATAGCAGTAAAAATAGAAAGAAGATTTTTTTTCATACCTTACTCGTATTGCTTATGCGTTCAGCTTTTTAAGTTCAGCTCTTACAATTTCTGCGGCTTTTGCAGCAGCTTCTTCGGCAGGAATAAGAGTTGCTTGAGCTTCGCTTCGGATTTTCATTTCAACATTAGGAAGATTCTTGTCGCCTACAACAATGCGGATTGGATATCCAATCAATTCTGAATCTGTAAACTTAACGCCAGGACGTTCGCTGCGGTCATCAAGAATAACTTCAATTCCATCTGCCTTTAAATCTTCGTAAATCTTATCGGCAACTTCCTTCATCTTATCCTTGTACATAACAGGAATAACGGCAACCTGATAAGGAGCAACACTCATTGGCCAGATAATTCCTTTGTCATCATGATTTCCTTCGATGATACTTGCCAAAGTTCTGTCAACGCCGATACCATAACAGCCCATCAAAGGTGTAACAGGTTTTCCTTCTACGCCAAGATAAGTTACGTTCATTGATTTTGTATATTTTGTACCGAGCTTAAAGATATGTCCAAGTTCGTTACCTTTTTTCATATAGAAGGTTCCGCCACAATCAGGACATTTATCTCCGGCTTTACAAGTGCGTACATCAGCAACAAGGAAAGGAGTAAAATCTCTGCCTGGTTCAACGTGCTTAATATGGAAGCCTTCTTTACCTGCACCTGTAATACAGTCATGCATATCTTCTGCAGATTTGTCCAGAATAATAGGGATTTTGATTCCAACAGGACCAACAAAGCCATGTGGAGCACCGCTAAGTCTAAGAACATCATCAGCTTCTGCCAGTTCAGCACCACTTGCTTTAAGCTCAGCAGCAAGCTTTACTTCGTTTACATCCAAATCACCACGAATAAGAACGCAGAAGAAAGATTCTGGAATATAAGTTGAACCGCCTTCTGTTACAGTTTTTGCATCCTTGTAAGCTTCTGTTTTAGAAAGGTCGATTGCGCAGTTGTAAACTTTATAAATCAGGGCTTTTAAGAAAGTTGTTGGCTTTGCATTGAAGAACTTTTCCATATCTTCAATAGAGAAAACATTAGGAGTAGCAACTTCTTCAATTGGCAAATCTGTTTTTACCTGAGGTTTTCCTTCGTTATCAAGAGGAGCTTCTTTTGCGCAGGAAGCTTTTTCTACGTTTGCAGCATAATCGCAGTTAGGGCAGAGAAGGAGAGTATCATCACCAACTTCGCTTTCTACCATGAACTCTTCTGAACCAGAACCACCCATAGAGCCAGTGTCGGCCTTTACAGAAATTGTGCTCAAGCCCATGCGTTTGAAGATTCGGCGGTAAGCAGCAGCAACATTGTCATAAGACTGATTAAGATCGTTTTCATCCTTATCAAAAGAATAAGCATCCATCATAATGAACTCGCGGCCACGCATTACTCCATAACGAGGGCGGATTTCATCACGATATTTTGTATTGATTTGATACAAGGTTACAGGAAGCTGTTTGTAAGAAGAAAGGCCGTCACGTACAAGAGAAGTAAAAGCTTCCTCGGCAGTTGGAGAAACAACCATTTCCTGTCCCTGTCGGTTTTTCGCGGTGAGCATTTCGCCAGCCATTTTATCCCAGCGGCCAGATTCCTTCCAAAGTTCACCGGGCTGAATTACTGTGGGTTTAATTTCGAGAAGACCAGCTGCATCAAGTTCTTCTCTGATAATATTCATAACTTTTGTTAAAGAACGGTAGCCAATCGGCATATAAGCATAAAGACCGTTTCCAAGTTTTCTGATAAGACCTGAGCGCATCATAAGCTGATGACTTGCAATTACAGCATCATTAGGAGCTTCGCGCAATGTCGAAATTATAGTTTTTGTAGCTTTCATAATGAGATATTATAGTAAAAAAAAATTAAATATTCTATGTTTTTATTATAAGGAAATAAACATTAATGGTATATAAAGCTTTTTATTTATTACATGTCATCCATGGATAAACCGTCTACTTTACAGGTGTAATTGTTTAGATTCTGCATGAATACTGCTGCTTTTGCCTGAACTTTAGAGAGGTTTATGTTTTTTGCTTTATGCTTTACTTCGTAGATGTTACAGGATTTATCAAGGTCGTTTATTGCAATGATGTCTATTTCGTTCATTGCTTTTCTGTCCCACCAGCCGCCGATTTTTGTGATCTTGCCTTCTTCCTGCAGCTTTGCTGTAAAATATCGTTCAAGTGTTTTCCCTGTGAAAGTTTCGTAGTCGCGGAGAATAAATTCTTTGAGCATATCGTAATTTCCAAGTTCAATTAAATCCTGATGTGAATAAATGAATCTGAAATAAAAGAGCATGTATTCATCTATAATCTGCCAGCGTGTATTACGGCTTTCTGACTTTGAAAGCAAAGGTCGGATTTGTTCTGTGATTCCAAATACCTTCTGCAAGTTCTGTAAATATGCTCCTGTATTTTTCTGGATTACAGAATCTATTTCACTTTGGGTTGTGAGACCTCTTGAGATTGCCTGGAGAATTGAAAAATAAATTCCGTAGTCTTTACCTATCTCACTTATGAGTATATCGCGTCCATCTGCTAAAAATGGAGAAGCCATATTGCAGACAGAATCTATCATTTTTGCCTTTGTGCTTGCTCCGGCGTTCATTAACAAAAAGATATATTTTGCTACTCCTCCGCTGAGCATATAAAGACAGAGTAAATCTTCGGCTTTGTATTTTGGATTAAAGTCCTGCAGAATTGTTTTTACAACTGATGGTGTAAATGGTTTGAGATGGATGTTGTGTGTTGAACGTCCAAAGAGCGGCTCTTTTTCGTCTTTGAAGATTTTTGTCATTAGTGAATAGATTGAACCACAGACTATGAGATTAATTTTTGAAAGAGACTTCTGACTGTCCCAGATATTCTGCATCTGACTGAAAAAAGCTTTATTTACATACTCGATGTCCTGGAACTCGTCGATTACTAATGTGAAATGATTTGTTTGAGACCAGGACATTATCTGTTCAAACAAGTCTGAGAGATTTTCAACTTTACCAAAGATTTTTAAGCCAATGCTTTCTTCCAGATTTTTCTGCCATTGCTCGCACAGTGATTTTTCTGCGCTGCGTGATGTAAAGAGGTATGCGCTTTTTTTGTCGCTTATGAACTGTTTGAGAAGTTGAGTTTTTCCGATACGTCTGCGACCGGTGAGAACTGTAAAGCAGGCTGTCTTTTTTGATTGCTTTTCGATTTGTGAAAGGGCTTCAAGTTCCTTTATTCTGTCATAAAACTTTTCCATCCTGCAATATCTCCTGTAATGACTGTTAATTTAATGGCTATTAATTTAATGGCTATTAAGTTAACAGTCATTATATAAATATTTTCGACAAAAAGCAAATAAAAATGAATAAGTGTGGTGAGTCCTCTTTTGAATTTTCCTTGTTAAATAAAAAAAGCTTGCCTCTTTCGAAACAAGCTTACTTTTGAGACTGACACGATTCGAACGTGCGACCCCCACCTCCGCAGTCGGTCTCAATATTTCAAAAGCACTCTATGTTACTCTATGTATAACTATTTATATATTAAATATACAGTATTATTAGGAAAAATACAATGTTAATTTTTTTTGTGATACTGAGTGATATTAAGTGATATTGAGTGATTCTGAGTTTTTATCCAATTATTTATCCAATTATATATTTAAAAATTAATATAATTGATAAAGATTCGTTCGCTCCAGCCGTACTTCGTACCGCTTCCGCTCTCTACGCTTGTCGGTAATCAGTGGTCACGGATTGGTGGAAAAGGTAGCAAACAGAGTGTTCACTCATTCCCTGCATTCCGTTCCACTTTGTTGCACTTCATTTCGGTCATTCGTTCACACACTGTTTGCATTGAACTGGAAAGCTCGCAGGGTGGCCTTTGTGTAAGCTCGCAAGTAAGCAATGCTAGCACTGGCAGACGCATTCCGCTACGGGACCGCTTCGCGTACCCTTCGCTCCGTGCATCTGCCAGTTTCCGCAAGAGGGCCTTTGTCGTATGGGGTATGGCAGAGAAAGCCGCTGAACTAAATCTTAAAGAAATACTGATACTTCGCGAAGAAGCTTAATCTAAATATCCGCAACTTAAAAATGCGGGCACGCAAAAAGTGTTCCCCCTTTCCCCCCTAAGAACCCCTCTTACCCCCTCCCCAAAAAATAAGGTATGCAATTTAACCTTAGGGGGGACAGGGGGCACCCTTTTTGCTCAACATTGCAGTTGTCCCGCAGTTTTAAGATGCTACATTGGTTCTTAAGGGCGGCTTTCGGGATATCGTTTTGTGTGGGAAAAAGTATTGCCTCAATCGCACAGGGACAGGCCCTGCGCTCAATCGGCAAAGGCGGCTCTGTTGAGCCGCCTGGTTCTCCGATGAACATTCCATCATCAAAGAGCAGCATCCATCCTTCTGATTTTTATACGACGCTCACAGCTAAAAAAACTGCTCTTGCAGTTTTTTCTTAACGCTGTTCACTGCACTCATACCACGCCACCGGCCGCACATCCGTGTGCGTCCGGTGGCTGAAAGAAACACTGAGTCCCTAGTGATGAAATCCCTTATCTGCTATACTTACTTCAAAAAGTTAGGAGTGTATAAGCAATGGATTTTACTCTTGTAGATTTAACATTCGAAAATTGCAACAAAGCTTATGAAATTGACAGGACTGATATTCCAGATTCTTTTGTTGATGATGTTCCAACCCTTATTGCAACATTACAATTTGGTTATGACAATAAATTAAAAGGACGCTCTTTTTTAATCACTAAAGAAGGTAAGGCAATTGGAACAATCCTTCTTGGAGAAGGCTTGTATTGTGATACAGATCCGCAGGAATTAAAAGGCAAACCATTTTACCGCTTAGTATTTTTTGTGCTTGATAAAAACTTTAGAGGCAAAGGATTTGGCAGCAAGATTCTGGAAACTACAATCGAGAAAGTCTATAGCGATTTTGGAAAACAACCAATTGTTCTTGGAGTACATAAAGATAATGAAAAAGCAGCCCGTTTTTATTTGAAAAACGGCTTTACAAAAACATCCTGCATGGATGGTGATGATTACTGCTTTATCAGAAATGTATCAACAAATTAAATATCCTCGGGGGGAGCGCGCGCGACGGGCAAAAAAACTTTCAAAAAAGTTTAATTTACTGACTTTAAATCAAAGCAACGCATATATTCATATATGTGTTGTTTTTAAATACTCTTATATATCATATAAAAATAATTTTAATTTTTTAAGAATATGCGTTGCATAAGAAAATTTAAAAAAATATGCAATTCAAAGCTAATCAATAAAATACAAATACATTTCAAAACAAATCAAAACAAGCAACGCTTGTGCAACGGATAGCACTTTTTAAGCGTTGCAAACAACGCATATTTCTTCTTCAAGCAAAAAAGCTACGCTTCCTCTTTTTATTCCTGCAACGCATAGAAGCGTAGCGCAACTAGGGGGCACGGGGAAAACATTGTTTCGACAATATCACACCATGATATTCTTTGATAGTATATTGTTTTTTATGAGGAATCCTTACAAACATTTAAATATCTTATGAAAAAAATCATATTCAAATAAAAAATTTAAAAAATTATTCCATATTTTTTTTAGCCTATCAAATCGTGATAGTTTGCTCATGTTATATTATACAAAGAAACAAGGAGTAAATGCTTATGAAAACAAACAAAAACAATGCTAACTCAATCGCTGAATCAAAAGTAATTAGTGCAATGGACGAAATTACAAGAGCTACAAAAAAAGTTCTTATGGATTATGTAATCAGTATGTATCTTATAAGCTTTGGAAAAGTAATTGCATATCTTGGTACAGAATCAGTAGAAGGAAAAGACTTGCTTTCTGGAATGGATGATAAAACTCGAAATGCTGTTGTTTCTTTTTCAAAAGATTTTACAAAATCAGATGCAAAAGTAACTGCTGAAGTTGAACATATTTTAACTGCGTCGGGTATGGAATTTGAACAGGATTACAAAGTTATAAAAAAATATCTTCTTCTCACTAATCATAAATGTGCAGAAAAAATAATAAAAAGTTTCCGGGAAGAAACCCCAATATTCCAGCAAAAGCTAAATAAGTGCATCTTCAGTTTTGATGACATACTCATGCTTGATAACCGTGCAATTCAAAAGATTATTCAAGAAGTAGATCAGCAAACATTGGCAAAGGCCTTAAAAGGAACAGATCCAGAAATTCAGGATAAGTTTTTTGCAAATATGTGAAATCGTGATGCATGTATGCTTAAAGAGGATATGGAATGGATGGGGCCTGTTCGTTTGTCTGATGTAGAAACTTGCCAGGCAGAAATACTTAAAGCTATTTTCAGTCTGGAAGATAAAGGTGAGATTGTTATTAGTAGAGTTCATATTTCAGATATTCTTGTAGATTAGTTTTGGAGGTATTTTTATGAAAGAACCAAGAAAAGTAAGATGGAATGTGTTATCAACAATTGAATATGTTTGTATTCATATAAAAGAAAAGAAACTAAAATATGAAAAAACACCAAAGTTACAAAAATATTTAGAATGTCTCTCATTATATTTTGGTGGAGTAAATGAAATTCAAGTATTATTTCTATGTGCGTGTACAGATATAATTTTATCTAAGTCAAGTACTGGTATATGTGAATATTGGGGAATCTCGCCATTAAAATATTATCGGTATAACAAAGATATTGAAGATTTAGAAAAAAGAGGTTTTATATATTTTAAATTAGAAAAGGATGGACATTCTTCGTATGATTTTAAGGATGATATTTTATCCTTTATATTGCATAACACAGAAGTAAATATCGAAGAAGAACAAGTTGATTCCATTGCTTTTGTAACAAAGATCCGAGATATTTTAGAAGGTCATGACTATCAATATAAAACATGGAATCAAAAAATTACTGCCGTTTATGATATAGAAAAAAAGTATTCTAACTTAGAATTTGTCAAAGAAGTAAAAAAGCAATTCAAAAATCGATATGAACGATTTTGTTTTTATTGCATTTGTTACAATTATCAAGATGGTGGCGATACAAGATTACAACCATTATGTTCAAATGTTTATAATCATTCTAAAGTAATGATAGTAAAGCAATTTCTTTCAGGTGATTATCCATTATTAAAAAGAGGTTTTATTGATTTTGTTGTAAAAGGTAATTTGCTTGACTCTACAATAACAATTACAGAGCAATCAAAAGATCTATTTTTAGGAGAAGATAAATATTTATATGAAAGAACTGTAAACGAGAAATCATTAATCATGCCTGACAAAATTGTTTCTAAACAGTTATTTTATAGCAAAGAAAATCAAACTCAGATTAATACTCTCTATTCTTCATTGACTACAGAAAATCTTTCTTCTATTCAAAATGGATTAAAGGCGAAGGGTTTTCCAACTGGAATATGTATTTTACTATATGGAGCTCCTGGAACAGGTAAAACAGAATCTGTTTATCAAATTGCAAAGGCAACTAACCGGCAGATATACCATGTTGATATAAGCCAGACAAAATCCTGTTGGTTTGGTGAGAGCGAAAAGAAGATTCAAGAAATATTTGATAATTATAAACATATGTGTGGAAGATTAAGAATAGCAGGCAGAAAAGATACTCCTATCTTATTATTTAATGAAGCAGACGCAATCTTGCAAAAGAGAACTGAATTCAGAGGTGGCGGCGCAGAAAAAACAGAAAACGCAATGCAGAACATATTGCTTGAAAATCTAGAAAAGTTTGATGGCATTATGATTGCTACAACAAACCTCGAAATAAATATGGATGCCGCTTTTGAACGTCGCTTCCTTTATAAAATAAAATTTGAAAATCCAACTCTCGAAGTAAAAACTGCAATCTGGCAATCAAAATTAAAATGGCTTCCGGAAGAGCAGGCAAAGCAGCTTGCTAATGAATATAACTTCTCTGGCGGTGAAATTGATAATGTTGTAAGAAAAGCAACTATGGAAGAAATCCTCAATGGTTCAAAAGTAACTCTGAATCGTCTTGAAGAACTTTGCAAGACCGAAAAGCTTATGAGTAGTAATTCTGAAAGAAAAATGGGTTTTTGTATATAAAAAAAATTAAACTATCTAATCATGATAGTCTGGGTGTATAATATTAAATATAAGAGGAATAAATGGCAAAACAAAAGGTAAAGAAACAATATCTGAATGGCTATGAACGAATATTGAAAATTGATCACTTGATTGCTTCTGGCAGATATCCAAGTGTTGAAGAGCTTGCAGAAGAGACAGATGCTTCTATTCCAACAATTAATCGTGATTTACGTGATTTAAGAATGAAGTTTGGAGCAGAAGATATTTTACAATATGACAGAATAAGAAAGGGGTTTTATTATACCCGCCCTTCTTTCCGAATTCCAGCAATGCTTACATCAGAAAAACAGATTATCTCTGCTCAGCTTATGTCTAATCTTCTTAATCTGATAAAGAATACTCCGGTATATAAAAAAGCAATTGAAATATTTAATTCTCTTTCAGATAACATCGATGAAGATACAAAACTTAATGCAAAAAAAACTTTCAAACCGCATTCTGTTTCTTGGAATGAATCCTGTAAAGATTGATGATGAAATCTGGACAAAGCTGGAAGAAGCACTGTCAAAGAATAATTACGTAAGTTTTGATTATCTTAATTATAAAACCAGATTTACAGTTCAGCCCTGGCAGCTTATTTACAGCGAAGGAATGTGGAGCCTGTATGCTTATAATCAAATGCCGGATATAAAAGATACAAGATTTTATAATCTTCCCGGTATTCGTAATCTTGAGATCGTAACAAAAGCAGATCCATTCGTTTTACCGCCAGATTTTGAATACACAAAACGAGCCAAAGGAAACTTCCGCCGCTACATCGGTCCAGAGCTTTTAAATTGTAAACTAAAAATCACATCTGAAAAAACTTTGAACTATATTAAAACTTATGAATGGGCAGAAGACCAGAAGTTTAAAAAACAAGAAGATGGCAGCACAATAATGACTTTTACAACTAATCAGGATTATCCAGTTCTTGGATGGGTGCTTAGTCATGGTATGTATGTGCAGCCACTGGAACCGGAGTGGCTGGTGGATGAGTGGAAGAAGAATGTAATTGAAATGGTAAAAAATGTCTAAGGAGCTATAAATTATGGATTTTGAAGATTATTTGGAGGAAGATTTTATGAATTATAAACCGATATTAATACAATTAAAGAAAGGGCTTTTAGCAGCTAAACCTTGTTTAAGTGAAGATGATTTTGGTTCAAAGAAAAAAAGAGAACGCAATTATAAAGAATTTTATTTAAAAAATTATGAAAACAATTGTTTTGATACTCCTGTAAAAGTAAAACTTGGTTCTGGCAAAGAAGCTGTAAAATCATCCGCCGCATTTATCTATAATATTTTTGGTAAAGATACTGTTATATTTGAAAAAACAAAATATAAAGCTATGAAATTTGAACAAGGTCTTACTGCTTTATTGGCTCGACCTAAAGCAAAATTAGATGGTTATCTATTATCTGAAAATGAACAAAAGGAGATCTTCTTCGAAACAAAACTCTTAGAATGGTCGGGAGCTCCTAAAAACTTGGCTACAGCATATTTGGATGAAAGAAATTATCCAGAATATAATAAACATAAAAAAGAGTTTATTTCATTTTTTAAGTCAATTGTTGATGAGACTAAGAAATCAAAAAGTAAAGGAGTTGAGAGAGTAAGTCATATTACAAAGATCTATGATGTTATCCAAATGACTATACATATTTTAGGAATATATAATACAATATGTGAAGATAAAACCAAGATTTCACCCAAAATAAAAACAAATAATATTGAACTTATAAATTTAGTTTGGGATTATGATCATCCTCGTTATAAAAAAGAAGCCGAGGAAGCAAAAAATTATATAAAAAAATTGAATGAATATTTTGTTCCGATTTTTAAATCATTAAATGAAAATCTTACATTCAATGTATGTTATTATCCATTTTCAGAATTCATAAAGAAATTAAATTTTACAAATAAAGAAAGATTAGAATATCTCAAAAAAAGATATTTATTTTCAAGTATTCAGGAGTAGAAAAATGAAAATTGTAAGTTGGAATTGCCATTATGGTCTTACAAAAGAAAATATTGAACAACTTTTTAAAGCAGAAAATGGAAAGTTTGCAGGTGCAGATGTTTATGCCTTCCAAGAAGTATTAGAAAATGAATTTATAAATATTTCTGACTATGAAGGAACACAAGATTACAAATATCGACATTGGTATGGAGATCATCAAGAATATGGCGATTGTCATGTTCCAAGAGGCTCTGAAGGTGATTTAGGTATTGTTTTGATGTCTAATAAATATAAAATTAGTCGAATAGATCAAGGATTGATTCGATTTCGTTATGTTATACCTTATTGTTTAGAAAATGAAAATGAGAAATTTTATCTTTTCCATGTATGGACAAAATCAAAACCTGATGGCTATATAGAAACAATATATAAAGCATTGGAATATTATAAACAATATAAAGAGTTTAATAATCTAAATACTCCAATTGTAATGTTAGGTGATTTCAATTTTGGTGTTAATTATGAAGATCCTTTTTTTAAAACATTTGAAAATAAAATTCAAAAATCTTTTAACAATATGAAATTACTTACGCTTAAAGGGGATAATACACAATCATTTTATTATCCTCGTTGTAGAGATCAAAAATATTTTAATGATGCTGTTTATGTACAAAATCTAAATGGAAATTTTAGTATTGGTAATACAAAAGATTGGATTCAAGCTTATGGTGCTGCTTCTGATTATTCAGATCATTGTCCAATTCTTGCTGAAATAAATTTAATTAAATAATTTAACAAGGAGTAAATTCTATGAAAAGAATTATTTTATCAGTTTTATTATGTGCATTTTCATTTTTTGTTTTCGCCTCAGAAGTAAGCGATTTACTACAGAAAGCTCAAACAGCTTACGAATCAGGCGATGTTCCTACAGCAATCCAAAAACTTGATTCTGCAAAATCAATTATGGAAAAAGAACAACTTTCATCAGACTCAGAATCTTATATTGAAATAAATAGCTGGGATATTGTAAAACTAAAAAAATCAGATTATCTCGGAAAAAAAGTGAAAATTAAGGCAAAATATATAGGTGTTAATTCTGATGGTTCTGTTTATTTAATTGGTATTTCAACAAATAACTCTTATGAACCATCTCTGATTGATAAAATCCTGTCGCTCAAGAAATACGAATTTTATACTTTCTATGGGACTATTACTAGCGATTTTATGGGACCTATGATTCATATTGAAGCAATAGAATAATTTTACTTGTAAATACAGCCTCCAAACTCTCTAATATGTTGTGACTTCTGTCAAGTGTAAAAAACGGATAAGATCTTTCGGCAATTTACCACTCTAATATCCTTGGATCATGAATAAAA
>CADCLG010000007.1 GCA_902802305.1 uncultured Spirochaetaceae bacterium
CATGCTTAAGACGCGCCGCCAGCGTTCGTTCTGAGCCAGGATCAAACTCTCCATGATTATTTCAAAGCCCCGAAGGGCATTGATTTCCACATAAATCGTTATAACCCAACTATATTTGTTGAATTGATAGACTCAATTTTGTATAAAAATTGATAAAAAATGTAGTCAATTTTCAGAACAAAACTAGCGATTTCTCGCTTATTTTTGTTTAGAACCTTACTTGTTCTATTCTTTCCTTCCCTGTTATGTCAAAAAACTTTTGTTTTTCGCAACTCATTGTTGCGACGGTGAAGACTATAATATAGTCTAATGAAAAAGTTGTCAAGCAAATTTATAAAAATTTATGCTTTTTTTTGCATTTTTTTTGAAAATTTTTATTTTTTTTGAATAACGTCGCATTTTATCTTAAAATACAAAATGAACATTCTATAATTTTTAATCCAGTACTATTTGCATAATCTTTTGCATCAATAATTGTTTCAAATCCATGATATTTTCCACGACCTTCTCCACCATTTTTTGCAATTTGATTACAACCATTTTCATGTATTGTTACATGTGGATTATTACGATTTGTATAAGTAACATAATTTGGAATCCATTTTTCCATTTTTTTCTCCATGTTATTTATTCTGCATTACGAGCAACACGAATTCCCCACCATTGACGCCTTGCAGTTTTCGAATAACTTTCGTTATAACTTGATACATATCCAGCATATTCCATCCAATATCTACTATAAATCGTATCCATCTTTGAATAATAATTATTTATATTTCCTCCACGCATAATAACAAAAGAACTATAAACCTCATCACTATCCGTTGACAAATGCACAGGATTTGTTAACTCTCCTGTACCAAATGATACATAATAATCAAAGCACCATTCTGAAACATTTCCTGACATATCATATATATCAAGTCGATTTTTCTTTTTTACTCCAACCGGAGACAGTTCTTTAGTAGTTAAAATAGCAACTTCATTAACATTATTACTTCCACTATATCGATATTTATCATGTTCTTCTGAAGAACCACCTCCAGCAGCAAATTCCCATTCACATTCTGTCGGTAAACGATAACCATTTTTATTCTGCTTCCAAGTAAATGATCCGCTAGTACTTTCATCATCACGCCATATATTATTTCCACGATAATATACTGGTTCTAATCCCTTATATTCGCTATAAGCATTCAGCCATACACACGCCATATTCCAACTGATATATGTCGCGGGAACAAAGCTTTTAAATTGATCATTTGCAACATATCCTTTACTTGTAGATTTAAGATTATACCCATTTTCTTTTGCCCATGTATAAACTTCAAGCCAGAGTTCATAAGTCAATTCGTACTTTGCAATCTGAAAACTGGAAAGAGTGATTTTAGGGCGATTCTCAGTTTCTGGATTTCCTAAATAAAAGCTTCCCCCTTCCACATAAACCATCGCAGCATAATCTTTTCCCCATTGTGCATACAACGTAATATCACCAGTAATTACAATCGTACTTCCGGCACTGTATCCCTGCCCATTTCCATCAGAACGCACATTCCATTTTGTAAAAGCATAACCTTCTTTTTCTAGGTTGCCAGTATTTCCGCTAACAATATACGAACTTCCTTTGTTTATCTTTACGCTGTCTGGTACCGTTCCTCTTGTTGCCCCATTTCCATAATAGGTAACTGTACACTGCACAGGTTGCCACTTTGCGTAAAGAGTGATATCACCAGTTACTGTATAAGGAAATATTATTCGACTACTTGCGGTAAAATCTGAATCCAGATACCAACCTTCAAGACTTGCATCCTTTTTTGTACTTACAGGTGATTCTGAAATATATCCTGTTTTAAGAGACGAAATTGTTGTACCACCGTTTGTCTCAAATGAAACATTAAATACTTGCTGCCATTTTGCGTAAAAAACCGTATCTTCATTTAGAATATAAGGAAAATCAACTGGTGTCATAAACAGGCTGTCTGTATACCAGCCAACAAAACTAAAGCCTTCCCTTTTTGTTTCTGGAGATTTTTCGATTTCATAAGCTCTATATGAACTGATTTCGCTTCCGCAATTTGTAATAAAACTTATTTGATATGTTGCAATCCATTTTGCATAAAAAGTTACAGGCTTTGTAACAACATACGGAAACTGTACCGGTTCTCCACTGAAATCTGATTTTGTATACCAGCCAGCAAATATAAAATCTTTTCTGCTTGTGTTCGGAACTTCTTCAACAATTCCTGTTTTATAAGAATCAATTTCATCACCACCGTTACATTCAAAGTTTACTGTGTACTGAGCCTGCCATCTTGCATAAAGAGTTGTATCTGCTGTTATTTCAAGCGGAAACATAACAGGTGAATCAGAAAAATCTGATTTTAAATGCCAACTTACAAAGGTATAATCTTCTTTTGATGTATATGGAATCCGTTTTAAGCAATCTGTCCTACATGATTGTATTGCAGTTCCACCGTTAGTTGAAAATGTTACTTTGTATAATTTTGTAGCTTGGATAAAAAAAGGATTTTTACAAGCTATAAAAAGAAGCATAAAAGAAATCACAAGATAAGATAAAATAGTTTTTTTCATATCAGTCCCTCTCAAATACTCTAAAATCTGAAACCAGTGTTAATACCGGCTCCAAACAAATACGGATATCCACCACGTAAGAATGGTTCTATATAAAAGTTATAAAACGCAATTCTAAAACCAAGAGATACACCAACATCCGCAGAGGTTTTAACATTTGAATTGACAAAAAGGATTTCCGGTGCACATTGACATTCTGCAAAAAGACCGGCACTTGGTTCTCCTGTAGGAGATACAACATACCATCGCAAAAAACACAAAGGTTCTATTGCCATTATTGTATTTTCTTCATAAAGAACATCGTAACTGACAAGTGCTTTTATTCCTAAAGAGATACAACGGTTAATACTGTAATCAAAAGAAATCCCAACAGCCGGTGCAAAATAAGAAATTGAGTTTTTATTGATTTCTATGATATTTCCTAGAGATGATTTATAAACTTTTGAAGAATGATGTAGGAGTTGCTCTGTTTTTGATGATCGAGAAACTGCATACGATTTAAACAGTGTATATGCACCTTGAGCAACATTTAGCATCTTTACTTGGAGAATATATTTGTTATCAAGTTCATCTAAAGAACCGGTTATAACTTCATTAATACCAGATTCTACAAAAGTTTCTAAATCATCATTACCAGTATTTGCGTATGCGGAAATTTTTATGTCAGCATTTTGTGACAATGCTGATATCAGCTGACTTTTTATATATGAACTCATTTCTAATGTATCAGACGTGAAATCCATTACAACTATTATTTCAGATGATTTGCTTTGTAATGCAATATCCTTGCTGATAGCTATAATAACATCATCAAGATTTTGTCTTGCAAAACACGAAAGACATGATAAGAAAAATAAAAAACTGATGATAATCTTCTTCATTTTTATTCTCACTTTACAAAAAATAATTCGTATTAAACTTAATGTATTAACACGAAATGATATTAAATTTAATGTATATACTGTATTATAAACCACTTTTAATTTTATTCAACAAATTGTCCACCATATTTAATTACAATAAGATTATGAGTTTCAAGGACAATTTAAGAGCGGAATTAGAATATCAAGGGATTCAGTTAAAAGAACTTTCAGCAAAATGTGGAATCAGCAAAAATACGCTTGGTAATTATCTTACAGGCCACAATTCTTCACCATCAATAGAAAATGGAGTAAAAATTGCAAATGCTCTAGGAGTTTCTGCTGAATATCTTGTCACTGGAACTATATCCGACAAAACATCCGTTTCTTCTCTTCCCGCAAAATACCGTTCAATAATTGAGACTCTGTACAATCTTGATGATAATGATTTAGATGCAGTAAAAGCACTTGTAATATCGTTGCAAAAGCGATATTCAGTATAAAGATTCACGAAAGAAACCTTTATATTTTCCTTCATTCAACATATTTTTTCCATATTAATACACATTCGGTTCTTGAATACATTATATATGATATTCTAAAATTAAAATAAAGGAGAAAAAAGTGAAGTACAAATTTCCAGAAAATCTTTATACAGAAGTGCGTATAGAGGATTATTACAGTGCAAATTATTATTTGAAGGATGATGATGCGGAAGGTAACGGAGAAGTTTCTGTTATCGGGGCAAAAATCAGAGTCTTTGATGGCAAAATGTGGTATACAAGTGCTACAAATGATTTAGATTCAATTCAGGCCGAAATTGACGGGCTGGCAAAAATTGCAAAACCAAATCCTAATATTCTTAAAAACAAGATTGTAAAAAACTTTGCTGTAAACAAGGCTGAAGTTTTAAAGTTTCAGGATGAAAACAGTGTCCGCAAGCTTACACTGGAGCAGCGCGAATCAATCTGCCGAAATTACCGCAAAAAGTGTACCGATAAGTCTATTCCAGAAATCAAAATGACCCACACTTCCTTCTGGTGCAATTCAAAAATAAAGAGCTTTTACACAAGCAAGGGAACAGAAATTGTTCAGGATTATCAGCGCTGCGGTTTTTCAATCGGTCACGAGCTTAATGTAAACGGTGGAAACTTCCGTGCCGGTAAATTTTTTCTGGAGTTTTACTACAAAGATTTGCTCAACCGCGAAGATGAAATAAATGCCGAAATTGCCCGAAGCGTTGATTATGCAAGAAAGGCAAAGCCTGTTGTTCCTGGCGAATATGTTTGCGTTCTGGCTCCAACAGTTACTTCAGTCTTTACTCACGAAAGCTTTGGTCACAAGTCAGAGGCAGATTTTATGCTCAATGATAAAACCCTGCAGGATGAGTGGGTGATGGGCAAAAAGGTTGGTAACGAGAAAGTAACTATTATAGATGAAGGAGAAGGACTCCTTAACGGCTATTGTCCTTATGATGATGAAGGCAACAAAAAGCAGAAGGTTTACCTTATGAAGGATGGTGTGCTTACAGGTCGTCTCCACGATGCAAAATCGGCCGCAATCTTAAAGGAAAAGCCTACAGGAAATGCCCGTGCTCAGGATTTCTATTGTTCTCCAATGGTAAGAATGACAAACACCTATATGGATGCCGGCAAAGATGATCCCGAAAAAATCGTGAGTGAAGTAAAGGATGGCATTTATGTTTACGACTGGAACTATGGAACCGGAAACTCCACCTTCACAATCCAGCCGCAAAAAGCCTACAGAATCAAAGATGGAAAGATTACAGACCCACTCCTTGTAAACGTAATCACAGGCTCTGTTTTCCAAACGCTTTTTGATATTGATGCAGTGGGCACTGATCTTAAGTTTTACAGCGGAACCTGTGGTAAAAACGGTCAGTCCATGCCAACAGCTACAGGCGGCCCGACAATCAGAGTAAAAAAACTGACAATAAACTAGAAGATTCCCGGGTCAAGCCCGAGAATGACAGACAATTAAAGTGAGGAAAAAAATGGAAAAAGAAAAATATACACAAAGAAAAAAGTATTCAGCCGTAGAAATTGTAGAAAACAAAATTGTTTCCTTTGATAAAACCGATGCTATTGAATATTCATTTAGAGTTTATAAGGATGGCTTTGCAGGCATTCATTATCAGCAGGGAAAAATGAGCGACGAGGAAGGCTTTGCCAAGGCAGAAAAGAATCTTGAGTTGAAGAGACCTTATCCTTTTGAGCTGGAATCTTGAGTTGAAGAGACCTTATCCTTTTGAGCTGGAAACTGGTGTTCGTTCGCGCGATAAAACAGAAAAACCTTTGACCGACGAAGAGCTTATGTCCACTGCAGAAAAAGTACTTAAATATCTTCACAAAAAATATCCCGATTACACCTTTAATGGCAATGTTGGAACTTCCCTCTGGGATGAGCACGTTGAAAACTCCCGTGGAATGGATTATTCCTGCAAGGATGGCAACAGTGTAATTGGACTTTCCTTTAAGCATAAGGACAGCAAGGATATTTCTGACGGTTACATCAACTTTAATCAGCGCACAATTAAGCTCCGCCAGTTTTACAAGATTGCAGATAACTTTCTTGAAAACTTTACAAAAACACTGCCTATGCCGGAAGAGTGTATTATAGTAGATAAATATTATGATTATACCGGCAAACTTCATGAAAGCCTGAGTCTTGAAAAGCTTAAGCTTGGAACTTCTCTGCTCAGCGGTAAAGTAGGGCAGAAAGTTTTCTCTGATGATTTGACAGTTCTTCATGATGTAAGCGACAAAAACACCTGGATGGCTTCCTTCTGGGATGGCGATGGAGTTGTTCCAAAGGGCGATAAAGTTTACTTTATTAAAAACGGCAAGCTTCTGCGCGGTTATTGTGATAAAAAAATTGCAAAGAAGTTCAGAACAAAGACAACTGGTAATGCAGGCTTTAATTATTCTGATATTCCAGGCGGCAGCTTTAATACAATGACACTGAAAATAGGAAATAAAACTATAAAAGAGCTCTTGAACGGCAGACTTGGAATTATTCCTGTACAGTCTTTTGGTGGCGGCTTTAAGGAAAAGGGTGAATACACAATGCCTGTTCAGATTGGTTTGCTTACTGATGGTGAAAAGATTCTTGGTCGAGTTCCGCCTTTTACAATCAGCTCAAACATGTTCGATATGTTCGGTAAGGATTTTATTGGCGTTGCAAAATACAATAAGGAAATCTTTAACGACAAGGTTATGCTCTTTAAGTGCCAGGTGGGAAAACTCTAGTACTTAAAGATTTCCGCTTCGTCGCAATAATTCAAGGCAGGTTCGACCGTTGTGGTAGCTGGTTTTCCAGTTACCACCCTTGTCTTCTGTGAGAATTGGCTTTCCTTCGGCATTCAGCTCGTTCCACCAGTCGCCTCCCTGACGGTCAACCTGATAATTCTGAATCCAATTCCACTGCGCATGGAAAGCTTCGGAATATTTTTCATCGCCGGTCATTTCCCAGACATTGTAAAAACCATTCATTGCTTCTGCCTGAACCCACCAGACTCGATTTCGGTTGCGGATTTTGTTTCCCTTGCCATCACTGCGCAAAGAATCTTCCATGCAGCCATTTTGGTGATCAAAACCTTCCTGCAGGGCAACATCAGCAATGCGAATTACTGTATCACGTATAGAATCTTTAGTTGCAGAGAAAGCCGTCTCGCTTTCAGAGGCTTCGAGTTCACAAACTGCTTCCCACAAAAGCCAGCTGGCTTCAATATCATGCCCATAAGAAATTTCATCAGAAAGAGGCTTCCAGTCCATATCAAAGAACATTCCAAGATGTGCGTTTGGCTGGAGAATTTTATTTACAGTTATCTGCACAAGGTCTGAAAGGGCGGTGCCGACTTGAGCACGAATTTCTTTTGCATCCGGGAAAACAAGGGGCAGCGTGCGGTAGAGATTTGTGTAAGCTTCCATTACGTGAAGATTTGTATTCATCGACTTAGGACAATTCATGTCTTTTGGAGAAAGAATCATATCTGTAGTTGGAGACCAGTCTTGAGCACAAGCTTCAATATATCCGTCAGCAGCTGATTCACGGAATGAATCTCGGGCATATTTTTCCAGAAGATTAAAAAGAACAAGGGCAAGATTCATAGCATTTTCTGAATGAGTGGCTGCGGCGTATTCCGAAAGACCATAAATACAGAATGCTTCTCCATAAATCTGCTTTTTGCTGATTTTTGGACTTCCATCTGCCATAACTGACCAGTAAACACCACCGTTCTTTTTATCCCAATATTTTTTTGTGATTACATCGTAGGCAAAATCAGCCATTTTAAGATAACGGTCATCTTTTGTCATGCGGGCGACATTGCTGTAAGTCCATAAAAAGCGGGAGGTCATTACAATTGAACGTTCACATTCAGGATGACAAGTATTGTCGTTATCAATCTGCCCGAAAAATCCTTCAAAACCAGGACGTGTATCGCGGGAATAATTTTCCCAATAAGGAAGGATATTATCAAAAAGTTCATCGTGGATAGATTTATAAAATTTATTGGTAAACTCATTTAAATACTGCGATGATTCTAACATATACGCCTCTGTCACCAAATTGATAGTATTTGTAAATTAAGTAATTTTAATCAATATTTACTTAAATATCTGATTAAGAAAATTATAATGACTGTATGATGAAAAATCAATGCAAAAAAAAACGAATGGCACCTTTTATTTTAGATACCATTCGATGATTAGATAATTTCTAAAATATTAAATAAGACAAATTATCTTAATATTCTTCTGAAGTAAATATTGTTTTAACAGCAGGTTCTTTATTCTCTTTTTCAAGAACTTTGTCATTTCCTTCACTACTTCCCGAAGAAGCAGGTTCTTTGTATCTAATTGCAGTAGCTGTACACAAATATTTATATGTTTTGTTTGAACCTGTTATAAAATCTAAAGGAGAACTTTTTGATTCTGTTTTACGGTCTACCCGAACATTTATAACATCATTAGCACCCATTTCTTCAGCTTTTTTCATTAAATCACTATAAGTAATACGGGAACCTGTCTTTGTTGTATTAATACAAAGAAAACTCGTTCTTATAGTTTCCGTTGATTCAAGATAGATAATGCCAACAATATCATAATCTTTTGTTGCCAAACTTGAATAATTTGACCAGCCAACTTGATTCGTTGACATATCAATGCTCTTACAAGATGAAAGAATCAACGTTGCGGTCAAAGCCATCATAACTAAAAATAACTTTTTCATAACACCTCCAATTTTTTGAGACAACATTTTTATGGATAATATATTACCCATAAAAACAATTATAAGATACTATTTTATCTTTTTCAAGGAAAAAAGGATAATATATTACTATTATGATTTTATGAGTTTTAAAGAAAACCTTCGGTTCATAATGGATTGCAGGGGAATACAGATAAAAGAATTAGCTGTAAAAAGTGGAATAAGTGAAAACACAATAAAAAGTTATCTTAAAGAAACTTCCGCAGAACCAACCCTGTCAAAAGCTATAAAAATCGCTCATACTCTTGATGTAAATCTAGAAAAACTTTGCTCAGAACAAAAACTTCCGCAAAAAATATTTCCTGAACAAGTAGAAATAGAAAATCAAATAAAAGGCTTATCAAAAAATGAACTGAGAATTGTCCTCAACCTTATAAAATCTATAAAAGAAAACAAAGAATAAAGTAATTGAAAAACCGTAAAAAAAAACTAACAACAATCCCCTATCCCCTCTTTAGAAAATCCAGTAAAATAATCTAATCATTCAGGACAACTATTATGAAAAAAACAAATGCAATGCGAATCCTTGATGGACTTGGAATAAAATACGAAGCCGCAGAATACGAAGATGACGGCGAACATGAACTTGCAAGAGGAGCTGCCTCAAGAATGGCGGAAAAGCTTGGAGTTCCAGCAGAAACTGTATATAAAACAATCGTAATGCGAACAGAAACCAAAGAAATCTGTGTTTTTTGCCAGAGTGCCGTAAGTGAAATTAATCTCAAAAAAGCAAGACAGGCAGCCGGCTGCAAAGAAATCAATCCTGTAAAACCCGAGGAGTTACTTGCATTAACCGGTTATATTCGCGGTGGCTGTACCCCAATCGGAATGAAGAAAAAGTTCCGCACCTTTATAGACGAAAGTATTATTTTGCATGATAAAGTCTGCATAAGTGGCGGCCAGCGGGGAGTACAGATAAAAATTGCTCCAAATGATTTAATCCGTGCCACAGAAGCAACAGTAACTGATTTAGAGTTGTAACACCCCTACTATATAAATCCCCTGCAATATGCTACAATGCCAGCATGAAAAAATTGCGGGATTTATTAGGAAAAGAACGTCTTTTTTTTGACGGCGGAACAGGAACAGTTTTACAGGGAATGGGCTTAAAACCAGGAGAACTTCCCGAAACCTGGAACATCAAACACCCAGACCGAATAGTTCAGCTGCATTACAATTATTTTAAAGCCGGCTCCAATATCGTAAACACAAACACCTTTGGTGCCTTTATTACAAAGTTCCCACTTGAACTCGAACGCCTTGTTGCAGCAGCCATAGAAAACGCAAACACCGCCCGCAACAAAATCCTGCAGGAAAATCCCGACGGAAATTATTTTATTGCCTTTGACATCGGCTCCTGCGGTAAACTCTTAAAACCAATGGGCGACCTGGATTTTGAAGACTGCATAAAGCTTTTTAAGAAAACCTTCCGTGCCGCCTTTAAATACGCCAAGCCTGGAAGCAATTCATCCCGTCCAAAAATCGACTGCGTAATGATAGAAACCATGAACGACGGCTACGAATCCAAAGCCGCTGTACTTGCCGCAAAAGAAGTAATGGAAGAGCTGGGACTTTTAGAAAATGCAAAATCAGAGCCAGTAACTTCTGAATGCCCTGATGCCCGTGGCTGCCTTCCAATAATCGTAAGCAACGTTTACGACAAAGAATGTCGAACCCTAAGTGGTTCCTGTCCAGAAACAATGGTTGCCATGCTGGAAGGTCTTGGCGTAGAAGTTGTAGGTGTAAACTGTAGTCTTGGCCCCCTTGAAATGAGGCCGACAATTGAACGCCTTTGCCGCGCAGCCTCTGTTCCTGTTCTTGTAAAACCAAACGCTGGACTTCCTAAAGTTGTAGATGGTAAAACCGTTTTTGATGTTCCCGCCCCTCAGTTTGTAGAAGCGATTGAAGAACTTGCAAAAATTGGTCCAATGATTCTAGGCGGTTGCTGCGGTACTACTCCAGAATATATCAAAGGTATAGTTGATAAGTTAGGAGGGGGAAGTCTCCCCCTCGCTCCAGCCGTACCGGCTTCCGCTACCCCTTCCAGCGGGGAAAAAGATTCAACGTCAGCAGTTTTGCGAAGCGAAACTGCAAACGCTGCCGGAACCAGTTCTCCACAACCGACCAATGCGTTGGCAGCGTTCCCCGCAACGCCCCCGACAGATAAGGTATCTACAGATGATGTTGTTGGCTGTGTCACTTCAAACACCCAAATTGTCTACTTTGGCTCTTCCTACCCTACAGTCCTAATTGGCGAACGCATAAACCCAACCGGAAAGAAGAAGTTCAAGGAAGCCCTTAGAAATAAGGACATTCCCTACATCATCAGTCAGGGTCTGGAACAGGAAGAAGCCGGTGCCCAGGTACTCGACGTAAATGTTGGTCTGCCCGAAATTGACGAAAAGGAAATGATGCTGCAGGTTATGGAAGAACTTCAAAGTGTTACCAATCTGCCGCTTCAAATAGACACAACTAACACTCAGGTTATGGAAGCTGCCCTGCGCCGCTACAACGGCAAAGCAATGATAAACTCCGTAAACGGCAAACAGGAAGTTATGGATGCAGTATTCCCTCTTGTAAAAAAATACGGAGGTCTGCTAGTCGCCCTTACCCTGGACGAAGACGGAATCCCGGAAACAAGTGACCGCCGAATTGAAATTGCCCGCAAAATCTACGCAGAGGCAGAAAAATACGGCATTACAAAAAAAGACATAATCATTGACCCGCTTGCAATGGCCGTGAGCAGCGACACAAAAGCAGGACTTGCAACGCTGGAAACTGTTCGTGCCGTTCACCAGATGGGCGGACTTACTTCCTTAGGCATTTCTAACGTAAGCTTTGGACTCCCTATGCGCGAATTTGTTACTGCTACCTTCTTTACAATGGCAATGCAAAACGGGCTTTCTGCTGCAATTATGAATCCGCTCCAGCAGGAAATGAAAAAGGCCTGGCACACCACAACCCTGCTTTTAGGCAAGGATGAAAATTGTGCTAACTACATTGAATGGACCAGCACGGTAGAACAAGTTACTTCCTCTGTACAACAAGTGTCATTCTCCGGCTTGACCGGAGAATCTACTGGAAAAGATTGTCGGACCAAGTCCGACAATGACAATAAAAGCGCAGGGGGCGTTGCGGGGGGTGGCAACCACCCGCTGGAGGGGGTAGCGGACAAGACCTCTAACGCAGCCGAAATAAGTTCTAACTCTGAAAATAAGGAAACAGGCTGCGTTTCCCCCCTTTCTCACGCAATCATCAAAGGACTAAAAACTGAAGCCGCAAATATCACCCGCGAGCTGCTTACAAATACCGATTCCCTGGAGATAATTAACGAGCACTTGATTCCGGGGCTGGACTACGTGGGCAAACGCTTTGAAGCCAAAACCATGTACCTGCCGCAACTTTTAATGGCCGCCGAAGCAGCTAAATCGGCCTTTGGAGAAATCCGCAGTTTTATGGAACGCTCTGGCAAAAAGGGCGAGCCAAAGGGAAAAATCATCATTGCTACGGTAAAGGGAGATATTCACGACATTGGCAAAAACATTGTAAAGGTGCTTCTGGAAAACTACGATTTTGAAGTTATTGATTTAGGCAAGGATGTCCCGCCGGAAACTGTTGTAGAAGCATGCAAAAAAGACCAAGTGCAACTGGTTGGACTTTCCGCTTTGATGACTACCACGGTTGTAAGCATGGAAGAAACAATTAAACTTTTACGCAAGGAATGTCCCTGGGCCAAGGTTTGCGTTGGCGGTGCCGTTATGACCCAGGAATACGCCGACCAGATTGGGGCTGACTTCTACGGAAAGGATGCTATGGATACTGTGAGATATGCGATGAAGGTGTTTGGATAATCTTTTACAAGTCCAACACCTCTTTCACACTCCTACAAGTATCTACAGTTCCAATTCTTATTGAACTACAATATCTGCCATTCCAGGAAAATCGCCTTTTGTATATACATAGTCATAATAGATTCCATTACTATAAGTAATAAATACATTATAGGTTTTGTTATATGTATAAGTATGTGACGGCCAGCTGGAAATACTATTTAAGTCAATCTGTTCTTCTGAACGCTCTGGGTCATAAAGAATACTTCTTATATCTGTTGAAGTATAATTGTCTCCTTGATACGTATATGAATATTTAAAAGTGATATTATAAGTTGCATTATCTACCAATTGATTTACATCAATTTGTGGTACTTCTGTGAAAGTGAAGATTTTATTATCGTTTACACTTCCAGCTGGAGAGTTTTTAATTTTTGGTTCTCCAAGACCTACTGTCGCTTTTATGGTACAAGGTCTTACAATTGGTGTATACGTAATATCTAAATCAGTATTTCTGAATATATATTGGGTTTTATAAGTATAACTTGTGCCTTTATCTGTATAATAGTCTACAATCGGAAGCATTCCTGTATTGGTTCTGTAATGTTCAATTGTTACATAACATGGCTCTTCATCATTATCATTCTTATCATTATCATTTTCATAATATCTGAAGATTGTGCGGTTTGATGCATTAAACTCAGCGGAAGATGAAACATCAGAAATTGTAAGCTTTATGCCATTGTCAGCTGTAGAGTTTTCAGCTGATAATACAATTTCGCCTTCTCCACCACTTGCTGTTACAACTATAAAATCATCATCAGCAGGTGTATATATATTTACATCATAGCTATATGCATAATCTTTTCCTGGGTCTACAAAACAGTCTGTAAAAGTTACAGATTTTTCCTTGTTTCCCTTTTTAGAAAAAACACGATTATCCCGTCTCCAGATCCATTTACCACCTTCTTTTACACCCTGATATATGCTCATTGAACTACTAATATATTTATTCGGGTTTTGTACATCATCACTGTCATTAAATGTAATATTGATAACATTTCCACTTGCAGAAGGTGATACAGTAAATCTTGGCTTGTAAGGAGATTCAGGAAGTATTATTTCTTCAGGGATTCCGCAGTTTTTTATGTCAAATTTCTGATTATATTCAGGAAATTCAAGTGTTGCCCTATCTGCCTCAAAAGAACCTTTTACAAGACCTGCAGATTTAAGAACCAGAGATGTATCATACCAATTTTTAATACAAAGTGTATTTGAATCTACTATAGTTCCAGGTATATCCTCATTGGTTATTTCATAAATCTGCATTGCTCCTTCAAACTTTGCAGCCATGAAAACTTTTAAAACATCAGGAAGCTTATATATTTTAATCTTATACCCCATTTCATTTACTTCTTCGTACTTTGTCACAAGATCAAAAACATATTCGTAATAAACATCCTGACCTTCAAACTCAGTACCTGTAGTATCGCCGTTTGACAAAAATACAATAGTATCATCATAATAAGTAACAACAGGAACAGGGGCTTTTACAACTACATTTGAACCGCTTTGAATAGCTTCTTTTGTTAATTGAACATCATTTGTTCCTTCAACACTCTTTACTTCTGTTTTTCCATCAATAACGATTTGAGTTTTTTCAGGTGCAGCCCCACTCTGACCAGAAGATGATGAGCCTTCTTCAACAGGCACTACCTGAACTTTTTCTACATTTCCACCCTTGATTGTAATTTTGTCTACAACATCGCTTACTTTAATTTCTTTAATTTCAATACTTTCTGCAGATTCAATTTTCGTATTTGCAGCTTCTACAAGAACTGCTTCAATTTTAGAAGATTCTTCAAGGGCAAGACGAACATTATCTTTCTTTACTTCTACAGAAGCAATATTTGATTTATTAATGTGAATACTGTTTGCACCACCACCATAAACCTCAAGCTTTGCAATAGAACAATTTGTAAGAGTAACATCACCTTCTCCAACTTTTTTGTCTACTACAATCACTGCATTCTGAACATTCTGCAATTCAATGCCACTTGCTTCAAGTGTAAGCTTTTTACCTTTCAGATTGAGATTCTTTATAAGAATTGCCTTTGAAACCACTGCATCTTCATCAATCGTTGCATTTTCAAAATCGATACTGTCTTTTGCAGCAGCAATCTTTTCGGTTAATGTTTCTTTAGGTGCTGGCGGTTCTTCTGTGTTTCCGCCGTTATCAGTTGCTTTAGGACACCCCGTTAAAAGTGCCAGCAAAATTAAAATAAAACTAGTTTTAAAAAAGTTCTTTTTCATAATGAAATCTCCATTTTTTTATAATCTTGCACATGTGGATAGTAGCCCTTTCTTACGTCGCCACAATCGTTTTAAGAAATATTCTTGCTCTTGTTTTTGAAGTGCAACCCCAAAAACAAAGACTCAGTACGCTAAGAAGCGTAAGAGCAATAGTTTTGAATTTTTTTCATAAGTTCCTCCAAAAAATAATATAATAGATTGTCCAATCAAACTGGACAATGATAAAAAAAAAGGGCATGTTGCATTCAGTTTTGAATACAATATGCCCTTAGATTACAATTTAATAATACAGATTTATTGCAGTTGAGCAGTTGAGCAGTTGAGCAGTTGAGCAGTTGAGCAGTTGAGCAGTTGAGCAGTTGAGCAGTTGAGCAGTTGGATTTTATGCAAACTCATTTTTATGTCAACTATTTTTGAGAAAAAATTATTTTTTATAATAAGATTCTTTGACATCTGCATTTAATAATTAATTATAGCATAGTTATAAAGGAAAAGTAAAATTATTTTTCCAAAAGGTATCTTTTCATTCACGCACCACTAAAACTACAACTTCACAAATAAATTGACAATACTCACTTCTTATACTAATATTTATTATACTAACATTATTTTTATATTAGTTATAATTTTATTAGTTATTATACATCACTTTGCATAACCACCTAGCTTTCACAGGAGAAATCAAATGAAACTTTATGATTACATTCTTGAAAACTTTAAAAAAGATGAACCTTTTTTTGTATCTGAACTGAATATGCCGGGCTCTACTAAAAACAATATTCGTCAGGCTCTAAAAGTGTTATGCGACAAGGGGCTTGCCATTAGATACGATACAGGCATTTATTATATTCCAAAAGATTCTCTGCAAACAGAAAATCAGCTTAAAACAGAATTGATTACAATGACCACACCTTCTGCACCATTTTCCAGCACAGACATTGCAGTAAAAAAATACATCTTCGACAAGGGTGAATATTTTGGCTACTACACGGGTTTTGTTTTTGCTAATGCTATGGGATTCACAACTCAAGTTCCTTTTGTTCGTGAAATTGCATCTAATAATTCGGGAGGAATAAAACGAAAAATTGAAATTGCTGGAACTAAGTTTATCTTGAAAGAGCCAAGAACAATAGTAACAAATGAGAATCATCAGATTTTACAATTTCTTGATTTAATGAACGACTATGATTTTTATTATGATGATTCTGCCATCAAAGAGGATGTTGAATATAGAATCAGAAACTTCTTAAAAAACAATAATATTTCAAGAAAACAAATGGAATCCTATCTAGACTTTTACCCAGACTCAATTTATAAAACCCTATATAAACTGGAGGTTGCCCGTGTATTTGCATGAAAATCAAAAATTATTTAAATCAATGATTGCAGAAGTAAAGAATAAAACAGGTTATGATTCCGAAATTATTGAAAAAGATTATTACGTTACAATGATTTTGTGTTTAATAGTTGAAAAATCAGCTGACTTAGGCATAGTTGTTTTTAAAGGTGGAACATCTCTTTCCAAATGTCACAAAGTAATCGACAGATTTTCTGAGGATATTGATATTACATTTACTGAACATTTAGGCGAAAAAAAGAGAAAAAAACTTAAATATAATGTCATGAAAGCTCTAGGAGATGAACTTCATTTGTCAATTACAAATTGGGATACCATTCAAAGTGACAGAGATCTAAATGCATATATTTTTTATTATGAACCATTGTTTAATGATAAATATGAAGCTTTAATAAAAGGAGTTAAAGTCGAAACAGCCCTAGCCTCATATTCGTTTCCAACAGAAAAACTTCAAATTAACAGTTATGTTGGAGACACGCTTCTTGAAAAGAACGCAGAATTAGCCCGGCAGTTTCATTTAACCCCATTCACAATGAATATTCAGGCTTTATCCAGAACCTTTATAGATAAAGTCTATGCAAGCTGCGATTATTATATGCAAGGGAAAAGTCGGCGGCTTTCACGTCATCTTTATGATTTGTATAAAATATTTCCGAAAATTACCTTTGATGATGATTTTATAAAACTTGTAAAAGAAGTAAAGGCTCACCGGGCAAGTATGAGCATCTGTCCGTCTGCACAAGATGGAATAAACATAAGCGAATTAATCTATAAATATTGTACCGAAAATTACTACAAAAAAGATTTTGAAATTATCAGTGAAACATTGATTAATGAAGATGTTTCTTATTCAGAAGTATTGGCAACAATAAAAAAAATTGCCAGCTATGATTTTTGGTAAACACTTAATATAAAAAAATCATATATAATCTGAAGTTAAAATAAGACTGCCTAAAACGACTAAAAAGTCTATTTTAGGCAGTCTGCTAGTTACGACTAATAGTTGCAGGAAAAAGGCAATCCGTTCTGATTTATATTTTACTGCAGTATTGAATCTACACTATTACTGTTTAAACCATGACGAATACGCTGACCAGATTGGGACTGATTTTTATGAGAAAGATGCGATGGATACGTTTCGATACGCAGGAAAAGTATTTAAAGAGTATTTTTTAGTATAATGGACAAATTGAAAAAATATAAATTGATCAAAGGTCAGCCGTCCGTAAAACGGACGGCTGTAATGACTTATAAAATTTCATGCGGCCAATCCGCATATAAATAAACAATTACTCCATTACAGTTAAAACAGGAACAATTCCCATTGAACCATCACCAACACCACAATCACCACCAGTACCAATTTTAGGAATGAAATGCACATAGACACTGACTGTCCAAGGAGAGCGTACCCACCAGCTACCACTGTAATCTTCACCATCACCTTGATATGTACTATTTACTCTTGCATATGCTGTGGTTTTCATTATTCTGTCTGCTTCATTATGAAAACCATATAATCTCTTTCCTACTTCCTCGAAGCTCAAAAGAGTTATTTTATCAACTGTATTCTCACAAGCATACTGGTTAGGATTATATCCTGTCGTTGAAGCACTATTATCAACTAAAACTGTTTTTATTTTCTGCAATTCCGTAGAAGAAAAAGCAGCTGTCAAGAAACCGGTATTTGTCCAATCTATATCGTAAGATGTTGGAATTCCTCCATCAGTTTCAAACTGATTTTTTGTACTATTTAAATATGCACGAATATTTGAATATTTGTAGTTGTTTGGATAAATAGTTTTATCGCCTAAAGTTCGAATATCATCAGTTCCATAAAAAACAATATATGAGTATATCTTGTCTGCAAGCAGTTTTTTGCTTCCATCTGAATTATATGCAATAACACGCCAAGTTAGTGGTTCAACTTTGTAGTATGACTCCCCTACCTTTACATATTTATTACCATCATCACCTGAATATTCTGCATTACTTCCATCATAAGTTTTGCCTGTAGCTGTAAGAGTAACGCCTGTTACATCAGCCAAAGACTGTGGCCAGCTTCCCATAGTTACTGTTTCTCTTCTATAACCTTCCACCCAATTTAATGAAGGATTTATTCCCATCTCGCCAGCTGACTCTATATATTTTCCTGCAATCGTAATTGAAATATCTTTATATGTGTCACCCTTTGCTATTGTAAAGGATGCTTCACCAGCCCCCACAACTGTCAGATCTGCTTTTTTTGCTTCTATTTTGATTTTATATGTAGAATAAAATGGAACATTATATGACTGTGTAAGAGAAATGTCTTCATAAGTACCAACAAGAGTTTCTCCTTCATAAATATAAGCATCATATCTTACTGCATCTTCTGCTCCATACTTTTCTGCATTAGGAGTTTCCCATGCAGCAGTTAGATTTATTCCTACAGATTTTTCTTCAGGCTCAATATCAATTTCAACATTCTTATATCCATCGCCCAAAGCCAAAGTTACACTTGCTATACCATTCGCAATTGTGTTACCATTGCTATCAAGTGCACTTACACTAATATCATAGGTACCGGCATCGTTAACTTTTATTTTAACTGTCGCTCCAGGCTCCGCACTTTTACTTGCAACATCGTAGCCGTTTTGACTTATACTAATCTTATAAGATGTAACTTCTTCAATATCATAAAAAACAGCCCTTTCTTTGCCGCCTGGCAGTGTAATTGTAATTCCAAGACCGTCTTCTTCGCTGCTAACCGGAGCAGTATCATTACAACCCAAAATCCATGCACTTAAAACACATAAAAGTGCAAGAGCAAAAGTTTTGAACCCTTTCATAAGTTCCTCCAAAAAATAAGATTAAAAAAAAAGGCATATTGCATTCAGCTTTTGAATACAATATGCCCTTAGATTACTATTTAATACTATTACAGATTTATGAGCAGTTGAGCAGTTGAGCAGTTGGATTATATCCACCGTTTCTTTTACGTCAACTGGTTTTAAGAGAAAAACTTTTTTTGCATCATTTTTTTTTATCATCTGCATTAATCATTTAATTATATCACGATAACAAAGGAAATGCAAAATAGAAATCAAAATTTTAAACCATTTTGAACTTCAATAATTCATCTTTAGAAATCATTTCAATTGATTTATTGTTTTCTTTTGCATATTTTGCTAGCGAACGCAAATCTATTCCTAACGAAGGTTTTGAACGGTATGGATTCACTGTATTTATAAAATCTTGAGCCACTTTATCTTTCGCTACGCAGTCATTAACATCAAAGTTCTTCATCAGACCATTCATACTTATAAACCTCCATTATTTTCTTAGCACTTCCCTCTTCTATAACAAAATGAAAAGGATGCATAATTCCAACAACAATAGCATCAAACATATCTACATAATGCTGAAGAATATCTTTATCCATTGCAATTGCATGAACACAACCACCATATCCTTTCTGAAAAGAAACATTCATAGCAATTGCAAAAAGATGTCCACCAACACCTTCATAGAGTTTAGTTCCATTTCGCCATACATTGTTACTTGGTGATGTACACGCCCAATTTATATAAACTGCATTACTTTGCTCATCAGCAGTTAATGCAACTAACCCCTGAATATCAACTGTACCTTTTATTACAAGAGCATAGATTTCAGTATCGTCGGAAAACTTACTCCAATCAACATACCATCCAGTCCGCTCATTATTATACAATATTTTGGATAAAATGGTAGCAATTCGTTTCTCGACACTCCAATAAAAAAATGACTGCCTAAAATCAACCAAAAAGGTCAATTTTAGGCAGTCCAATTTTTACGCTCTACGAAATGTTTACACGCTATGCATGTTTACACTCTATGACAGAGCATTAGTTCTGTTCAAACCAGGCGCGGAATGCGCGGAGTTGAGTTTCGTCGCTGGCTTTTGGTGAAGCGACTGGAGCAAAGGTTCCTTTTACAGTAAGACCTGTGAGCTCAACCGTAACTGGAGCTTTTACAATAGTCTTATCTGCAAAAATCTGAGATTCCCATGAACCAGCTTCGCAGCTATCAACTTTTTCTGTTGTAAACTTGAATCTTAAAGAACCTTTGTCTGTTACTGTAGCTGGTTCATAAGCTGTAGCACCAAGAGCAGTAAGTTCTTCTTCTAGAAAAAACTCTGAATATTACTATCTTATTTCTTTTTATATTTTTGTCAAAGATTTTTTGTAAAACGTTTTTATTGTTTTAACTCTTCTTCAAATCAAGAACAAACCCGTCATCATCAGAATTGGTAATGGAATCTGAATCAGGCCCTCCCTTCATTTCCTGCTGTAAAAGTTCTTTAAAAGAAAGCTTTTGCGGATTCGGATATTTTTCTTTTATTTCGCGGTGAATGGCAGTCATTTCTTCATGATTGGCAATCTGCTTTTCAAGCATCTCCATTTTAGTCTTTTTCTCAGACTTGGTATAACGTCTTACTGGAGTTACAATTGTTGAATTATATTCTATTCGCTGTATGGATTCGATTCTATCTGCCATAAAAACCCCACTAATTAAAACTAATTATAACTAATCATATAATATTCAGATATAATGTTCAGACAATTTTAAAGAGTCCGTCTATTTTTGGAATAATATAATCTGCTCCAGCCTTTTTCAGTTCTTCTTGGGAACCAAAACCATATAGCACGCCACAAGATTTTATCTGATTGTTTTTTGCACCTTCAATATCATGAAAGCGGTCTCCAATCATAAGAACGCGAGATTTATTATTGTTATCAGAACTGCCATCAATACCACAACGGTCCAGTGCATAAGAAATAATTTCCGTTTTACTTCCCCGGGTTTCGTCCATACAGCTGCCGCAAACGTAATCAAAATATTTATCCAGTCCAAAATGATTTATAATCTTTACGGAATATTCTTCCGGCTTTGAAGTAGCAACCACAAGCTTTTTATCGGCAGCTTTTAATTTTTCCAGAGCAGGAGGAATATCATCAAAAAGTTCATTTTCAAAAATGCCCCTGGTAGAAAAATATTCGCGGTATTTTTTGATTGCCTCATCTACCTGCGATTCAGGCAGCCCCATCATCTTCCCAAAAGTTACAGGAAGCGGCGGGCCTATAAAAGTGAGCAAGGTCTCATAAGTCGGAACTTCAATTCCCAAAGATTTAAAAGCATAAATAAAGGAGTTTGTGATTCCCTGTGCAGGATTTGTCAGAGTTCCATCTAAATCAAAAAATAAATAATCGAACATGCACACTTCCTTTCTATTGCATTTAACTGCTAAAAACTCCGAGCCTAGAACTTACCGCCACCAAGAGTAAAGCTCAGTTTTAAGGAAACTACAGGTGCATTATCCCAGTCTGCAAAAGTTATATATGGGCCAATTCCCATTGTGATTGTTTTTACAGGTGTATAATTGAGCATTGCAGAGAAGGTTCCGGCATTTATAAAAGAAGCAGCTCCGTATTCGGCAAGCACAGAAGTTACCTGGTCAGGCAAATCTTCTTTACCAAAGTTGATCATTCCAAATACTGTTGCCGTTAAATCGGTCGTACCAAAAATACGGCCAAAATTAAGAGCCAGCGCAATATTATGTCCTTTTGTCAAATCTTCTTTTATGTACAAAGGATTTTTTGCAAGATACATCATATCAGCCATTGTTTCCATGGAGAAATTATTGCCATCGTAATAATACTGTCCAACAAGAGTGATTGATGGAGTTTTCCAGTTATACATAAAGCCGGCAGTTGCTCTGAAAATAAAGGTTTTATCT
Source organism: uncultured Spirochaetaceae bacterium (assembly GCA_902802305.1). Lineage (GTDB taxonomy): Bacteria > Spirochaetota > Spirochaetia > Treponematales > Treponemataceae > Treponema_D. The sequence continues at coordinate 22,006 of CADCLG010000007.1, forward strand.
GTATCTTCATTCCATTCACGGTCGCTTCCAAACTGACCAACTGCTTCACCAAAAAGACTGATTTTACGGATTGCACCAGTTGCTGTTAAAGTTACTTTTGGAGCCGCTTTATATTTGTAGTAACCACCAAAGCCCAGCTCCCAGCCACCAAGGACTAAATCAAACTTTCCGGCAAAAGCTGTATTTTTTGCATAATCAAAGGCAGGAAGCACATAAAGCCAGAGACAATTTTGTGAATTAGGGAAAGTTATCTGAGTTCTAAGATTAAAGCAACCGTCAACCTGAGCATCTGTATCTTCCGGGTCAATCGAACTTGTGTTGATGATGTCGCTTACCGGACTAAAGAAGTATCCGGCTCCCCAGGTTACAGTGTGAAGACCAAAACGGAAGAAAACTCTATCTGCAATCGAAAAATCAGTGAATAATTCCTTGAGGTAAATCCAGTCGGTGATTGTGGTGGTTACGTCGGTATTGTAATAAGTTTTGCCTAAGAAATCTTGCGCACTTGTAGTTGCTTTAGAAGCCGCCTTTGAACTAAAAGGATACCTGAATCCAAACTTAGAATACATGCGTAAATCCTGATTAGGGCGGGCATCCACAGTGATATATGCCCCTACATCCGGAGTAATTTTTGTATCCTTGATATTGTCGCCAAAGGATTTATCATCGTCAGCATAAAGAGTTGTCGAAGTTCCTATTTTTGTTGCAAAGTTTCCGCCAATTTTTATGCTTCCATTTTCAAAAAGAAGGCCCTTGCTCAGGTCACTTTTTGCCGTGACTTCAGTAACTTCATCAATTCCGTCGTCACCAAACAAGTCATCATCAGAACTACCGAACAAATCGTCATCGAAATCAGATGAAATAAAATCATCACTACCACCAAATAAATCGTCATCACTTTGGGCAAACAAGATTGCACCAAATAAAAATACACCGAGTAAAAACAATATTTTTTTCATATATACCTCTCTTTTGAATTACCAGCTTCCGCCGCCACCACCGCCTCCGCCACCACCGGAGAAACCACCGCGACTGCCACCACCAGATGACTTGGAAGGTCGGGTTGAAGCGATTGCAGCTGATATAGATTTTGTAACTTCAGTTTGGAAGGAACGATTAAAGTCCATTACGCTGAATACTCTTGCTGGATTAGGCGTTTTATACCAGGCAGGAGCTTCCACCTGAATATTTGTAAACTTATTTGCCCATTTGTCTGCCAGACCGAAAACCATAGCATAAGGAAAAATATTGTAATAATAACTTGGATCTTCATCCATAAGCTCCTTTAAGCGCGGCATTTCGGCAGTTTTTATAAACTCTTTTAATCCGAGAAGCTTTCCAGTTACTTCAACATTGTAATCTGTTCGTTTAATAATTCTACGGTTAAAAAGACAGACAAGAAGATAAATCCCACAAAGAACATATATAACAATATGCGGAAGGTGAAACTCTGTGTCATCAAAAACTTTGTAACTAAAGAAAGCAAACAAAGCACATAAAGCAATCATGCCAAGGACTTTTAAAAGAGGCTTTGCTTTTTTAAAGTATTTTGTATAAAAGGATTTATTTAAGAGCTTTCCCAAAACATAATAAGGAATCACAAGCAGGAAAAGATAGAAGTTTTCAAATAAAGAAACTGGACTTGAAAAACAAAGGAACAAAGTAAAAAAGAGAGAACAGATGAATAACAAAGCTCTTGAAAGCAGCTCGTGCTCATACAAAGCTCTATCTTCTTCAAAAGATTCTTCAAGTTTATCTTTGGCATTTTCGAGTTCGCTTACATAAGAAGTACTTACATTTTTCAGTGTAAAGTCTTTTGCACGATTAAAAGTCTTTTTAAACAATATTTTCTGATAGTCAGGAGCATCGTCCGGAAGCTCCCTTATCTTGGCAAATGAAATTACATTTTTTTTGCTTTCTTTTATTTCTATATAGCCTTTATGCGCCCACTCAGGATAAAGAGCCATTAAATCACTGTCGTTGGCTTCGTTATCAATTATAAAACCAACTTCCGCCGCAGAAATCTTGTTTGGCGGATAGAACTCAACTGTTTGAACAGGGGCTTTATGTCCTGTTGTGATAATAAAATAAAGTGCTATAAGACAAGAAGCCAGGCATAAGATTCCAAAAAAGTACATCCAGAAGGGCGTAACTTTTTTTGCATGTGCAAAATAACCTTCCGGTAATTCACAGAAAATTGAAATACCACTGTTCTCTGGGATTTTGGTTGCACGTCCCCAAATAGAATCCTGATTATAATAATATTCAACATTAAGTTCGTTATCTACAGAAGAATATTCTCCGCTGTACAATTCAAACTGAATATCAGAAGGCATTGGTTCTTCAAAATCAATTCTAAAATTGAACTGTTCAATATTTGTTTCCCAAAAGGGGCCAAGGGGAGAATAGTAGAAAAAATCACTCACATTAATTCGATCATCGTAGAGGACACATTTATAAGTAATTGTATAAGTATGTGGCCCGACAATAGTTTTGTTTTCATCACCAATTATGATGTTAAAAACATCATCACTGTATTCTGTGTGATGTTTGTCACCCTTGGTTGAAACCGAACGATAATCTTCTGTATATGCCATATCTCTGTATTGTTCACCATCAAAACGGGTTGCATAAAAGCCTGTTGGCAGTGAACGGTAAATACCATGGCGATTTTCCAGAAATTCTACATCTATTGTTTCCTGGACAGTTAAAACCTTATTTTTCCCAAGACTTGCATAAAAATCAAAAGTTTTAATATAAAAACCTGCCGACTGAGCATCTGCCAGAGCAGGTAAAACAAAAATAACCGAGAAAATAATTGATAAAAAAAACTTCTTCATATACTTATAAAAAAATGTATCAAAAATGAGGGGTGTGTGCAAGTTTTTTAGACACAAAAAATGAGGAATGAAATACTTTGTTTTTTACATAGGCATATTCAAATATCAAAAAGTATATACTCCAAACCTATCACGTGACGGTTCCATCGACAAGCCTCTATTCATCAACAACGGTCACTTGGATAAACTTTTATGTAGAAGCTCAAACCCGCGATGAACGCCGTATTGATGTAGTTGTAGATTACAATGGCGAGCGTTTTGTAATTGAAATGAAAATCTGGCACGGTAACAGCTATAACGAACGCGGCGAACAACAACTTGCTGAATATCTTGATTATTATGGATTGGAAAAAGGCTATCTGCTGAGCTTCTGCTTTAATAAAAACAAATCCATAGATTCATCTGCAAAAGAAATCTCTATTGGTAACAAAACCATAGTTGAAGTTGTTGTATAATTAATTCTTCTTTATAGAATATATTACATCACACAGGAGTCTCTATGAAAGTTTTTAACAATTTAGCAAAAATGCACCAACTAAAATCATTGGCAATTATTTCTTTATTAACAATTCTTTGTACAGCAAGTTTGTTTGCACAAAAACCAAAGCATTCTGATGTTGGACGACACGACTACTTATCTCCTCGCACAATTTCAGTTTCGGGCAGCGGTTCGGTAAAGGTTCCAGCCGATATGGCAAAGCTCACTTTTTCTGTTCAGACAAAAGAGTCAACAGCTTTGGCTTCGGTTCAGAATAATGCTGCAAAAATGAACAAGGTTTACGACGCCCTTAAAAAAATCGGTATTTCTGAGGATAACATTTCTACGGCAAATTATAGCCTTTATCAGGAAAATTACTGGAAGGATGGCAAGGATATTCCAGGCTTGTATGTTACCTCTAACAATATCACAGTGATTCTTGAAGATGTTGAAAAATCTGGTCTTGTAATTGATACAGCAATTTCTGCCGGTGTAAATCAAATGAACGGAATCTCATTTTTGGTAAAGGATTCTAAAGCGGCAGTTGAACAGGCAAGACGATTGGCTTTCCAGCAGGCAAAGGAAAAGGCAGAGCTTTTTGCAGAAGAAGCTGGCTGCAAGCTTGGCAAGGTGATTTCGATTATGGAAAACTCAGGCTCTTATCCTGTTGTACGCGAATATGCAGACAGTGCAAAAATGATGGCGACTAATTCCACTACAATTTCTGCCGGCCAGGATTCTATAACAGCCAGCGTTTCGGTTGTGTTTGAATTGAGATAATATGTCATTCTCATGACAACATCTGTCATTCCCGCACTTGATACGGGAATCTTTAGAAAGATTATCGGGTCAAGCCCGATAATGACATTGTTATCTAGTTTAACCCCTCTAAATAAGCCTTAGTGAAAATCTTATCTGGGAGAGTATCGAAAGTCAAATCGGAAATGACCTGCTGAGTTTGTTCGCCCTTGTTCAATTCGTCGCGGACAATTGCCTGGGTTGAAACATAACCAGCTGGAACCTTTGAATACTTTGGAATAAGAATTGTTCGCATAAGACGGTCTGAGCCAGAAAAATCCTCCTGCTTAAGAACAAGCGGAATATCCTGACGAATATAAAACTTTGTTTTAGCGTAAGACGGTTCCTTTGTTTTTGCTACCAGAGTGATAATATTTACCGGATACTTACCAAGAGTTCCTTCTTCAAAAGCGGCAACCTCATAGTTTTCACGCCAGCGGTTTTCGTTCTGCTCAACATCGTCCAGCTTAATGTCTGAATCGCCAAGAGCCTCTTTTATAGAAGTGTGCGTAAACTTTCGGCTGATTGGATCATAAGACCAGATGTTGTCGCCGTTTCTTAAATAACCAACGCCCTTATCTGCCTCCGGGAAAAGCTGAACAATTGTCATCAAATCCTTATCTGTTCGCTCAAAAATCTTATACTGCAAGTTTTCCTTTGGTTTGCCTGGCTTTTCTACAACAAGCGAAACAGTTGCCGAATAATCTCCGTGATAAGCAAGATTGTCGTCTGTTGATTCCAATATTTTATAAGCCTTTTCTGCATCCTCAGCAGAAACCTGAGCAAAAGCAGCTCCAGCAAAAAGCAAAGCCGCAGTAACAATTGTAATTATCTTTTTCATAGTATTACCTCCTGTTTAAAAAATCATCAATGCAGAGTTTTTCCGTCTATTTCACTGTTCTCAATGCCTCTGCCGGATTCATGCTGGCTGCCTGTTTGGCACTTCCGCGGACGGCAAGTGTTGTAAGGGCAATCAAAATTAAATACTGCAATACAACAGAAACAAATGAAACCTTGAATGTAAAATGTCCCTTCTGCAGGAAGAAAGAAAGGGAATCATTATTTATAGGAATAAAATGCACAATTGTCATTACAATTACAGCAAAAATCAGCCCCGCAAGAGCACCAATGATGCAGAGAATAACGGCTTCGTTAGTGAAGACTTTTCGGGTATCTTTGCCGGTCATGCCAAGAGAGCGCATAGTTCCAATTTCGCGGATTCGTTCGTACAAAACCATTCGGTATGTGTTAGACACACCTACCATAACAATCAGCAGAATTACAATCAGAATAACGGTTGTAATAATATGCACAACATTAAGCACTGTTTTAATCTGAGGGATTTCGTCATACAAAGTTTCAACTCCATACTTTACTCCCTTCCACTCATTTTCAGGCTTTTTAACATCAACCTGTTTTTCAATTCCTTTACCAATGTTTGTAGGATTTGTCTTCATAGCAAGAGCACGGCTTGTAACATGGATTTCAGGATTTACATTTTCATCTTCGCGGATTCTTGCCTCAATCATATTTGCAGCCTTTGTCTGCTGGTCGTTGTCGCGCAAGTAAATTGAGAACATTGAATAACCGCCTTCAGGCATTTCTGTAATTGTATTTACATCTTCAATATCTGCATAAGCCTGCATTGAGCTGAGGAAGCTGTTAGACTTTAAAATTCCGGTGATAGTCATATCGGCAAAGGTGTTCTGACCGTAAACTGTGTAGGTAGAATAGATGATTTCGTCACCAACCTGAAGATTAAGTGATTCTGCTATTTTGTCGCTGATGATAAGTCCGTTTTCTACGTTAAGGTCTACGCCGCCACTTACAAACTGGAAGGAATCCTGCAAATGCTTTTCTGTTAAATCGCGACCATAAAGCTGCAGCATGGATTTTTTTCCGTTGAAAATTGCGGTTCCATTTGACATTGTAAAGCAGGAATAATATTCATACTTAACGCCAAGCTCGTCCACAATATTTTTTACATAATCTCTATCGCGTACAATGTTTACAAGCTTTGCCTTTCCGCCTTCTGTTTCTGGTGGCAGCCATTCCAAGCCCTGAACAACAACGTTACCACCAACTAACTGTGTAATCTGATTTTCAAGGTTTCCAACCATTCCACTGGTAAGTCCGTCAATTGCAGTTACAACAAAAAAGCCAAATGCAATTGCCACCGCAAGAATGGCGTTTCTTCTTTTATTTCTAGTCAGGTTTCTTAATGCCAATGATACTGTTTTCATTTCTGCGCCCCCCTACTCCTTGCTCAAAGCCTTAATTGGTGTGATTTTGAGCGCAGATTTTACAGGATATCTGTTACTGATAATACTGCCCAAAAGCGCAACCAAAATTGTAGTGATGATGATGCCCGGTGTTGGACTAAAGTGTAAAAGACCGCCACCCAGAATCATTTTGGCAATTGAGTTTGTAATTGCAATATTAAAGGAATTGAAAATTGCCATGCAGATAAAGGCAAAAATAATTCCAGCCAGAGATGAAAGACTTGTCAAAATCACAGCTTCTGAATAAAAGAGCTTTTTAACAAACTTCTTTTCTGCGCCAATTGCCCGCATGGTTCCAATTTCGCTGGTACGTTCAATTACAGAAACAACCATTGTATTCATGATGATGATAAAGACTACTACGGCAAGAATGATAATCAGAAGATTGAAAATAAAGCCGATTCCGTCAACTGTTCCTGAATAAGAAAAGGCTGCTTTTTTCCAGTCCATTGCCTGAGCGTTCAAGCCTTCTTCCTTAAAGCGCTTGTTCAACTCTGCAACAACTTTTTTGTCTGCACGAGGATTTTCAAGCTTAGCGAGAACAAACTGCCAGGAACCATCATCTGTCTGATTCAGCTGGTCGCGTAAAGTTGTATCTCCGAGAATGTTGTCAAAATCATTTGAGCTTGCAAGGATGGAGGTATCGTCTTCAATGTCACCAAAGAAATCGTCGTCGCCAAAAAGGTCATCTTCAGACATATCGGAAATTGAAAGGTCTACGCTGTCTGGCAGCTCCTGTGTAAAAGAAGATGCATAAGTGAGTTCTGCAAAAGAACGTGCAAGGCCCGGTTCGCAGTAAACTGTCTGGAACATTGCAGAATATTCATTTGCCGGCTTAAAGATTCCAACAACTTTTCCTTCGCGAATAACTCCTCCCATACTGGCAAGAAGTACATCATCACCAAGATTGAGAGGTTTGTCCCAGCTTTTCTGGAAGCCTTCAATTACTCGTGTATCTACAATAATTTCATTGCTGCCAGGTGCTGGATAGCGGCCTTCTATCATCTTTAAATCTGGAAAAAGCTCCCAGAAAGTACCTGTTTCTCCGGCAAAAAGCATAGAAATAGGCAAATCCATAAGTCCTAAATCTTTATCATCATCCGCAAGAACAGAAAAATCAATTTCGGCATCTTTAGAAAGAATTACCTGAGCTGAAATCAACTTTGACTGCTTTTTGATTCCATCGGTTTCTGCAAGAATCTCTTCTATGCGCTCAAGGTCGTTAAGAGCTGGAATCTGCGGGATTTCGCCACCAATATTTGTAGAATTAACGCCAAAAACATCAATAATGGTACCCTTTTCCGGAACAACCGAAATTGCAAGGTCACCGGTTATATTTGCCCTGAAATCTTTTTCAAGTCCGCGGTTTACGGATTCAAGGAAGGAGTTACCCATAACAACAATTGCTACGCCAAAAAGAATGAACATTGCAATGATGAGGGTTTTAGATTTATGCTCCTTTAGGTTCCGCAAGGCAAGTTTAATTATATCTTTCATTTAATTCTCCTCATAAGATTATCGGGTCAAGCCCGATAATGACATCATAACATCTGTCATTGCCGTACTTGATACGGCAATCTTATATCTTGTATACATCTGAACCTTCTTTGTGCTCATCATTGATAATCTGACCATCGAGCAAATGAACAACGTGATCGCACATTTCTACAATTCGAGAATCGTGGGTTGAGAAAATAAAGGTTGTCTGCAAATCAGGATCTTTGTTCAGCGATTTCATAAGACTCAAAATCTGCTCGGAGTTTTTAGAGTCAAGGTTTGCAGTAGGTTCATCGGCAAGAATTACAGGAGCTTTTGTAACAAGAGCACGGGCAATTGCTACACGCTGACGCTGACCGCCGGAAAGCTCGTTTGCCTTGTGATTTTTCCAATCGGTAAGACCAACTTTTTCCATAAGGAAGGCAATCCATTCTTCCTTTTGAGCCTTTGTAAAATCATCTACAGGACTGCGCGAATCAGGATTTTTAGAAGCAAGAATCAGCGGAAACTCAATATTTTCGTAAACATTCAAAACCGGAATAAGGTTGAAGGTCTGGAAAATAAAGCCCAAATGCGAACGACGAAGAGCTGTTATTCTTTTGTCCAGCTTTGGTGGAATTGAAGTGCGGACCTTCTTTTTTTTGTCCTCGTTTACACTTGAACTCCAGCGGGTATTTGTTGTTTCTGCATCTGCAAGATTTACACCCTCGTAAACATCTGTACCACCAATAATGATTGAACCGCTTGTTGGCACGTCAATCAAACCAATCATATTCAAAATTGTAGATTTACCAGAACCAGATGGACCGGAAATTGCGGCGAACTCTCCCTTTTCAATATCAAAAGAAACTCCTTTTACCGCTTCAACTTTTTGTTTTCCCATTGGATATGACTTATGCACATCTTTTAAAGTAACAACAGACAAAATATAACCTCCTGATAAAATCCTTTTTCCGAGTTTATTAGTTTTTGATAAATTAAAGATAACAAAAATAAATAATTATGGAAAGAAAAAAAAAGACTTATAAGAATATAACAGTTACATAGCAGCAAAATTGCACGTTTTCTGAAAAAAAAATGCACAAATTGCTGATTTGAAGTAAAATTTCTTTTTCTGTATAATATATTGTATGGAAGAAATCGCTGAAATTAAAACTTATGCAAAAAAAGAAGCTGTACCAATCATAAAGGACGAAACTCAACAATTCATTTGCGAGCGAATTGAAGAAATTGCAAAAATAAAACCACAGGTTCATGTTCTGGAAATTGGTTCGGCAATAGGTTATTCGGCAATTCAATTTGCCCGCACTGCAGAAAACGTTTTTGTTACCACCATAGAAATTGATATAGACCGCCACCTTAAAGCCCAGCAAAATGTCAGCGATTCAGGATTAAAAGATAGAATTACAACTATTTACGGCGATGCACTTGTTACCCAAATTGACGGTCAGTTTGACCTTATTTTTATAGATGCCGCAAAAGCCCAGTACATTAAGTTTTTTGAAAAATACAAGGAAAATCTCGCTGATGGTGGAATCATAATCAGCGACAATCTATCCTTTCATGGAATGGTAGAAGATCTTTCACTTACAAACAATTACAGTACAAAAAAGCTGGTCAAAAAAATTCAAAAATACATTGAATTTTTAAAGACAAATCCAGATTTTACAACCGAGTTTTTCAAATGCGGTGACGGGATTTCGGTCAGCAAGCGAGCCTGAACTTTATTCTACCAGAGCCTTAATGGTCAAACAGGCAATTGATCTGGTAAGAGACTGGCGTTCTTTTTCTATAAGCTGATTGCAACGGTCAATTTTGGCGTTGAGAACATCGGTTTCGGAACCATAACCCGACTGGAAAATTGTTTCCTTCTGCTTTATTTTTGATTCCGCGGCCTCAATTTTCAAATCCTGATATTCTATTTTCATAGTACAAACATCAACTGTATTCCACTGCTTACTCAAAGTCTGTTTTATTGTAGAATAAGCATCACTTTTATTTATATCCGCAGTTTTTGATTCACTGATTTTTCGCGAAACATCATGTAGTTTTTTTCCACCATCCCAAACTGTTGCTTTTATTCCCAAAGAAACATTCACTGAATAATCGTTTTTCCTCCGCCAGTTAGTCTCAACAAACGGGAAACGTGAACCACCATAACTTGCAGAAGCTTGTAAGGCAAGATCGGGCTTCCAGTTAACATAACCTTTTGCAATTTGTTCCGCAATTTTGTTCACTTCCTGTAACTGGGTCAACATTTTTATTGAAAGCTGATTTCCAGACAAGGCTTGTTTTTCAACTTCATCGCGATTCAAAGCCATAATTTTCTCAATTTCAGCATCATCAATAGAATAATTTATATTTTCAATTGTGAGTCCTGTAATACCAGATATCTGCTCTAATTCCAAAAGTTGATTTTTAATCTGTTCGGTAACATCTTGTTCTGCAATCTCAAGCTCCTTAGCCTGAATCCTTGCTTCAACCACATCTTGATGTAAAAGCATTCCTGATTTTTCTGCATTTTCACTGGTCTCTACAAGCCGTTGTGCATATTCCTTTTCTTCATTAAGAATCCCCAGAATTTCTTTTAAATAAAATAAACCGGTAAGTCTCGTTTCAATTTCTGCTTCTAGAGTCTGTTTTTTAGAAAGATACTGTGTCTGTTTTATCTCTGAAACTTGTTTGTATAATCTAACAGCATTTTCAAGTTTACCCCAAGTGAAGACCGGTTGAGTAATCGAAAGCTGGAACGTATACATTGTGTTTTCCATTCCATCATAAACTTTTATATATTGTCCACTTGAGCTTGGAGCTATTCCAGAAGGCCAGTTTATAGAATTAAGCAAATCATCCACATTAAGATAAATAGTATCTATCGGAGGATTGAGCATATAAGTTCCTGCAAGCTGCAAATCAACAGTAGGGCCTAGTCCTGCCTTTGCATCTTTTACATCAAGCAGGCTTCGTTCATATTCCTGCTGAAGCTTTTGTAAATCAGGATTGTTGAGACCAGCAGCTTCATTCAAATCGCTAAGACTATATGCTGCCAAATAAAAAGGCAATGCCAAAAAAGAGAATAGTAAAATGAAAAAAATATAAACTCGTTTCATATTAAAATGTCAATACATATTCATTCTTATCATTACTGATGGCAAGGTCTTTTATTACAGTACCATCCTCTTTCATAAATCGAACCATATAATTTGAATATCGTCCGCTGTAAGTATAATCGCGCCACTCATAGTTAGTGCCACCCAATCCAGAAAAATAACCGTGGGTCTGTTCTCCATTAGTACCCCTGTTCTGCGTGGTTGTGTAAGTGTTTCCTAAATCAATTGTATAATTACCTTCCTGATCAATTCCCTTTAATAAGATATGTACACCATCGCTTTCTGTTGATCTTGTATCACCTAAGGTTCCGCTAAAAGAAGGCATTGTAAAACGCACTAACTTACCGGCAAGTGTTATAGAATACGGCGAATCTTCTATTGTTTTTGTTAGCCCTTGCTTACTACGTCCAATCTCATCAGCATAAAAAGAAAAATCATTTTCTTCTATATTTTGTTTGCAGCCTTTCCAGGTTACGGCTTCACCTTCTCTTGCCTGATAGTAATTCACTTTTATTTGCGGAACATTTTCTTTATCTGTTTTTGTATAAGTAGGAGTTCCAAAATCATTCAAATAACGAGGATATCTAATTGTAACAGTACCTGTTCCTGTAAAAACTCCACTGTAAATTAAATCTTCTGCATCTGGATTTGAATCTGTTTTTTGTGGTACAGAAACTTCCGCCAGAACCGATTGCGAAGTTTGAGAAGCTGTTGCAACATCCACAAAATTAAGTGTTACATTCGTGCGTTTTACAATTGATGTAAGCTCTACATAAGTATAATTCGATGCGCTATCAGAAACGATAATTGTTTCATCTTTTGTACATCCATAATCAGCATGATAAAAAATTAAATATACAACAGTAAAATCTGCATCTTTACCAAAATCGGTTTTAAATGGTTTTTCTTTCCATACAAGCTTACTTATAGTCCAGCTTCCATCGGCACCGGTTGTTGTGTGACCATAATACTCTGCATTAGGTTTAAACGCTTCTGTTTTCCTGCTATTATTCCAACTGCTAAAATCATTATCCCTATCGCTGCTGTTTGTATAAGCATAAACATCCACATTTGCTATTCCAGTTTTAGGATTCGCATTTGATTCTGCATCTACAACTGTGCCACCTGTTCCACCACTGAACACACTGTAACAAGCAGTAAATGCAACACAAGCAAAAATTACACAGCTAACACAAAGCAGAGCCTTTAATTTTTTCAAAAAAAACTTAATCATAATCCTTCCTACTCTTTTGAGCCTTTTTTAGAACTCTTTTTTCTGTCATATAATATAAAACCGGAATTAAAATCAAAGTAATTAGGGTAGAAGTTAAAAGTCCACCAACAATTGCCTGTCCCATTGGAGCATAAAGTTCCGTTCCTTCACCCTTGCTTACCGCCATTGGAATATCGCCCAAAAGGGTTGTAAGAGTTGTAATTAAAATTGGCTTTATTCTGGAAGCAGAACCGTCTACTACACTGCCCCGCAAGAGCTTGTCTTCTTCATCCTCAGAAAGAGAAACTGTCCATTCACCATCTTTATTCTGCTTACCCTTTTCCATTGCAATTTCAAGTCGCCTTTGCCTGCGGATTTGATTAATATAATCCACCAGAATAATTCCGTTATTTACAACTACACCCGCCAGAGAAATAAGTCCAAGCAGAGAAAGAAGATTAAGAGTTGAACCAAAAATTAAAAGTCCGGCAGCAACTCCAATAAAGCAGAAAGGAATAGAGAACATAATAAGCAAAGGCTGGCGGAAGCGTTCAAACTGAATTACCATTACTACATAAACCAGAAAAACTGCAATAAGAAGTGCAAGCGCCATTGGCTTTACCATATCGCCAATCATAGCCATAACACCGCCGGCCTTACTGCTTACTCCATTTGGCAGAGGGTTTTTAGCAAGGTATTCATTCACACGGCGGCTTACATTTGCTGTGTTTTCACTTGTCAACGTTGCAGTAACTGTAATCTTTTTTGCCCTGTCAGAATGGTTGATTTGCGAAATTGATTTTTCTACCTTTACATCGCTAAGATTTGCAAAGGAAACATTCTGCTTATTCTGGGTGATTATATGAATATTATTGATTGTATCTGGTGAAATGTTCTGGTCTGCAATATTAGAAGAAAGCCTGATGTTATAACGCTTTCCACTCTTCTCATCCTTATAGCGACCAGCATCCATTCCCTGAAAAAGAATTGCGCTTGTAATTCCGGCTTCATAGCTTGTAATTCCCAGGCTGCTCAAATACTCCTGACTCATGTCGATTATCATTGTTGAAGTGTCAAAATCGGTATCAAGGCGGGCAGTAACAACTTCTGGATCACTTTCAAGGAACTTTTTAACACTGCTTGCAGTCTGATAAAGGGTATTCAAATCTTCGGAAATAAGGGTAAGTCCGTAACCGCCACCATCCGTAACATAGCCCATAAGCTTATCAAAACCACCATTCTGAACCGAAACCTTTGAATCCGGTAGAACTGCACTCCAGATTTCCTGCATCTGGAACATAATATCGTGGACATCCCTCTTACGCTGGTCAACTGGAACCAGAACCACATGGGCATAGGCACATTCAGCTGTAGTCGTTCCAAAACCACCTTTATTCTGGCTCTGACCAATATAATAAACTACCGACTGCATTTCGGGTACATATTTTTTCATAAGTTTTTGGGCAACTTCAATTTTACTTCGGGTCTGTTCTATGCTTGTTCCTATTGGAAACTCTGCCTCAATATAAAAATCACCATTATCTGTAGAAGGAATAAAGGCAATTCCAAGTCGCAGTGTAATAAAGCCGGAGAAAATCAAAAGGAAAAGAGCAAACACAATTACAAAGGTTTTATTGTTCAGCGCAAGATTAAGTGCCTTGTCGTAAAAGTTTTCAATTTTCTTCATTGCAAGGTCAAACTTACGGGGCTTAGCACGAACTTTTGGACCATTGTCCTTTAGTATGAGTTTTAAAAGATAAGGCACAACAATAACTGCAACAAAAAAGGAAGCAAAAATCGCAAGGATGATTGCAATTGAAACATCGTGTAAAATCTGACCAATCAAACCATTCAAAAGAGCAATTGGAATAAATACAACCATTGTTGTTGCGGCAGAGGCAAGAATACTGGCAGAAACTTCATCCCAGCCCTTATAAATAGATTGATTTACTGTGTATTTTAGCTCGCCGGTCTGGCTGTCGCGTTCACCATAATAGCGGTAAATCTGTTCCAGCATTACAGATGAACCGTCTACAACCATTCCAAGCGAAATTACAAGACCGGAAAGGCTCATAAGATTCAGAGAAATATCAAAGAGCTTTAAGCCGATTAAAGCAAAAAGAATACAAAGCGGAATTGATATTGAAATTACAAGGGTTGCCCGCCAGTCTGCCATAAAAAGCAGGATTACAAGAATGGCAAAAATTACACCCATAATTCCTGAACGCAAAACTGTTGTAAGCGAAGATTTTACAGAACGGCTGTCATCGGAAATTATATGAAATTGAACTGCCCCACCTGTTTCCTTTTCTGCCTGAGCAAGTACCTTTTTTACATTTTTAATAATTCCAACTGTATCGCCATCAAGACGTTTGCGGATATTTACTATTACAATTGGATTATCGCCATCGTGTACATAATAATTATGTTCTGGATGAACCAGCTCAACTTTAGCAATGTCCTGAATGCGGATTATGTTTGAGCCATCTGCAACTCCAACCGGCAGATTTTTTATATCATCAATAGAATCAAAGGAGCCGGAATATCTAACCTGAATGTCACGGTTTTCAAAAGAAGCATTGCCCAAAGGAAGCGTAACATTTCCATAATTCAAAACCTGAAAAACTGAAGCAACAGATATTCCATGGGAAGTAAGTTCATCAATATTAATTTTAACAGAAAGCTCCAGCTCTTCACCACCTTCTATGCTGATTTCAGAAACTCCATCAATCTGGGTAAGGCGGGACATAAGTTCATCATTCAAATAACTGGTGATTCGTTCCGTATCATTACCGGCTGTAACTGCAAAGGAAATGATTGGAACCATATTCATACCGCCAACAATTGCAACCGGGCTTCCAGAGATTCCTTCCGGCAATTTGTCTTTAAGCTGAGTGATTCTATAGCGGAGCTCTTCAATCTGGTCGTTTACGTCGTAGCCATCCTGATAGGTTATGGTAATCATACAGAATGAATTGTAGGAAGAACTGTCTATTGCCTTAAAATGCGGAACTGTTACAAAATCATCTTCAAGAACGCTTGTAACATCCTTTTCAATATCTTCTGCGCTTGCGCCCGGATAAATTGTGTAAACTATGGCCTGAGGCATGTAGATTTCGGACATAAACTGTGTATGTGTGCCCGAAAGCGAATAAATGCCAAAAAAAAGAAGCACAATAAGGAGGATAGAAATAATTACAGGATGTTTTACAGAAAACTCGGAAACTTTCACTCTTCTATACCGTATTCCTCTAGCACCTGCTCATACAACTTAACCTTTTGGCCGTCAAAAACAAAGTTCTGACCGTCGGTAACAAAAAAGTTGTCTTTATACTGGCTGTCTACTATAAAATACTCGCCGTCATCGGGCCTTTTTTCTGCCTGAATGTATTTAACTGTCTGCGATTCCGGCTGATAGATGTAAAAGCTGCCGTCCATTTTTTTTGTTTGAATTGGAAGAACCGGAACGTTTTTATGTGTTCTGTAGGCAACCTTTACCTTAACAAACATTCCCGGTCTGAAACGGTCACCAGGATTATCAAGACGGCAAACAACTTCAAAGTTTTTGCTTTCTGGCGAAACATAAGGTGCTATATTTTCAATTGTGGCAGAGGTAACTGCATTCTCGTACATTCCCTGCTCTGCCGGACGAATTATTTCTACTGCCAGATTTTCCCGCTCCATGGTAAAAAGGTCAAAATATTTTTCTGCAACCTTAAGGCGCACAACCTGGTTAGATAAATCTGCAAGCACGGCAACCGGACTTGTCTGAGTTCCAATGCTTCCAACTGCCTGATTTGCCATAAGAATTGTCCCCTCTATAGGTGCACGAACTTCGGTATACCCCATCTGCAGCTTGGCCAAATCATACTGGGCGGTAGAAGCATCGTACTGGGCTCGGGCATTATCGTAATTCTGCTGAGAAGTTGCTCCAGATTTATATAGATTTTCTATTCTTTCAAAGGTGCTTTTTGCCGCAAAATAAGCTGCCTGAGCCTGCAACATCTGCTGGCGAAAAGGTTCATCATCAATTTTTGCAAGAAGAGTATCCTTTTTTACAAAATCTCCAGCCTTTGCAGGATACTCTGTAATTGTCCCGGAAACAAAAGGAACAACCGGAATCATAGCTTTTGCTTCTACATAACCGCTGATTGTAATCGATTCAACAAGGTCACGAATTTCCGGCTTCTGGACCCGCACGCTTGGCAGAATATCTTCTTTTTCTTCTGGAGCTTTTTTATTTGTAACTAAAAAACTTAGACCGACAAAAACAAGGGCAACTAAAACAACTGCCATTATTCTTATCAATTTTTTAACAGCTGACTTCATGTTAGTTGAAAATTTAATGACAAAAAATACAGAATTCAATAGACAATTCTTTCTTATTGTCTAATAATTTAGCTATGACTAACGACCTTCAATCTTCAGAAACAAAGCTTAAAATGGCAGAAGCTCTTAAAAAACTTGTAAACTTCAAGGCTTTTTCCAAAATTACCGTTGGCGATATTGTAAATGAATGTGTCCTCAACCGTAATTCATTTTATTATCATTTTGAAAACATGTATGACTTACTCTACTGGACTTATGACCAGGAAATTCAAAATATAACGACTTCCTTTCAAAATGCAAATGCCGATTACACACAGAGCTTTGAGTTTATTTTATCCTACATTGACCGGAACATTAATTTGTGTCAGGCCGCTTATGAATCTCTTGGAGAAAATGACCTGCAGAATATGATTGAGCGGGATTTAAAGCTTTTTCTCGCATTTTCTGTTTCAATTATTTCTGAAGAAACTCAAGTTGAAATAAGCGAAGACTTTAAAAACTTCCTTATTTTCAACTTTTGTCCTATGGTTCGCTTCCAGATTGTCTGGTACATAAAATACAACGACAAGCTGGATAAAGCCAAGTTTTTGGATTACATCAAGACAGCCTTCTACGATTCCCTCAGGGCAACAATTCTGTCCGGAGGGAAAAAAGGATTATAAGATTTTCCGTACATCAAGCATAATACTGAGCCTGTGCATTCCAAAGTTCTGCGTACAAAGCTCCGTGCGACATCAGTTCTTCGTGGTTGCCTTCTTCAACAATCTGACCGTCATCGAATACAAGAATCTTGTCGCAGAAACGGCAGGAAGACATACGGTGGCTGATGTAAATGGAAGTTTTGTCCTGAACCATTGAATCAAAATGCTGGTAGATTTCGTATTCGCTGATTGGGTCCAGAGCAGAGGTTGGCTCGTCAAGAATTACAAGTGGAGCATCCTTGTAGAGGGCGCGGGCAATTGCAATTTTCTGAGCTTCACCACCAGAGATTTCAACACCTTCATCATTCTGCTGATAGATGTTTGTATTGATTCCCTTTGGCATTTTAGCAAGCCGTTCTCCAAAGCCGGCACGCTCCAGACAATCCTTTACGCGGGCTTCATCAAAATCTTTTCCGCTTGCAACATTTTCTGCAATGCTAAAGGAGAAGAGATTAAAGTCCTGGAAAACAACACTGAACAATTGCGCATAATCCTTGTAATCGTAATAGCGGATATCTACACCATTGAGCAGAATCTGGCCTTCGGTTGGCTCGTAAAGGCGGCAGAGCAGTTTGATAAAGGTTGTTTTACCTGCTCCATTTTTTCCAACTACAGCAGTTTTTGTACCAATCTTAATTTTCTGATTTAAATGACGGATTACAAAATTATCTGTATTTGGATATTTAAAGGAAACATCCCGGAACTCGATTTCAAACTCGTTATCATCACGCTTTTCTGTTGGAATAGTTCCTTCGTACTGCTTGTTTTCAATTTCCATAAAATCATAAAAATAAGAAAGATATTCAGCCTTAATGTTGATTTCAATCCAGGAGTAGAAAATATTAGAAACGCTGGATACAAGATTTGAATAGGCAGAAATATACTTTAGCGCAGAGCCCACTGTAATAAAACCAAAGATTGCTTTAAGACCAACGTAAAGATAGCTTGTAATCTGCAGCAAACAGTTTACCAGAAAAACCGGCAGCTGGCACTTGTTGATTTGAACAAACATTTTTTGAAACTCACTTTCCAGAAAGTTCACAATACTCTTACATCTGCTTTCAATTAATTTCTGGCTTTTGTAAAGACGGATGTATTTTGCATTTGAATAATCAAAAAGCAGATTATAAAGATAACCGTATTCCCGATTTATTCTTACATTCTTTACAAACATATCCTGCTGAATCTCTCCTTCCTTCTTTTTTGTAAGGGCAGAAATGGTAACACTTAATGCCAGCATAATCACAAGAATTACAAAGCTGTACCATTTATTCAAAAGGGAAGGTAAGAATCCTACTGCTGCTCCAGCCTTTGGTATAAAAAGAGGGATAAGAAGAACGATACTGTAAACAATGGAAATAATATTTTCTATAAAGCCTGCAAAGGTAGAACAAAAACCAGAAAAATCTCCACGGGACATGATTCCTTCTTCGGCTTTTTTAATCATATCCAGAGTTTCCTGTTTTTCCAGAATATCGTAATCAAGATTAAAGGTTTTGCCGCAAAGCATCTGGTCAATTTTTTCTGCCATTACCGAGTTGTTTACAGAAATAATATGCTGCAGTCCCCAGTAGACCATTCCCAAAAATCCGCTGGAAAGAACCAGAATAATTCCTGTTTTAAAAATCTTTTCAAAGGGGACCTGTGAAATAAGCTGGTCTAGGATGATACTGCTTAAAACAATTGGAATAAAGGTGCTTGTAACGCTGATTATTCGCGAAATGATGATGAGGGAAATATGTCCCGGCTGTAATCTGTGAGTTAGCTTTAATACCTTGTTTATAGTTGATGTTTTATTATTTTTCATATTTTATTCTCCAATTTCCTTAATTCTTCACTCGTAATTCTGAATTATGCATTATGAATTAACATAATACTGACTCTGAATGTCAAACATTTCCTTGTACTTACCGCCTTTTTTCATAAGCTCTTCGTGGCTGCCAACTTCTGTAATTGTGCCGTTTTCCAGGAAGAAAATGCGGTCGCAAAACTTTGTAGAAGCAAGCCTGTGCGAAATAAAGACTGCCGTTTTTCCTTCTGCAAGATTGTTGTATTCTTCGTAGATTTTGCTTTCTGCAATAGGGTCCAGAGCAGAGGTTGGCTCATCAAGAATAAGAAAGTTTCCATTTTTATAAATTGCCTTGGCAAACAAAAGCTTTTGAGTTTCTCCACCAGAAAGCAGTATTCCCTCTGAAGAAAAGTTCTGGGTGATGTAAGACATTTCTTTTTGAGCAAGACTTTCAATTTTGTCTTTAAGACCAGCAGTTTCAAGACTGGTCCACATTTTATCTTTATCGGTTTCTGCTTCTTCTGCACCAGAAACATTTTCCATAACCGTAAAGGCCATAGGATTTGTATCCTGGAATAAAACGCTTATATTGTCCTGATACTTTTCAAGTCCAAGCTGGTCTATAGTTTTTCCGTTTACCAGAATGTCGCCAGAAGTCTGGTGATAAAGTCCCGTGAGCAGCTTTACGATTGTTGTTTTACCGGCACCGTTATTACCAACCAGGGCAATTTTTTCACCAGCTTTAATTTCAAAAGAAAGCTTATTTATAGTAGATTTTTCTACATCGGGGTAGGCGAAGCTAACATCGCGGAAGGTGATTGCTGGTGGCTGAGCTATGGTTTCGGTAGATGCAAGTGTAGCTTCACCATCACAAAGTCTTGCTCGCTCCGGCAGATTCAAAAAGTCATGCAAATCATTAAACTCGTGACTTGCCCTCCGCAAATCATTAAAACGCTGAGAAAGAGTGTAAATCCAGTTTGTAAAGCCTTCCAAAAGTCCAAGGTAAAGGGTAAAAGTTGCAATATCCATGGAGCCGTCCAAAACCTTTTTAATTAAAATTGCATAAGCCAAAATATTGCGGGCAAAATTAAAAAACATACCGGAAAGAGTAGGATAAAACCAAACCAGCTGCTGCTTTTTTTCAAACTTGGCGCGGGCTTTAATAATTTCCACAAAAAGAGAATTAAACCATTTTCCCAGCTGATAGATTCTTATATCTTTTCCGGCACTAACATTAAAGCTCTTCTGTTTAATATAGTTTTTCTTGCGCCAGATTTCAGTGCTTTCTTCCCGGTGGGCATCGGAATATTTAATTGCATAAGTACGCAGAGCAACATCTTCTATAAACATTGCAAAGGTAACTAAAAGGATTCGCCAGTCAAGCACAAAAACCGCAGTACCATAGCTTATAATTCCAAACAAAATTACTGCCAGCTCTGTAGTTTCGGTCATAACCTTTTCTACACCCACAAAATTGCTGCCAATAGAATTAGCCGCCTTGCCCAGCAGCTTTTGCTTTTTCTGAGGCTCAACATTTTCATAATCTGTAGTAACCGCCTTGTGGGTAAAAAGTCCGGTAAAATAGCCAAGCCTTGTATAAGTTCTCTGAACCTGAATAAAAGTTCCCATAATATTCGAAGCTCCAGTCATAATCCAGAAGGCTAAAAGAGCTAGAACTATCAGAATAACAAAATTACGAACATCGCCAGCAGAAATTGATCTAATGGCCAGAGAAGGAATAAGGGTTGTAACAAAAGGCGTTGCAATCCTTAAAATAAGATAAATCGGAAGCAGAAGCCAGGCAGAAGGATAACGCTTAAACCAGGCTTTGAGGGCAATTCCGATGTTTTTGAGAACTGAGTTTTTCTTTACAGAAGCCTCACTTGTCGTAAAAGCCTCGCCTGTAGTAACATTTTTTTTCATAAACACCTCGTGTCTTAAAGATGTTGTAAATATAATTCAATTGTAAGTTATTTTTTGAAAAAGTGCACGAAATGCAAAAATTAAGACATGAATTGTAAAAAAGGAGGGCGGAGCCCCGCCCTACGCCTCAACCGCACAGGCGTTTTCGGCTACCCCACCCAACGGGGGAAATCCCCCGTAACGCCCCCTTTTTTTCATTTTTTTATAACATTCTGTTATCTTCTTTTATATTTTTTTGTTATTTGACTATTTTTTTCATTGAAATCTTGAAATTACAGAATTAAAATAAATTAATCTAATATAATCTGGAGTTTAATATGAATAGTAACAATTCGTCTGCTAAGTCCTCCATAAGAATGAGTCTTGTACTTTATCTTGGAGTTTTTATGATTGTAATCTCCATTTTCATGACATTCATGATTGGTCGAGCAGTTCTTAAAAGCAACAAAAGCCAGATTACAAAAAGTATAGTCACGCTAACCGAAGCAAAAGGAGAAAGCCTTGAAAGGAGCATGACAGAAATCGTTTATTCAGCAGAAGCACTTGCTGGAGCTCTGGGTGGAACCTGGGCAATTCCAGAAAAACAGCGAAGCTCATCTGCAGAACAGACTGTCCGTGCAATGGTAAAATCTTCTACAATCGATTCCGCCTGGGCTTACTGGTTGCCAAATATGTTTGACCATAAGGATGAACTTAGAAAAGACAAGTATGATAATCCAACCGGCCAAATGAAGATTCATTATATTAGAGATAAAAATGGCCGAATCAAAAATGACATTGTTACAGAATTTACCCCTCAACAGATTCAAGATAGTGCAAATGCTCCAAGTACTTTTGTAAGTGAACCTTCAATTACAGTTCTTGACGGCGAAAATGTTCTTACCTCAAAAGTATTTGCTCCAATCACTAATTCTCTGGGACAGAGAAGCGGTATAGCAGGAATTGACATTGTTCTTTCCGGTCTGGAAGCAATGATGGACGGTTCAACAATTTTTGAAGGAACAAAATGCCAGTTCTTTTCTTCTTCTGGTGCTGTACTTGCCTCAAGTGACGGATCTAAGGCCGGTCAAATCTCTATCTTTAAGAAAAACCCTGAGCTTGCTAAATATTTTGAGACCGTTTATGTTCCTGTTTATGATGAAGCAACGGGCGAAGAAATCTCTTCCTATATAGATTATTCTCCGGTAACCTTTACAGAAATAATCAACGACGAAAAAACTTTTGTTACAGTTGTAAAACCACAGGTAGACCGTACAGGAGAAGCCTGGTTTGTTGTTTCTATGACACCTGAGCGAAGCATTAATCATAATGCCTGGCAGACAATCTGGATTATTATAATTGCCTTTTTTGTTCAGATTCTTGTAGTAATATTTATTGTATTCGGCGTTGTAACAGGACTTACAAAGCCTCTTAAAAATACAGTTGAAGCTCTCCAGAACATCAGCGAAGGTGATGGTGATATGACTGTACGCCTTCATGCAAAACAGAATAACGAAATTGGCGCAATGTGTGACAGCTTCAATAAAACTATGGATAAGCTTTCTCTTTCTATTAAGGATGTTAAGACTTCCAGTGAAGAAATGGACGTAATCGGTTCAGAATTAAATGACTCCATGAATCAGACGTCTCAAGCCGTTGAAGATATCACAACCAGTATTCAGTCTATTCAGGAACAGATGCAGGAACATGCCGCTGGAGTAGAAGAAGCACTTTCGGTTGTAGAGCAGATTGTAAAGAATATTCAAAAACTCAACAATAACATTGATGCCCAGGCCTCCAGCCTGACAAAATCATCTTCTTCTGTAGAACAGATGACAACAAATATTCAGAATGTTTCAAACATCCTCGAAAATAACCGAACATCCATGACTATGCTGGAGCAGGCTTCTGAATTAGGCCAGTCGCTTATCAATAACATGGCTGAGCTTTCCGTAAAGATTCAGGACCGCTCTAAAAACCTGCAGGAAGCATCTTCTGTAATCCGTAACATTGCGAGTCAGACAAACCTTCTTGCCATGAATGCAGCAATCGAAGCGGCTCATGCGGGCTCAAGTGGACAGGGCTTCTCTGTAGTTGCTGATGAAATCCGTAAGCTTGCAGAAGAATCTAATTCTCAGGGTACAAAGATTCAAAATGAACTTAAAGATGTTCAGGATCTTATTAAAACCGTCACAGAATCTACAACACAAGTTCAAAATCAGTTCAACAGTATTTTTGCCCTTACAAAAACTGTAAGCGAGCAGGAACTTATAATTAACGAAGAAATGCAGGAACAAAATAAAGGCGGTGCCCAAGTTCTGGAACTCATGCGTGCAATAAACGAAATCACTGTAAATGTAAAGAACGATTCCAACGAAATGATGGAAGGCAGCAAGCAGGTTTCTTTTGAAATGGACCGAATTGCACAGATGACAACTTCAGTTAATACAAACGTAAGAAACATGACCGAAAAAACAGATGCAATCAGCGAATTGTCAAAGAAGGCCCATGACTGTGTAGATAAGAACGTAGAAAGTATCGCAAAACTCCGCGATGCTATGAACAAATTCAAGGTTGAATAGATTTGATGGAGGTGATGAATATGAAAAAGATTATTACTATTTTGGCTTTATTTATAGTTTCAACAGCTGCTCTTTTTTCACAGGCAGATAACAAAATTCCAAAGGGTACATCGGTCCTATTTGATGGCTTTGAAAAAGGAAATTATTGGATTTGGGCAGGCTTTGACTGGGATCAATATGGTTCTGTAAAAATTTCGACCGGTGCAAATATTTCAAAAGAGTGGGCTTCGGAAGGTTCTCATTCTCTGGAAATGACAATGGACGTAATGGATGCCTCTTCTACAAAATCTGCAATCTGGTTTTATGACGGTACAAATGATTTGTCTGGTGCCCGATATTTAGTTATGGATTTTTATAATCCGGAAAACTATACCTACAATCTCAATGTAGTAATTCAGGCTACAGATTCCTGGAACTGGTGGAGCTTGGAGCATTATGCTCTTCCAAAAGGAGAACATACATTTGTTTTTGACCTTTCAAAATATCCTGAAAGACTGCATGACGTTCGCCGTATCTCTATTTGCAACGACAGCAGCCAGATTCTCATGAAGGAATCTCATTTTTATGTTGATAATATAAGGCTCATAAAATAAGAAAGCTATTCTGCTAGTTTTTTCTTTCCCCAGGTTTGAATCAAATCCTTTGGTTCCTTGCTCAAAAGAACTTTTACAAGCAGCAGGTTTGTCTGACTAAAAACATTCTGCATAAGTGCCTGCTGCTCGTCTGTAAAGCGGCTGAGAACATAATCTGCAACTCCAATATTTGGATTGTCAGGTCGACCTATACCAAAACGTATACGCCAGAAATCAGGAGTATTCAAAACAGCTTTGGTAGAACGCAGTCCGTTATGACCACCCAATCCACCGCTCCATTTAAGACTTACAAAACCTGGAGCAAGTTCAAGCTCATCATGAATAACCATAATTTCTTCCGGCTTGATTTTATAAAAA
The DNA here is from genome assembly GCA_902802305.1 of uncultured Spirochaetaceae bacterium. Lineage (GTDB taxonomy): Bacteria > Spirochaetota > Spirochaetia > Treponematales > Treponemataceae > Treponema_D. The sequence continues at coordinate 46,477 of CADCLG010000007.1, forward strand.
GTCGCAACTTCAATTATGCTTTCGCCAGAGAGATTCATGTAAGTAAGAGGCTTTAGAAAATAAATATGGGCAGGAGCTTCTTCCGGCACAAGAACAGGTGAGCCGTCTTTTTTAGAACAGATTTTTGTATCACAAGCCCATTGTGCCAGTTCCGCAGGGGTAAAGGAAGAAATCTCCCCCTTAAACTTATTTTGCCAGCTCAATTTATTTGCAAAAGGGAGAGAATCTTCAAAAAACCAGCTTACATTATGGCGCGTTTTTTCATATTCACGGCCATAATTTCCTAAAAAGGCAACTAGTTTAATCATTTTAAAACATCTACCAGTTTTTTCTGGAATTTCTGTACAGAATAGCTTGGTATCTCAAAAGGATAAGGAGTTTCTGAACAGATTGCATAATAAGTAGGCTTTTCTGCTTCAATTGAATACAAATCAACAGTTACAGTCTTATTGCCACTAAAGATTTTTAAAGTACGTTCTTTACTTCCAGAAACTTCACCAATATCATACCATTTTGTTGTAGACAAAGTTGCAAGAGTGTTGAACCAGTCTGTTGTAGCAGCACCATCAACCTCTTTTTCTTCAACATCTGTACCACTTAAGGTCCAGGCAAGATTTTCACCTTCACCAGAACGTCTTACAGTCCAAGTGCTTTCATCCGGCTCAACTACAGAAACACCCGAAATTGAGTTCTTATCAAGAGTGAAAATATTTTTACTGCGCAAATCATCAACAGATTTACTAAAGCTACTGTGCAGATTTGAAGAAATCAAATATACATCTGAACCATCATCTACAGTGATATAAGACTGGGTTCCAGTAGAAGATTCCTTACCAATTTTAAGAACGCGCAAAGTCTTATCACTATTTTTAACAGTAACAGTAATGTTTTTACCTTCACCAAGCTCATACTTAGCAATTATATTTTCGTTAGAAGCACTTCCCATTCTATCCAAGGCACGAACAGAAGAAGCTGCATTCAAAAGAACATCAACTGAACTCTGATTTGCAGGATACTTTTTATCTCCAATAAACCAGTTATTATTTTCCTTTACAAGATTAATATCACCATCTGCCTTTTCAATAAGAATCTGAGTAACCTCGTCTGTAATGGTAAAAGTCTTTACATTATCTTTTTTGGACAAAATGAATTGAACAATACAAACAACTAAAAGAATTACATCGGCAGTTAATAAAACTATTTTTCTAGCTTTCATTTTTATCACGTCTCCTTTTACTCACTCTTCGTATTTTCTTTTCCAGATTTCGTCACAAAACGAGTATCATCAGGATTATACTTTTTATTGATTCTTGCTTTCTTAGCTACACGCAAGCGCAATACAATCAATCCTGCCAGAGCAAACAAAACAGCAAGTCCCCATTCATTGAAATACTGTACTGCTTTTGCAGCAGACTGAGATTTAATTTCCAAAGTATTGATAGAAAGACCTTTTGAACGCATTATACATAAATCTTCATTACCGTTCATATAATCAACTGTGTTCATAAGGAACATAGAGATTGGACTTGTACCGCTTGTATCCAAAACCTGATAAGTAGTTATATAAGATGTACTTGTAATGAAAATCTTTCCAGGAACACGGCTCTTTGCGATATGTGTTGAAGATGTAATTTCAGAATCATCATTTGCTGGTGCAGGAGCAGTTTTTTCATTTTCTTCATTATCTTCATCGTCATTCTTTTCTGGAACAGGAGCTTCATCAAAAGCACTTTCAAAACGTCCTTCAAGAAGAACTGCAAGAGGCTGTGAACTATAGCCTGAACCAGGTGGAGTAATCATCAAAGGATTCAAAACCATGTCAATTCTGTCAGAAATCCAGGATTTATCAGAAGAACGGGCAAGTACAGTTGTTGTAAAGTCTTTATTTGCCTGAGCTTCTGTAATATCAAGAGAGCCGTTCTGAAGCATGATTACATAACCAAGATTCTTTGTAATCGGATGATTTTTTGCCAGCTGCTTTTTCTGCAATATCGGAGCCCAGTAAAAGTTCAGTTTTCCATACTGCTGATTTGCCTGAGTATAACAGTTTTCATCAAATACAAAGTCGTTTCCACGCTTTACACCATATTTATTCAAAAGACGGTCAAGATTAACTTCATTTTTCTGATACTGAGGAGTTCCACTATAATAAGCAGCCGCACCAGTTGTATTTAAACCGTCGATAAGGAACATAACGTTTCCACCGCGCATAATGAACTGATCAACCTTATACAATTCTTCTTCTGTATAATCAAACTGAGGACCATTGATTATGATTGAAGACATAGTTGCAGGAATTGAATCTGTTGATAAATCAAGAGTAACCAATTCGTACATACTTGAAATAAGCTGCTGGAAGTTTGCTGCATATTTTTCTTCATCAAGAGGCAATTCGTTATGACCAAGAATATATCCAACCTGTGTAGGCTTTGACATAAGACTCTGAAGACTTTCATTGATTGAATTCTCTACATCCTCAAGTCCGGCTACAGCAAAACCAAAAATTGACTGCTGAACTTCGATAGGAAGAACTCTGAAATTTTCACCAGCTTCAATGATTACACCAACCGTTCCTTTTTCCTGACGACCGTTAGTTCTGTAAGAAAGTGACTGCAAACCATAGCGTTTAACCAATTCATCAGTTTCTTCAGAAGTTGGATGAACAACATTAAACTCTAGTCTGTCCTGCTTTTGTTTGTTTACTTCTCTGTAGGCGTTTTCAACAATTTTTTCAATCTGATCTACACCATTGATTCTCAATTGTTTTAAAGCTTCTGTCAAATATACAGTAACTCTGATTTTTTCACCCTTAGGCAAAGCAGCAAGAGTATCATTAGTGCTAATCATTTTTGAAACTGTAGAAGTGATTTTATATTCAAGACCGTCTGCCGTACTGATTGGATCTATCAATTCAACACTGTCGCCATAAGAAATAACAATTCCCATGTAGGCCTGTTTAAAACCTACTTCATTATTTTTTACTTCCTGAATCTGAACCTGTCTCAAACCAAAAGACTGCGCAAGCTCCACATTTTCCTTTTTAGACAAGTCCATGTAATTTACAGTAAGATTTTTATTTGCTGCACTCTTATATTCTTCAAGAAAATCTTCTGCATACTGAGCAACACTACTGTACTGCGGCGGAAGATTCTTATCAAAGAAAACTCTTATTGAAAGCGGCTCATCAAGATTTTTTACAATATTGACACTCGCTTTTGACAATGAATAGGATTTTGGTTCTGTTAAATCAACCCTAAAATATAGATTCTGTCCGATAATATTCACAAGAACAATAAGAATAATAAACAAAACAAAATCACTTGATGAACTTTTTAACCAGTTTAATATTTTTTTCATTTTGCCTTATCTCCTTATTTTTTAGCACCCTGTTCAACTTTAACAGTCAAAGTAAAGAACAAGGCTGTCAATGAAACAAAATACAAAATATCCCGTGAATCAATAATTCCTTTTGCAACAGATGAAAAATGAACATCTGCACAAAGGAAAGACAAAGCTTTTACCACTGAAGACGGGAAAATTACAAGAAATGCATCTATCATTGTAAGAACAATACAGATTATAAATCCAACAAAGAAGGCAATAATCTGATTTTTTGTGATTGAAGATGCAAACAATCCGATTGCAACATAACTGGCACAAAGGAAAATTGCACCAACAAAACCACCAATAATAGGACCATAATCTGGTTCACCAAAGATTTCTGCTGCAATAACATAAAAAAGTGTTGGAGCAATCATTATTAAAGTTTCAATGAAAGCAGCAAGGAACTTACCGGTTACAACATTTACTTCTGTAACTGGCAAAGTCATAAGGGTTTCTATAGAACCAACACGTTTTTCTTCGGCAAAAAGTCTCATTGTAAGGGCTGGCACAAAGAAAGACAAAAGCAAAGGAAGAAGCCCAAAGTAATTTCTTAATTCAGCTCTGTTCTGTAAAAAGAAGGTTGAAAAGAAAGTAAAGCCGGCAATTCCTAAAAATAAACAGATTACGATGTAAGCAATTGGTCCTGAAAAATAAGAAGCCAATTCCCTTTTCATTATGATTATTGCAGGATTCTTTTGTTTTTTAACGCCTGATTTTTTGTCGCTCATTTTCCTTCCTCCTCACCATTTGCAGTTGTCAAAGCATGGAATACATCTTCAAGACTGTTGCGCTGCATTGAAACTTCATACAAATCATAACCCTTTTCTGTGATTGCCTTACAAAGAGCAGGTCTGATTTCGGCACTTCCGTTTACAGAAACGTGGATTGAAATTGCATTTTCGATTTCTGTGTTATTGTCTGCTGATTGAGTTACTGAATCAACTCCACTTACTGTTTTTATAGCAGCAGAAATATCGTCAAAAGAGCCTCCGCCGACCGTTATGTTTACAGATAATTCGTGGCCAAAACGCTCTTTAAGCTCTTCAATCGGGCTGTCGGCAACAACCTTTCCACCAGAAATGATGATGGCACGACTACAGATTGTTTCAACTTCACTCAAAATATGGGTAGAAACAATTACTGTTCGGGTTTTTCCTATTTCACGGATAATATTTCGAACGTCCTCAACCTGGTTAGGGTCAAGTCCGGAAGTTGGCTCATCAAGAATAAGGATTTCAGGGTCGTGCATAAGGGCATGTGCCAGAGAAACACGCTGTTTGTTACCGCGTGAAAGATCACTGATATTTTTACCCATTACTTCTTTTAAGCCACATTCTGCACACAAAGCAGGAACTTTTACAGAAGGGTCTTCACCGTGTATTTCTGCAATGTATTTAAGATAATCTTCTACAATCATATCTCCGTAAAGAGGAGCTGATTCCGGCATATAACCAATTTTCTTTTTTGATTCAACAGGTGCCTGACTGATATCTACACCATCAATTAAAATCTGTCCATCTGATGGTGATAAAAAGCCTGTAATCATACGCATTGTCGTTGTTTTGCCAGCTCCGTTTGGTCCCAAAAGTCCGACAATCTGACCAGTAGGAATTGAAAAGCTGACATCATTTACCGCACTAAAGTTCCCAAAAAAACGGGAAACGTGGGAAACTTCAATCATAAGAGATGCCTCCAATTTTTTTGTATATTCTTCTATTATAATAAAAAAATGAGGATTTGTGAAATATGTTTTAAACACGACTTCTGAATTCTAAGAAAACTCTAATTTTGGAAAAAAAATCAATAAACAAAAATTACTCGAAATCTTTTAAAATTCCATTTATGTACTCACGGATATTATCTGCGATTGCAGACTTTAATTGTTCGGTATTTTCTTTGAGATGATTAAATGATGTACCTATCGGCATAAACAGCTTTACAACATCAATTTCCAGAGCTTCTGTAATCTGCGAAAGAGTTCTGTCTGAACACCAGGTTCTACCCTGCTCTAAACTTTTTATTGTATCTTCAGAAACATTTGCTTTTTCTGCGAGTTCAAATTGAGTTAATTTCTTTGATTTTCTGACTCGTTTTATGTTTTCCCCAAGACGATTTTGTATTTCTAATAAATCCATTCATATATTTTCAAAGATAATTATCTATTTCTGAATTGAATATAAATACTACAATTTCAAAAGGAGTATTTGTATTACTCGAGAATATGTAATATAATTACTCTTATTGATATTTAGGTAATTTGAAAATCATTAAAAATCCATGTAAAAAGTTTCGTTGAAATTATGGAATCAATTGAATTTTCAAAACCATAGGAGTATTTATGAAAAAAATATTGATTTTATTAGCTACAGTAACTTGCCTTTTGGTAACATCATGTATGAGTTTTAAAGCTACTGATTTAGCTGTTTTACACCAAGACAGCTCAATGCAAATGTTGGGACATTTTGAAAAAGAAGTAGTAATCAATGAATTTTTGGGTGATTCAGGAGGCCTTAACTTAGGCGATTTTTCAGCAGACGCAATGAATGACGAAATAACCAGAGTAGTTTGGGATGAAATAAATAAAAAAGGAGGAAATGGAGCAATAAATATTAACATTGAATATACAGCTACAGCATTGGATATAATTTTTAATAGTTTGACAAGTGGCATTTGGGCTCCTGCACATTTAAAAATCACAGGAGATGTAATCAATTATAATTCTGCGATTTTAGGTGATTTAGATACAGAAAAATCAATTGCAGTTGCAATGTCATCATTAGACTAAAAATAGATTAGTTTTTATTTATACACCAACGGATATTTCTCTGGATGTTAGATTGCATCTTTTTCGATATCAACATCCAGAGATTCCCAATCCCATCCAATCCCACCAATTTGACATTTTCCTGATTATCCTATAGAGTGTGCATACATTCATTTAGATGAACACAGATTGAGTCCATAGTGTCCTTCTTTACCGATGATGCCACGGCACACCGCGTATCCCATCTAAAAACACACACATAATTTTTTTCTCAACAAAATTTTAAAGAGGCATACTTTTTATGAACAAGTACGTTAAACGTTATTTAATTGACGCTATGAGCGGAATGGCTCAGGGACTTTTTGCTTCCCTGTTGATTGGAACTATTATTAAGACTTTGGGACAGCAGCTGCTTAGACTTTCGGTTAATCCTGTTTTTCAGTTTTTAGTAAATGCCGGTAATTTTGCAACTGATGCCCATGTTGTTGGAGCCGCGATGGCAATTGGAATTGGATTTGCAATGAAGGTTCCGGCTCTTGTTTTGTTTTCTTTAGTTGCTGTAGGTTCTGCTGCAAATGTAACAGGTGGAGCTGGCGGTCCTCTTGCTGTTTTGATTATTGCAATTATTGCCGCAGAATTGGGCGGCCTTGTAAGCAAAAAAACAAAGGTTGATATTATCGTAACTCCAGCCGTTACAATTTTAGTTGGTGCACTTTTGACTGTTCTGACAGCAAAATACATTGGAATGGCAGCAAGTTCTATTGGAAAAGTTATCGTTTGGGCAACAAAGCTTCATCCTTTCTGGATGGGAATGTTGGTTTCTGCAATTGTAGGAATTGCCCTTACACTGCCAATTTCTTCTGCCGCAATCTGTGCAGCCTTTGGTTTGACTGGTCTTGCCGGTGGTGCTGCTGTTGCCGGTTGCTGTGCCCAGATGGTAGGATTTGCAATTCTTTCCTTTAGAGAAAACAAATGGGGTGGTATTCTTTCTCAGGGATTGGGAACTTCTATGCTGCAGATGCCAAATATTATTAAAAATCCTAAAGTATGGATTCCGCCAACGCTCGCTTCAATAATTACTGGTCCAATTGCTACATGTCTTTTCAAAATGGAAATGAACGGCGCTGCTGTAAGCTCCGGTATGGGAACCTGCGGTCTGGTTGGACAGATTGGAGTAATTTCAGGCTGGTTTGAACCTTCTGAAGTAGCAATCGGTCATGGAGCAAGTGCAATAACTCCTGGAGCTTTGGATTGGATAGGATTGATTTTAGTCTGCTTTATTCTTCCAGGTCTTCTATCCTGGGCATTTGGATTGCTGCTTAGAAAAATCGGCTGGATTAAGGATGGTGATTTAAGTCTGGATGTTCAGGAAAAACAGACACCAGCAAAGGCTGAAGCTGCAACTGCAAAGACTACAACCGAACAGACTGAAAATAAAGAATAATTCTTGCGTTACGGCAGCCTTGCTGCCGTAATGCCTTACTCTTCTTTCAAGATTTTTCCAAAGTGGATTAAATAATCAATAAATGATGCGTAACTTGCAATAACGCAGATTATAAACAAAACAAGACTGATTATTTTTAATGTTCCAAAAAATGAAGGAACCATATCAAGGCGAACAAGGCTTTCGAGGAACAAGGCATAAAAGCCAGAAATTACATATCCAACAGTCTTAATCTTTCCGCCCTTTCTTGCAGCAATTGCAGTTCCTTTTGAAGCGGCAACCATTCTAAGGAAGTTCTGGGTCATTTCTCTGTACAGGATGAGAATAAAAATTACAGGATACAGATAACCGCCATAATTACCGAATGTGAACATAAAGCACAAAAATGTTGCCAGGTGAACCATGACATCGGCAAATGGGTCAAAAAGTTTGCCAAAATCACTTACTTCGTTGTATTTTCGGGCATAATGTCCATCCAGATAATCAGTAAACTCCATAAAAGCCAGGAGAGGAATTGAAATAAAAACTGAAATTTTTGCAAGTGTTGCATTCTGAAGCCAGATTGGTAAAAAATAAATTAAAAAGAAAACTGGTGACAAAATGATTCGTGAAAATGTAAATCTGTTAGATAACTTCATAATGTAATTAAGTATCCCTAATTAAATAAGAAAAGTCAAGAATGTTCACCACATAAACAAATCAACCAGAAAGTGAATGCAGAAAGACAAAACTAATAAGTCTTATAATTATGCACAATACTTACAGAAGAAACAGCATTATATCCCGGCATTTCGTTTTTGATTATCCGCAGAGCCTGCTCAACTATGGCTTCTGAAGTAGAAACTCCATACAAAACAATTGTGTTATCTTCTATGCTGGCGTGCAGGAACTCAATTTTGATTTTATGTTCAAAAATGAGTTTGTTTACTACAGTTTGAGCCTGAAGCATAAGTTTAACTTTTTCGGAGCAGAGCTTTTCTTTTTCTGCTGAAAAAACTGTTTGGGCATATCGGGCAATAATGTCGGCTGTGTTTTCTACAGAAACTTTTCCGGTATTTATTACCAGGTCAAAATTAATAGGATTATCAACGTCGATATTATAAAAGTTTTTGTGGAAGCCGTTTCTGTTTTCATCGCTCTTTGTGATACGCTGACGGGCCTGCTTTTCATTCCAGCCAAACTCTTTTTCCAGGCGGTCAAGGCGGGACTTTTCATCGGCAACAAGTCTTACAGAAATATGATTTGGTACATTTGCAAACAGGGCAAAAGCACCTCGCCCGATTATTACAACATTATTTTTTTGTGCTGCTTCGAGTAAAGCGTATTGGGTTAGATTAAAATATTCATCGCGGTCTTTTACAAGAGAAGCAAAGAAACCTGGTTTTCTTTCGTCATATTTTGGAAGCTTATCCTCCGGGAAACCAAGTTCAATAATGCGTTTTTCAATATCTGTGCGTTTTATAAAATCATAATTTAATTTTTTTGCAAGTTCAGCTCCAACTTCATCACCAAATGCTGCAACCTGTCGTGCTAAAGTAATAATTGCCATACGCTCACCTTCCTTGGGATTTGAATCATCCCGCTCTCATTTTGCTCATCTTAAACAAAGTTACTTAATTCACTATAATTTATAATAAATCCATAATTTAAATATGTCAAAAAAAAGGAATATAAATGAAAGATTATTTTACAAGCGATGATGAAAAATTAAAGTGGTCTACGCAAAAAACGGAAGTCCTGCTCAAAACTGTAGTTTTTGATGTAACAAAGCAGACAAACACGGCAAAATCCGGGCTGACCGGCGATTATATTATTATGAATGCCCGAGACTGGGTAATTGTAATTCCGAAAAAAGATAATAATTTTTTAATGGTAAAACAATGGCGGCATGGTGAAAAAGCTTTGAGTGTTGAGTTCCCCGGTGGTGTTATTGATGAAGGCGAAGAAGCGGAAGTTGCAGCCCGTCGTGAACTTGAAGAAGAAACCGGTTATAAGGCTGGAAAACTGACTAAGCTTGGTCGTGTTAATCCAAATCCTGCGCTTTTTTCTAATCATGTGCACATTTTTTTAGCTGAGGATTTGACGGCAACTGGTGAACAGCATCTGGATGAGGATGAATATATAAATTATATGGAAATCCCAATTGAAGAAGTGATTAATGGCATGGGAACAAAAGAGTTTCCACACGCCTTGATGGGAACTGCTCTGGCTCTTTATTTAAAAGATAAATATAAGCGCTGTTAAAAAAATAATTCCCGTGCTATGCAAGGCAACTTACAAAACACGGGAAAAATCTACACGATTATCCTATTTTAGGTATCGTATTTATTTTTATTTGTCTTCCTTAGAGAAAGTATCGTATTTAACTTTTGGATCATAAGTTCCTGTACGATATTCACCATTTATGCTTGGAATCTTCATCTTCATACCAGGTTCAATCAAATTAGGATTTGAAGGTTCTGGTAAATCAGATTTGTTAGCCTGATAGAGATTTTCCCAAAGCCAAGGATTGTTGTAAACATAAGGACGGGCAGCAATATTCCAGAAGCAGTCTTTTGATTCTGCCCAAGGGCGTACAATATAATATTCTGGTAATGGAGTCTTTTCTGTAACACCATCAAGAGATTCAAGAACCTGTTTTGCATATTCGGTTGCTTTTTCGAAATCTTCTTTAGCAAAAGCAACTTCGGCATTCTGTAAGTTTTCTACAGCAGCTGTGTAAGCCATAGGGAAAGAAACAGACGCATTGATTTTATCAGCCCAGGCAATCTTATTTTTTGCAAGAGTGATGCTATCTTCGGCAGTTTTTCTGCTCATTGCCATTTCGATGTATGCACGTGAATATTCAGCATTTTCTTCGGCAAGATTTGAATACTTAACAGCATCATCATATTGTCCGGCATCCATTGCGCTCTGTGCCTTTCTTGTGTATTCATCAGCAAGCTTCTGATACATGTTATTTTTGTAACTGATTGCAAAAATTGAGGCACCCAAAAGAGAAACTAATAATACGGAAAATAATTTTTTCATCATTTTGCATCTCCTGTTATAGATTTAAGAAGTTTTTTTGTTGGATCTTCGATGTCTTCAGGTAAATCTACTTCGGCATCTTCAGGATCATCATAATCATCTTCTTCAAGAAGAACAGTATCTTCATCTTCGATACCATCAATCTTTTCTCTTAATGGAACTTCGCGGTCAGCCTGTTCTGCAAAATCAGCTGTTTCTTCAACCTTGCGTTTTGCTTCTTCAATGGCTTTAAGAACTGCGGCGCGTTTGTCTGCAATATCATTATAAAGCTCATTAAAAATGTCTTTTGAAGATTCATAGCTTTCGTAGGCTTTTTCAAAACTCTGCATTGAATACAATGAATCACCTTTTTTAAAGTATTCAACACCTTCATCATATTTTGCTTTTTGAGCTACGGCTGCTTTTACGCTGTCTGCATTTTTCTTTGCAACAAAGGCATCTGTTCTTTCGTCTTTTGCTATTTTTTTATAAATAACAATCAAAACAGAATTATAACTTGCAGAAGCTTTTGTTGCCTTATCCAACTGAGCTTTTCCTGTTGAATTAGGGTCTTCTACAAGTGCTTCGTATTCTTCAAGAGCTTTTTCGCCTTCATCATATACTGACTGAGCAAGTGAGAACATTTCTGTATCATCAATTATTTCTTTTGCTTTTAAAGCATCAATGTATGCTGAAAGGGCTGCATATCTGTTTGCTAAATCCAAACTTTCTGCAGAAACATCTTCACCATCATCTGATTTTGCCTTGATTTTTTCGTAGAGGGCATCAATTGCAGCTAATTCATCAGGGGCATACTCATCGGCTTCATTTTCCAATGCCTTTTTTCTTGCATCATCTATTCCTTTTAATGCAAGTGTATTATCAGCTTTTTTGATTTCTTCCACTATTTTTTCTGGAGCTGGTGGAGCAGGAGGTTCTTCAATCTTTGGAGGCTCTGGAGCAGGTGCTGGCGCAGGTGCTGGCTTAGATCCGCAGGACACAAAGAATAAAATCAACAAAAGGGAAAAACCGCTTAATGCAATTTTTTTCATAACAATCCTCTCTTATTAAATTAATTTTTATATTAATTATTCAAATTATACTATTGATTTTAAAACATTACAAATCAACTTTTTTATTTTAACTTATTTTAAAAAACTGTTCTATACTGAAATCTGTGATAAAATAATAAATAAGGAGGAAATCTAATCAAAATGAGTGATGATTTTTCTTTTCAAATTGTAAAAAATCTTGGAACTCTGTCTGAAAGTAAGGGTGGATGGAAAACGGAATTGAATCTTGTTTCATGGGGCGGACGGCCTGCAAAGTATGATTTAAGAAGCTGGTCTCCGGATCATCAGAAAATGGGTAAGGGTTCAACCTTCAGTAAAGAAGAGATTGAGGCTCTTAAAAACCTTCTGAATAGTCTGGAGCTTGAATAGAGGCGCCTTTTTTTATAACGATTTCATAAATCATTTTTTGTAAAAGTACATCTTCCATCATTGTTCCGCCTGAACGAATCTGCATGTCTGTAGACGACAAAACTGCCAGAATTGCAGTTGCCTGTCCTGTAGTCCATATTTTTGCAGCGTTTTTATATTGCTTCTGCATTATTGTGCTGGAAAAGCCGTTGGTTTTTAGAGTAAATGAATCTGCGGCAAAACCATTAGAATTGATTTTATGCCATAAAACTAGTTTTCTAAAGCAGGACGCAAGGCCGGCTATTATTGTAACAGAGCTATTTTCCTTTGAAAGTCTGATTTTTTGTAAAACTGTTATACCACTTTCCAATCTTTTTTGAGGGGAATCTGATGAATCGGAAATCTGATTAAAGAGAGTAAAGGCATCTTCTTCCCGGTTATAAATTAAAAGTGAATCTACGTCGTTGGCATTAATCACATGGTCTTTTGGAAAACAAACAAAAAATCTTGAACATTCATTCCGCAGGGCTTCTGTGTTGTTTTCTACCATATCAAGAATGAGCTGGGCGGCATCTTCTTCGATTGTGTAGCCGTTTTTCTTAAAGAAGTTCTGAACCCAGGGCAGTTTTTCATTATCAAACATTTCCCAAAACTTTTTTCGGTTTGGCTGGGGAATTAGTTTTTCGACTTTTGAATCCACTGAGATTTCGTCGGAAATAAGGATGAGGACAGAGGTTTCTTCTGCGTCTTTTATCCAGTCTTCAAGAAGGGCGATATCTTCTTTCTTTTTTAAGAGTTCGGCGTTTTTGCAGACAATGCAGGTAGCGGATGAAAAAAGGGTTCCGCTAGAAAGGATTGTCATTACTTCTGAAAAGGGAGTTTCAAGCAGGTAGAAGAGGTGTTCATCAACTTCGCCATATTGTTTTTTGAGATTCTTTTTGATTGTATCTACGGCTTCGGTTCTGAGTCCGAACTCCGGGCCGGTGTATAAATAAACAGGAACTGCCATTTTTGTATTGTTTTAGTAAATTGCTTTATTGCTTTAGTAAGTACGCACGATGTTTGAAAGGATTCCGACGATTCTTACATCCTGACAGTATATTGCCTGGAAGTCTGGATTTTCCGGCTGAAGTCTGACTCTGGTTGCTTCTTTGTAATATCGTTTTAGAGTGATTGCGTCATCTATTACTGCAACTATAATCTGACCATCAACGGCAGTATTTGACTGTTCTACAATTGCCAAATCACCTTCCAGGATTCCGGCATTTATCATACTGGTTCCGCGCACTCTAAGGGCAAAATAACTTTTTCCCGGGCGGACAAAGGGTTCTGTAAGATTTACATAACCGTCAAGATTTTCTTCACACAAAAGAGGTTTTCCTGCGGCAACTGTTCCCAATAATGGAACACGGCCAACGAAAAGCTGTGGTTCTTTTTCGCGTACATCTGAAAGAACTTTTATTGAGCGGGAACGTTTCTGGCTCTGTGATAAGAAACCTTTTTTCTGCAAGGCAGCAATGTGATCTTGAACTGCACGGAGGGAAATCTGAAAATGATCTCCAATTTCCCTGACTGTAGGTGGATAGGCATTTTCTTCTGTAAATTCAGAAATGAATGTTAGGACTTCTTTTTGTCGTTCTGTAATTTGCTTCATAAAATACTCCTTTTTTCTGCATGCAGGTGTTGGTGTGGTGAACTAATCTTTTTCAATTTGGTAAGTTCGCTTACGCGAACTTTTTTATTAGAGACGTGAAAAAATTGCACACCGTACTTCTTATTTTTACGTCTCGTAAAATCAATTGTTTACCGTACATTTGTACTTTTCCAATTGGAAAGTTCGCTTACGCGAACTTTTTATAAGAGACGTAAAACAAATTGCAAATCACGCCTCTTTGTTCTCAAATTTGGTAAAATCTGCTTTCGCAGATTTTTATATAATAGACGTGAAAAAATTGCTGCGCACTGCTCGCAATTTTTTCACTCTTCCTCGAACTTGCTTTCGAATAACGATTCTATTACGGAGGCGGCTTCGGATTCGTCGGGGCCGGTGACTGTCAGAGTCATTTGTGTGTTGTAGCCGGCTCCCATTGCGATAACACCCATGATTGATTTTGCGTTTACAGTTGCATCGTCGCGGGTCAGATTGATTTCGCTTTTAAACTTGTTTGCAGTCTGAGCAATAATTGCAGCGGGGCGGGCATGTATTCCAGCACGGTTTTTTACAGTCAATATTTTCTCTATCATAATAAAATCCTTAAAGAATCGTTATATATTTTATAGTGTATTAAAACACTTTTTATTATTTTTTTCTAGTAAATTAATAAGAGTCATCATTTCCATAGAAAATGGTTTTGGCATCGCCAGTTTCCATCCACTTAAGAACATTCTGATTGAAATCCTTGGCAGCATTATAGCCCATTTCCTTTAAGCGTTCGTTCATGGCTGCGGCTTCTATAATAATTGGAAGGTTACGGCCAGGTCGAACAGGGATTTCAATAATTGGAATCTTTACTCCCAAAACTTCCTGATACTTTACTTCCGTACCAAGTCTATCATAAGCTTTTGATGAATCCCAATCTTCAAGCTGAACGATAAGCTGGACTTCCTTTTGATTTCGGATTGCACCAACCCCGTAAAGCTGAGAAATATTTATAATTCCAAGACCGCGGATTTCCATGTGGTGACTTATCATTGTGTTTGCACCGCGGCCAAGCAAAGTATTTCCATTTACACATCGGATTTCAACGATATCATCAGCAACCAGACGATGTCCTCGTTCTACAAGCTCAAGGGCAGTTTCACTTTTACCAACACCTGAATGTCCGGTCAGAAAGATTCCGATACCATAAACTTCTACAAGAACGCCATGAATTGTCTTTTTTGGAGCAAAAATATTTGAAAAAACACGGATAATGCGGTTTGAAAATTCAGTTGAAGTCAAATCAGTCTGCAAAACAGGGCAGCAGTTTTCTTCGGCAAGCTGGCGGAATTCTTCGGTAGGTTCCATGTTGTAGGAAAAAATACAGCAAGGCAAATCATCTGTGAAGAATTTTTTAAGTGTATGGATTTCTTTATCTTTATGAAGCTTTTGAAGATAGGCAGTTTCACCACGTCCAAAGAGTTGAACACGGTTACTGGAAAAATTTTCATAAAATCCGCAGAGAGCCAGCCCTGGACGATTGATTTCTGGAATTGTAATGGCACGTGGCAAACCTCGGCGACCGGCAATGCATTTTAAATGCAAAGCATCATGTCCGGATAAATCTAAATCGAGCAAATCCAAAACCGTGAATCTTTTATCTGCCATACAATCATACTATACACATAGACCGATATTTTTTCAATATGCACAATAATCTATGCAATTTTTTTTCCTTTTTCGCGATTTCTATAGTATACTTAATATAGTTAAAAAGTTTTTCTTGTATATGTTGAATATGCAAGACTTATTATACTAGAAAGAAGGTTCGACCTTCGCAGGAGATTATTATGACTAAAAAAATTGATGCTGTAGGATTTACTCTTGACCAAAAACAATCAGACTTAGTTGAAACTAAATTAAAAAGAATCGGATATGCTGATGATTTGATTGTCGATTTAATCATGAAAATCAAACACGACAAAGCATATTCTTTTGATACAACTGTAAACTTCAAATGGGGGCTTCAGGCTCACGTTTCAAGTGATGATTATGATTTTGCCGCTGCACTTAATAAAACTATGGATTTACTTGATAATAAAGTAAAGAAAGAAAAAGACAAAGTGCAGGAACCTAAATAATTGAAAAAGGGCTGTCCGTCGAACGATGGGCAGCCCTTTTTTATCTAGTTATTTGTTTTTGTTCAAAATGCGTTCTTCGTATTTACCGCTTGCAATTTCAATAAATCTTACAAAAAGAGAAACCTTGTTGTCGGCATTGAGCGCATTCCAGATTTTATCTGTCAGCTCATCAATATTTCCGCTGAGTCCAAGTTTAACTGGTTCACCTTCAAAGCTTGGAAGAGGATTTCCATCACCCATATAAGTATGGATATAATGCCCCTGGCCTTTCTGAGGATTATCATAAGTATAAGTAAATCTGAGGGTATTTTCTGGATTTCCTTCGTCGCTCTTCAAAATAGAAAGCGCATATTCGTATTTTCCGCCAGTAACATCAAGAAGGGAAGAAATACGCGGAGTATAATTTGGAGCATCGTGTTCATACTTGCGGCTGCGTAAAGACTGCTCAAAAGTAAGTCCTTTTTTCAATCCGTCAAAAATTGTATCTGTCTGGTCACCATTTGTAACAATTGTTTTATCATCTAAAACACGAACAGCAGCATAAATAATCAGGCTTGGATCACCTGCAATCAGACTTTCATCAAAAGCCTTTGTTCTTACAACTTCTGAACCATTTTCTGTATCTGTAACAAAAACACGGTTACGGCTGCCTGCACTACGGCCCATAGTCCAGTAAGCAGAAATTGCATATTTTCCACATTCCGAAAGACCTGCAATAATTCCACGTCCAGGATAACTTGTACTGCTAAGCTCTTTCTCTAAATTGACCAATGCCATTTTTTCACCTTCCTATTTATTTTGAACTGAGTTTCTTTTCTGTTTCTTCATGCAAATCTTCCAGAACCTTCATCACTGCTGCAACTGTCTCAACTTTTGGATCAGGACAATCAGAAGGAAGTTTTGCAAGAATATCGTTACGGAACTTTTTACATTCGATGATTGGACTTGCTGTCATTGTGATTTTATCCGGTACAACCAAATCAGAAAGCATGTTGTCCGGGCTTTCCGGATTGATTCTAAGGCAGTTTCCGTTGATTGAAACAAGAATCATGATATCAAAGAGGCGGAGATAGCTGTCCATCTCGCGTAATCCCTTTTTAGTTTCCGGTTTGCCTGGTCTATAACGAGTTCCGCTTGGGAAAACTGCAATAACTTGTCCACGGCGTTTGCAACCGTCCATAGCACGCATTGCCGCAAAGTTGATTTTCTTTGCACGCTTTGCTTCTTCTTCTTTTTCTTCTTCTGGAATATCGCGACTTTCAAAAGCGGCCAGACTGCGGGATGGATAAACTACAACACGTGAAAAACATTCTGTAAAAGCACGGATTCCAGGATCAGATTCGTTGAGCTTCATTCCTGCAATCGCAACTATTCTGTCTGCCAAATCTGTTGACCAGTCTTCTCCATGTTTTTGTAAAAGATAAATAATTCCCGGTAAATCCATATTGGAATAATGCTCCAGCATGATAAGTCCGTGTTTTCCTTCTTTTGTAACTGCATCATAAAAAGCTTTGAAGTTTTCGACATTATTCAAACCGGAATCAGGAAGAATTGTATCACGCATGAGCATACGCATATACACCTTGGTTGCTTCATTTGCTTCCTGATATACACAAGTTTCATCAATCTTAGAAGCTGCCGTAGAAACCTTTGCCATTTCCTGAAAATATTTTCCGTATTTGCTTAGTAAAGTATCTGCCATTTCCTTCCTCTTTTGGAGTTTCTTATTCTGCCCCGATTATACTCAATTTTTCTATTTATAACAATAAAAATGAAAAAAGACCGTTTGATACAGAAGCAAACGGTCTTAATTAAAAAAACTCTCCTCGTCAGCCAGATATAGCGTGTAATATTATGAATTTTCTGCGTCTATTACGTTATCAATTATAACTGCAAAAATCATGACGTAATCCTGAAGTGAATCCTCGCGCACCTTAATTCGGTAGCAGTCGCCCCATGTGAGTACCGCAGTGTCCACAGTTGCAACAACTTTTCCGTCAAATTCGATTTCGTAGTTATTACCGAACACATCACCTTTAAGACATACATTTTTTCCCTTGATTTCTCCGACAATCTCAGGTTTTGTAAGCTTAAGCTTTTTCTTCAAATGTCCGATTTCTGAACCATCTTCAAAAATTGAGAATTCAGGAAGAAGCGCAATCAGCTTTTTCTTAAGCTTGAAGATTTCGGTATCTTCCCTACAAATTGTATAATTAAGATGAGTTAAATCGCTCTGAATAAAATAAACTGGAGTTTTATCTTCAAGATAAATATTGTATTTTGCAGTGATGGAGAATACTTTCTGTTCCATGTAGAAGGATTTTTCAATTCCTGTTGAAACATTAGATGTAATATTTTCAACAGGCTGACCACCTACAAGCTGAACAACGACTTTATACAATTCCTCAACGGCACGGTCAGATTCTGCATTGTCTTTTGAACCTGCGAAATTTCCTGTAAGCAAACCAATTCCGACTTGTTTAAAAAGATTTTTTCCTATGCTCTCTGTAACGACTCCGCCCATCTGAATTTTTGATTCATCAGCCTGAACATAAACCGTATAATTTCCGATTTTCCATGTTACAGCCGGTTTTTTGAGCATTTCGCCCATTGTCGGTGTTCCAAAAGAAAGAGTAACCTTCTTAAGTTCTTCAAAAAGCCAGTCAGTTGTGATGCCTTTTGTGTTTTCAAGTTTTTTGTAGCCTGAAATTGAATCGTTGTTCATACAAGTATCCTCCAAATAATTAGTATGCTATTTAATTAGTATGCTACATGGAAATAGAACATATAGTGAGACCAGCCATTGCGGTTTGTATAGTTAGATACAACATACCAGCCGTCTTCACCGTCACTATTTTTGTTTCTAACAATACCTGTTGCAATAGTTGCACCATTTGAATAATCGAATTTTCTATCGATGTAATCTTCTACGCCTTCAATTACATCCATATCTTCGTCATCAATTGAATCCTGAGTGATAGCAAAAAACTTATCTACAGTTCCGTCAGCGTCTGCTGCAACTTCTTCATAAAGAGCCTGTTCAAACTCATCAGAACCAATAATTTCGTCAAATCTTGTGCTTGAGTAAGCTTCAAGAATCTCGCAGCTGAAAACTGTTCCGTCATAAGCGAATGCACCAAAAGTAAAAATTGCGAGTACAGCAAAGATTGCAAATACTTTTTTTCCAAACATTTTAACAAATCCTCCATTTGATTGTTAATTATTTATTATTATATTTTTGCAGTATAAATATAAAAAATTACAATCTATCATTCCCCACCCGTTTGGGTAGTTTTTTTAGCTTTTTTTTATTTTTTTCTGAAAATTTTCAGTATTTTGAGCATATTTTTGTCCGATTGTGCTAGAGATTGTGCTAAAATAAAACAACCTTATGACGCAAGACAGCAGCAGACACTTGAATCAGTTTCCAATTTATCCCTATTTAGATGAGATTTGCAGCAGTTTGATAAAGTCTCCTTCCCATTTCCTGCTTCTGACTGCACAAACTGGAGCTGGAAAATCAACAATTCTTCCAATTGGATTACTCGAAAACTTTGCAGAAAAACTACCCGGTAAAATTCTGATGACCCAACCGCGCCGTCTGGCCGTTCTTGGCGTTGCAAATCGAATTTCAGAACTTTTAGATTCTCCCTGCGGTCAAACTTGCGGTTACAAAATCCATCTTGAAAACAAGACTTCACAAGCAACCCGGCTTGAAGTTGTTACCGAAGCAATTTTGGTCCGTTACCTGCAAAATGACCCGATTCTTGAAGATTATTCCGTCGTAATTCTTGATGAGTTTCATGAACGTTCGGTTTATACAGATTTGAATCTTGCCTTTTTAAAGGAAGCAATGCAACTGCGGGATGATTTATACGTCATCATCATGTCTGCCACCATCAATACTCAAAAAATTCTTGAGTATTTGAGTGATGGAAATTGTAATTGCAACAACATAATCAATTTTGTACCTGTCATAAATATTCCGGGCAGGCTTTTTCCGATTCAAACCGTCTACGAACCAGAGCTGACAGTTGAAGAAGCTATTTTGAATGAACTTTACTCAAATAAATCTTCGGTCAAAAGAGGAGAAGGCATTCTGGTTTTTCTCCCGGGTATTCAGGCAATTAAAAAATGTGCAGAAAATCTTCATGAACTTCTGAAGCAGCAAGAAGAAACAAAGTCGGAAAGCAAGCCAGAAATAGAAATCTCAATTTTACATTCCAGCATAAACCTGAAAGAACAAAAATACATAATCAGCGGTGGAAATAAAAATGCAATCAGAATCATTCTGTCCTCTGCAATTGCCGAAACCTCGCTGACAGTACCGGGAATTACCTGTGTCATTGATTCGGGGCTGGCAAGGGTAAACAGGATAAATCTTTCAACCGGCATGGAAAATCTGATTACCGAAAATGAAAGCAAATTTTCGGCAGAACAGCGAAAAGGTCGCGCTGGACGTGAGAAAGAAGGAAAATGCATTCGTCTCTGGCAGGAAAATGAAGCACGCATAGAAGAGCTTGCCCCAGAAATCTTGAGAACTGATTTAACTTCTCTGGTTTTGGAATGTACCGAACGAGGAATTTACAATCTTTCTTCAATAAATTGGCTGGATTCCCCGCCAGAAAATTCCTGGAAGGCAAGTAAAAAACTTTTGGAGGATTTGCAGCTAATCGGCAAGGATGGGAGAATCACTCCAAAAGGAAAAACTGCCCTTTCGCTTGGAATCGAAATCCGCCTTGCCTGTATTGCCATAGATTCAAAGCTGCTGAACTGCCGGGAAGCTGGCGAAAAACTGATTCTCAGTTACAGCACGTTTGCCTCTTCCTCTAAAGAAGTTCAAAATAATTTTTGTGCAGATTTACAAAGGCGCCTGTCAAAAATCGCTCCACAAGCTAAAGAACTTTCCCCGCTTGCAAGCTCCAAGGAGCTTTTGATTTTATCTGGTTATCCCGACCGGCTTGCAAAACGCCTTTCCGAAAAAGGAGTGCAAAACACAGAATACCAGTTTCCAAGCGGAAGAAAGGCAATTGTTGCAGATACGGCCTCCGTGCATTCACAGTATTCAGAGTATTCAAAATATTCAAAAGATTCCGAATGGATTGTTGCCCCGGAAGTTCTTGCAGGAAGAAACGAAGGAATTATTTTTGCCTTTGAAGCGCTGCCTTCAAATCAGGTAGAAAGCTGGCTCAAAAATCACACCATAACAAAAACCGTCTCCTCCTTTGAAAATGGAAAAATCCAGAAAAGCGAGCAAACTACTTACGGAGAATTAATTCTAAGCCAGAAAAAACTTATTCCCCAAAAAGAAGATTATGCAGCCGCCTGGATGACCGAAATCCACAAAAAAGGATTAGACTGTCTTCCAATAGATTCCAAAATCCAGGATTTTATGAACAGGGTAAAGTTTTACAATCAGCAAAATACCAGTACGCAGAAAACAACTGCAACAGAAATCTCCATGGAAGCCCCAATAGAAATCCCCCTCGAAGCTTCCCTTGCAGAAAAGGCAGAAGAATGGCTGCTTCCTTTTATCCACAATTCCTCTCCGCTGAATGCCCAGACTGTTTACGATGCCCTTTTCTGGTTTTTAAATGGACAGAAAATCCAAAAGCAAGTACCGGATTCAATCAGCCTGCCCAACGGGAAAAAATGCAAGGTAAAATATGAACTGCTTGCCTCTCCACAGGATAAAACTCAGCTTATAATCCGCCCCGTAATCGAAATCATAATTCAGAGACTTTTTGGCTGTATAGAAACCCCACAAATCATGGATACAAAAATACTCTTCCGCCTGCTCTCCCCTGCCAACCGTCCCCTGCAAATTACCGACGACCTTGAAGGCTTCTGGAAGGGCTCCTGGAAAGAAATCTGCAAGGAAATGAAAGGCCGTTATCCAAAACATGACTGGCAATTCACCGTCTAAAATCACCGTCTGAAATGGCAATTTACTATCTGAAAGAAATATATTATTATGTAGCCTATGAGTGAAAATAAAGATTTATGTCCTTGTGGTTCAGGAAAAACTTATAGCGAATGTTGTGAACCAATTATTAAAGGTAAGATTAAAGCTCCAACAGCAGAAGCTTGTATGAGAGCACGTTATTCTTCTTATGTAAAACACGAAATTGACTTTATCATCAATTCCTGCTCAGAAGGCGAAGATATTGCCGAAATCGACCGAAAGGCAACCGAAGACTGGAGCAATCAGTCACAGTGGAATGGTCTTCAGATTATCCGCACAGAAAAAGGCGAAAAAGATGATGAGCAGATTGTTGAATTTACTGCTGACTATACTTTACACCAGATGCATGATATTCATCACGAAATTTCCCTCTTCAAAAATATCGATGGTGAATGGAAATATGTAGCCGGAAACGTAATCCCAACAACAGTAAAACGCGTTGGAGCTAAAGTCGGCAGAAACGATCCATGTCCATGTGGCAGCGGAAAAAAATACAAACAGTGCTGCGGAAGATAATTTTTCAGCAAGAATCAATAAAACTGTCGGAATAAAAATGTATGTCTAAAGTAATTACAGGATTCCATGCAATTGAAGAACAGGTTTTATCTGTAAAAGATAATTCAAGCAAATCTGCAAAGGATAAAAATTCTTCTCCCAAATTTGAGATTTTTTACAGTAAACCTGGTCCAAGAATTAAAAAAATTCTGGAAGCTGCAAAAAAAGCCGGAATTCCAAATACTCAGGTTGATGAAAGCAAATTGAATCAACTTGTTGGAGAATTACCTCAGGCATTACAGGATCACAGAGGAATTGTCCTCTGTATTCAGGGAGAAGAAAAAAAGCCTGCAAATCTTGTAGATTTAGATGCCTGGATTAAAGAGCAGCTTGCAGGCAGTTCAAATCAAGCAATTACAGTTGTTATTTTAGACCGCGTAACAGACCCCCACAATGTCGGCGCAATTTTAAGAAGCTGCGACCAGTTTGGTGCAAATCTGGTAATTATCCCGGATCATAACAGCGCAAATGACATTGCCGGTAATGAAGTAATTGCAAGAACAAGTGCAGGTGCCAGCGCGTGGGTTCCGGTTGCAATTGTGAATAATTTGGTGCGCGCGGTGGAAAAATTAAAAGAAGCCGGATTCTGGATTTATGGTGCAGATGCAGGCGGCGAAACCTGCGGAAAAATAGATTTCTCTAATAAATCAGTAATCATCATGGGAAGCGAAGGAACAGGAATTGCCCAATTGCTTAAAAAACAGTGCGATTCAATTGTCTCCATTCCAACCTGTGGAAAAATAGATAGTTTGAACGTTTCGGTAGCAGCCGGCGTTCTTTTATATGAATTATACCGAAGAAGGAGCATAAATTAAAATGGCTATTACAGAAACTATTCAAGATGAGATTGCTTCCAAAGCAGTCCGAAAATCTACCCTAAAATGCATAAAGCAAAAAAAACAGTCACGCCTAAAGCAGCTCAAAACTGATTATGAAAATCAGATTAGAGAAATAAATATTCAATATGCCGAAGATCCGGAACGCTTAAAGGCAAAATACGCCGCAGAAGATTACGCAAAAACTGAGCGAGCAAAAAAACGTGCAGAACGAAGAGTAAAAAATGCCCGCGCCATAATCGAAATGGAAAAAAAACAGAGACGTCTCACAACTGGTGAAGAAATTGCAAGCTCAGTTGTTCAGGGAGTCGGTTCCGCCCTTGCCGTTGCTGCAACCGCAATTCTCGTTACTTTAGGAATCCAGGACGGAATGAGCTTTAAAAGCCTGACCATCGTTTGTAACGCCCTCTTTGGTGCCTCAATGATTTTGATGTACCTCTTTTCATGTCTCCAACATTCCCTTACAAACCTCATTGCAAAACAGGTTTTTGACAGACTTTCACATATTTTCTCCTTCCTCACAATAGGATTTGCATATACCGTATATTCAATTACAAAAATCCAGAAAATACCAGGCTGGATTCTCTTTGGCATTGTATGGGGACTCGTTCTTGCAGGCATACTCTTCTATGGAATTGCAGGGCAGAAACACAAAAAAATTACAGCAGCATTATATATTCTCGCAGGATTTTCAGGATTCGCATTGATTAAATACCTTCTGGTTTCCCTTTCACCAAAATCTTTTGGAATGTTGATGGGAGCCGCAGCTTTCTACCTCTTAGGAGTAATTTTCTATCATATTAAGAACATAAAATACATGCATTTTGTAAGTAATCTTGTATTCCTTGCAGGCAGCGTATACATGTTCTTCTCAATTTTCTACATCGCTTATTAATCTAAAAATACAAAAATATCAAAAGGGCTATCCATTTTTCGCGACAGCCCTTTTATTTTTTAACTAATATTACTTAATTTTATAAATATTTACCCAAATTTAACTAAAAACACTTGATTTTTTACAAATATCTGTTAATTTAAAATAGCCTGATAATTCCGCTTTTATATGATTTATTATTAAATATTTAGATTTTTATTTTTGCAGGAGGCTATACAATGAAATCTACCATGAACACAGCAATTTTTATCTTCTCTTTTATAGCACTTATAAGCTTTGTAAGCTGCACTTCAACATCAACCACAGCCACAAAAGAAAAAAGTTCAAAAGCACCAGAACACATCACAGCCGATGAAGATGTAGTTTCCAGACTTTCTGATCCAGAAGCTACAATTCAAGCAAAACGCCTTTTCAATTATATGCGCGATGTTTATGGTAAAAAAATCATTACCGGACAAATGGAAAATGCCTGGGATGACAGCTTCAACCAACTCCAGCAGGTTTATGATAAAACACAAAAATACCCGGCCTTGATGGGCTTTGATTTTATGAATTACACAAGTCTTGGCTGGAGTGCTAGAAACAAACAGACAGAAAGAGCCGTCAGCTTTTGGAACGGATTAGATTATAATGGAAACCAAATCACAAATAATCAGGGAATTGTTGCCTTCTGCTGGCACTGGCGGGATCCAACAGCTTCTCGTGGAAAAACAGGCTCCTTTGCTCCAAAAGAAACCAGCTTCCGTATTCCTTATGATACAGACAAGCACGAATGGAAAACCGACAGCGAAGAATATAAAGAAATCATTGCAGATTTAGATGTAATTGCCAAAGAACTTTTAAAACTTCAGTATGCCGAAGTTCCTGTAATCTGGCGCCCAATGCACGAAGGAGCAGGAAATCTTGGTCTTTACGGAAATACAGGAACAGCCTGGTTCTGGTGGGGAGCAGGAAACTCAACAAAATACAATGAAGCCAAAAAAGAATATTCAGTTTCCACAAATGAAGATGTATGTGCAGAATGTTACGTAGAACTCTGGAAGCTCATGTATAATTATTTTACAAAAACAAAAGGCGTTCACAACTTAATCTGGCTCTGGAATGGACAGAATAAAAAGTTTTATCCAGGCTCAGAATATGTCGACATGATTGGTGTTGATATTTATCCGCGAAACAATGATTATTCAAGCCAGAGCTCAAGTTATACAAAATATGCCAACATTGATATAACAAAACCAGTTGCCCTCAGCGAATGCGGTGTAATTCCAAGCCTTGAAAAAATGGAAAGCGACGGTGCCTGGTGGTCATATTTTATGGTCTGGAATGACAGTAAAAAAGAAGAAAATGCAGAAAACTTCTGGAACGGACAGTCAAAAAATCCAGATACCCACAAATTAGATATTTACAACAGTGATTTAGCTGTTACTCTCGATAAATTACCAAACTTACTGAAATATTAAACATTAGAGTGACTGCATTTTTTGCGGTCACTCTATCCAATTTACTAACTACAATTCTCTTGCTTTTACACAAAAACAGTACGATAATATAATAACAATTTATTATATTACACAATTTTTTCACATCATGATTTGAGAGGTTTATATGCCAAGGAAAGTAAAAGAACTTGATCGTTTTCAAACAAACGCAAAACGAAATGTACCGCTAAAATGGAAACTTATTGGAATGATGGTTGGTTCCGTTATATTCTGTTCCGTTTTTATTTCTACAATAGCTCTATCAGTTTTTGGACAAAAGCAGATAAAAAACACAGAAAAAGATTTGGGCTTTACAGCAAATGGAGTTATTTATCTTATAGAAGACTGGACAGATAACGTTACACGCTACTCAAACATTCTTTCTAATGAACCAGAAACCAAAGATGCTTTAACAAACAAAAATCCAAAAATTGCAGACTTTTATGTAAAAGAACAGGCAAAAATCTTCGGATTGGATGTACTTGCAATTGCAGGAAGAGATGGAGTTGTTGTCAGTGGAACTGCTGTTAAAACTGGTACAAATCTATCTTCCAGCGCTTTTGTAAAAGAAGCATTTTCTGGAAAAGTAACATTTGCATTTGAAACAATCGGTGATATAGGATATGGTCTTATTTCAGCCGCACCTATTCACGAAGGAAACGAAATAGTCGGTGTTGTTGTAGCAGGCTATGACCTTTCAGATAGTGGAGATGATACACTCATCAGTATTGTTTCATCAAATTACGGTGTTGATTGTACGGTTTTCAAGGGTAATGTCCGAATGGCTACTACTTTGGGCAATAAACTTATTGGAACCAAACTGGACAATGATGCCATCACAAAACAGGTTCTCTACGGCGGAAAAAAATACACTGGTGACAACACAATCAATGGCATTCCTTATTACACAAGCTACAGTCCATTAATCGATTCTAATGGAACAGTTTCTGGTATGCTCTTTGTTGCAAAGTCAATGGAAGTTATCAAGGCTGTTCAGACAAATACAATGACAATTGTAGTTCCGGTTGTAATCGCTGTTGTAATTCTCTTATCTATCGTTAGTTTCACATTCACAAACTGGATTATGTACCGAATCAGAAACGTAACTGTATTCCTTACAGACCTTGCAAGTGGTGATGCTGACTTAACAAAGAGATGTAAGCTCTTTAAACGTGATGAAATTGGTGATTTGATTATTGAGTTCGACTTATTTATGGATAAACTTCAGGATATTGTTAAAAATATTAAGGAATCTAAGGTTGAATTAAGCCGAGGTGGTGAAGAACTTGCAACTGGTACAACCGACACAGCAACTTCTATCACACAGATTATTGCAAATATTGAAAGTATCCACGAACAAATTAAAAATCAGAGCAATAGCGTTTCAAATACAAATGACAACGTTACGGTTATTTCTACAGACATCGCTAATCTCGATAAGATGATTGAAGATCAGTCTGCCAGTGTTACCCAGGCTTCTGCTGCCGTTGAAGAAATGATTGGTAACATCATGTCAGTTAATAATTCTGTAGAAAAGATGAACGAATCCTTCAGTAGTCTTGAGTCTAATGCCGAAGCAGGTATTTTGAAACAGCAGAATGTAAACGAAAGAATCAAGCAAATTGAAAGCCAATCTCAGATGCTTCAGGAAGCAAACCAGGCAATTTCTTCCATCGCATCTCAGACAAACCTGCTTGCTATGAATGCTGCAATCGAAGCTGCACATGCAGGTGAAGCCGGAAAAGGATTTGCCGTTGTTGCAGACGAAATCCGTAAACTTTCAGAAACATCTTCTGCTCAGTCAAAGAAGATTGGTGAACAGTTGAATATCATCCGTTCTTCAATTTCTGAAGTTGTATCTTCTTCTACAGAAGCAAGTGATTCTCCTGCTGTCGTTTCTACAAAACTTAAAGAAACTGATGAACTCGTACTTCAGATTAGAGCTGCAATGGAAGAACAAAACTCCGGTTCTAAACAAATTACAGATGCTCTCCGTAGCATGAATGATAACACAATCGAAGTTCGTAATTCTTCTAAAGATATGGCTGTTCAGAGTGATGCAGTTGTAAATGATATGAATGCCCTGAAAGAAACAACAGAAGACATGAGTATAAGTATGGAAGAAATGGCCATAGGTGCTCAGAAAATCAATGAAACTGGTGCTACTTTGAGTGGTATTTCTAATACTGTAAAAGCAACAATTGATAAGATTGGTGCTCAGGTAGATTTGTTCAAGGTTTAATACTTTTTACTTTAATACATTTCCCTTACAATGCTGATAACAGTGAGGGAATTAAAAAGCCGTACAGCGAAACCATAATAGAATCGATGTACGGCTTTTTTTATTTAGTCTTTCTATACAAATTACATTGCTGTATATCCGCCGTCAACTGGCAGAATTACACCTGTAACATAAGAAGAAGCCGGGCTTGAAAGGAAGATTGCAGCTGTATCCAATTCACCCTCGTTACCATAGCGGCTTAATGGAATCATTGTCTGAGCATTCTGCTGGAAGAAATCAGAATCCAAAGTTTCTTTTGTCAATGGCGAATAAAAATATCCAGGACAAATAGCATTTACTGTAATGTTGTATTTACCCCATTCAGCAGCCAAACCACGAGTCATATTTACAACACCACCCTTTGCTGCATGGTAAGGAGAACAAGGAGCAACCTTATTTCCAACAAGTCCATACATTGAGGCAATATTGATGATTCTTCCATATTTTGCTGGAATCATTGCTTTTTTAGCAACGGCACGGGCAATTCTGAAAGAACCGAACATGTCTATATTAATTTCATTATAGAATTGATCATCTGTAATGTCTTCTGCAGGAGCAACAGCACCAGT
Source organism: uncultured Spirochaetaceae bacterium (assembly GCA_902802305.1). Taxonomy (GTDB): domain Bacteria; phylum Spirochaetota; class Spirochaetia; order Treponematales; family Treponemataceae; genus Treponema_D. The sequence goes on from CADCLG010000007.1 coordinate 74,858, forward strand.
ACCAGCATTGTTAATAACAATATCGATACGTCCGAACTTTGCCATAATTTCATCTACAGCAGCGTTCACCTTTTCTGTGCTTGTGATATCACAAGTAATTGCCAAAGTTTCGACCTTGTAGGTATCAGCAATTTCTTTAGCTACAGCTTCAATCAGCTCCTTACGTCTTGCAATGGCAACAATCTTAGCGCCCTGATTGGCTAAAGCTTTTGCCATCTGTACACCAAGTCCTGTAGAACAACCAGTTACTACAGCAACCTGACCACTTAAATCAAAATAATTTTTCATTAAATACTCCTATAAGCTGCCTTTTAAGCAGCAATTATATCGTCAAATACCAGTAACACTGGCAATTGATTTCCAGTTAATAAAAACCAAGAAAAGTTTGAGGCATCTTAAGTCTGAAACTATTTACTCAATTCGTAAAAAATGATTGAACTTGCCTGGGCAACATTAAGACTGTCAATTACATTGCTCTCACCATCTGCCATTCCGGCCCAAGGAATTATCACAAGTTCATCACAATTCTTTTTTACAACATCACTGATTCCGTTTTCCTCATTTCCAAGAACAATAAGAAAAGGAAGATTCTTTTGCTTTAACTGATTCAATTCACTGACAGTTTTTGTTGCCTTCAAATCTGTTCCAATGCGAATCATTTTTCCCTGGAGAACTTCCAGCAGTCGTGCAATTGAACGTACGGAATAAATGTTTACATACTCCATTCCACCTTCTGCCACACGATAAGATGAAGTTGTTATTGAACTTTGTGCTTCATCCATAGGAATTACAATATTCTTTATGCCAAAAAAAGCAGCAGAGCGGACAATTGCTCCAAAATTATTTGCATTACCAATTCTGTCCAATAAAATTGCATTTTCTTTATTTTGAATCCAGGAATCTGTGATATCTGAGTCAATCTGTTCAATGACAGGAGCCTGTATCATGGCAACAACACCTTGATGATGAACTGTACCGCAGAGTTTTTCCAATTCTTCTGTCGGTTTCATATTATAAATGCCATGATTTTTTGCGAGTTTTTTACAAAGGCCACCAAAAAGAGGCGCTTTTTCTTCTGTAAAATAAAGACGGGTTATTTTTTCGGGATGATTCTTTTCTAATTTTTTAACTGTCGCGAACCCACAAACTGCAAGCTCGTTCTTTTGTTTGTTCTTCATGATAATTTGATTATAACAGATTGTAATAATATGTTCACCCCCTGCCAAAGGCCCTGCAAAACGCTTTCAAGACCTTTTTGCAGAGGGAAAGAAAAATTAGAATCTATAAACTAAGGAAATATCAGGAATAAAATAGAAAGCAGTTGCTTTGTAATCATCAGAAGAAGTATCTGACTTTGAACCTACAGTTGTTACAACTTCTACCTTATTTCCCCAAAGATAAGCAGCATCTGCACCAAGCTGAATAGCCATATTCTTTCCGAGCTTGCACTGAACTGCTACTGTTGCACCAAAACCATAACATAAATATGAAGTTGTAGTAGATTTCGTAACACCAAAAGCTGTTACAGAGTTTACATATTTATTATATCCAAGGTCCACACCCAGACCAACATCAATTTTTAATGTATCTGTTGATTTTACTGTATAAACAGGTCCAAGAAAGCAGTTGAATACAGAAGTCTTGTCATTATTCCAGGTAGATTCAGAAGAATTACCGTCCTTATCAGTTATAATAGCTTTTGTTCCATCTTTTGGGAAAACTAATCCTGCATTAATTTTTATGCCCAAATCATTTGTAAGACCTAATTTAGCACCAGCTTTTACTCCAAAAGCGTTGTCCTTAATTTTTGTAGTAAGATTTGCATCTTCATTTACAGTTTTTCGTGATGCAAAACCATAAGCACCACCAAAAGCTACATCCAAATCCAAAGCAAAAATGCTTCCTGCAAAAAGAGCCAGAACTACAAGTGTAGAAATAATTTTTTTCATAAAATCTCCTTAAAAAGAAATAAAATTGATATTCCCTTTCCGAGTCTAATTGTTTACTGAAAACATTGATTTATTTACTTTTACAAGATAGGTTTTTAAGGCTTTAATTATACCAATCTTACATATAAATTGCAAAAAAAATCCCGTGTCTGACGGAATGCCTAACACGGGATTATCAGGAAGTTAATATTTATTATTTCTTACCAAAAATATCAAAGTATCCGGCAATAAATACTACCAAAATGATAAGTGGCGCAATGTAGCGGAGGTAGAACTGGACAACCTTATTCTTAGGGAACTTAATTCCTTCTCCGGCATCAGCTTCGGCAATAAAGCCATCCCAACCCCAGCCCTTCTTGATTGTACAGAAGAGGAGGAAGAGCATAGAACCAAGTGGAAGGAGGTTCTGGCTTACAATAAAGTCTTCCAAAGCGTCGATTGAACCAATGTGAGCACCAAAGTGTACACCAGACCAAACGTTCATACCAAGAGCAGCAGGTGTTGCCAAAACAAGCATAGCTACAAAGTTGATAAGAACTGCCTTTTTACGACTCCAGCCAAACTTATCCATTGGGAATGCTACGATATTTTCAAATACAGCAATTACTGTAGAAAGAGCAGCAAAGCTCATAAAGAGGAAGAAGAAAGCACCAACAATTCGGCCTGCAATTGGTCCCATTGAATTGAATACGTTTGGAAGTGACATAAAGGCAAGACCTGCACCAGAAGAAGCTTCTACGTTGAATGCAGCACAAGCAGGGAAAATGATAAGACCGGCAAAAATAGCTACAAAGGTATCAAGTCCGATTACGCGGAGAGATTCACCTGTGAGAGAGTGCTCTTTATCAATATAAGAACCAAAGATTTCCATAGAGCCAATACCAAGAGACAATGTAAAGAAAGCTTGACCCATTGCGGCATAGATTGTATCCCAAAGTCCATGTTCACCACTTACAAGAGCCTTAAAGTTTGGCTTAAGATAAAAGGCATAACCAGCACCTGCTCCAGGAAGGAAAGCAACATAAATTGCAAGCCCAATCATAATTATTAAAAGAGCAGACATCATAATTTTTGTAATGCGTTCTACACCCTTTTGAAGGCCTAAGAAACAGGTTCCAAAACCAATTATGATTACTACAACCATCCATATTAAGAGAGTTGGAGCACTGCCAACTGTTTCGTTTACGAATACATTTACTATTTCATCGCCACCAAGACCTACAAACTTTCCGCCAATCATCTGGAAGAAATATTTAAGAAACCAGCCGGAAACTACTGTATAGAACATCATCAAAAGATAGTTACCTGCTACAGCAAAGCCACCATAAATGTGCCATTTTGTTCCCTGTGGCTCAAGTGTCTTAAAGGCTTCTGACATACTCTTGCGGGAAGCTCGTCCAACAGCAAACTCACAAACCATTACAGGCAATCCCAAAATTACAAGGAATACCAGATAAATTAATACAAATGCGGCTCCACCGTATTTTCCTGTGATGTAAGGAAAACGCCATACATTTCCTAATCCGATTGCACAACCAGCAGACAAAAGCAAAAATCCAAGTCTGCTGCCCAAAGTTTCGCGACTCTGCGACTCCATAATAAAACTCCTAATTTTTTTAAAATAAATTATTAAGATAAGTTATTATAGATAGAAACACTTTGTTATGTCTAGTACAGAACAAACGCAGATCTTCCGCATTATAAATTAATACATACATTGAAAAACAGATAGGCTACCGCGAAATTGTGTATAAAAACTACGGCTTGGCGTATAAGGTATCTGACTCGCTACGCTCGCACGCCAAGATGTAGTTTTTATCCCCAATCCCGCTCCCGCCTATCTGTTTTTCACGCATACTCATTATAATGCAGAAGCTCGTGCAGAAAGGCAGTGTAAATCTAAATGTACATTGGTATATACCAATGACAATAAAACTTGCGTGAGTGAAACGGAAGCAAGTTTTATTGTCAATATATGTAGTTATATACAATATTATTTGTATTGCCTTTCTGCACAGATTATTGCGTTATAATGCGGAAGAACTGAGAACAAACGCAAGACTTGTGGCAATCAGCAGTTGAGCAATATAATAGAAGACAAGATTCAAAACTCTGATTGTGTATATTTTTTTCTTTCCAAAGTTATTCAAAATCAAAAGAATATCGCTTGTGGCAAATAGAACTGCACCGATGGCAAAGAGCAGACAATAAAGACTTTTTGGAGAAGAAATTAAATTAAAAATTGCAATGCTTGTCATCAGGAAAAGAGCTGTTATATAGAAGATAGCAAAAATCTTATATGTAATTTTCAATTCGTCCAGAACCATATTCAAAATTATAAGAGTGATTGAGCCTCCTATAATTCCACAAATTATACTTGGAAGAAATAAAGAAGCAGTTTTTAAGAGTGCAACTAAATAGAAAATATGTCCAATAAAAAAGAGAGCCGTTCCCAAAAGAAAAGTTGTGTGCTTACTTTTTTCAAAGGCAAAACGTAGATTTATAACAACATCACCAATTCCATCAAAAATCAGACCGGTTACAATACAAGCCGCAAAAAGCAGATTTTGACTTTTTTGCATGGCGACAATTCCTAAAAGGATAAAAGAAAGGGAAGCCAATCCCTTATAAAGCAGAGACAATTTAATCTTTCCCTGCTTTTCTACAATCAAAAAGGTTAATTGTAAAAAACAGCATAATACATAGAAGAAAATGAAAATATTCATAAATCGATTATAACAGATTATTCAAGTTTTATAAACGAAGATTTAAAACACGTAGATTTAAGGCTTCCGTTGGCCTGGATTAATGCCTTTTTTAGTTGCCATTTTGGGATTATGCCCTTATATTCATTTATATAGAAGTTTTTTGGAGGAAATATGAAAGTTTTAATTTTATCCTGTAATACAGGAGGCGGACATAATTCGGCAGCTAATGCAATTAAAGAAGTATTTGACGAAAGAGGTCATTTTTGCCGCGTAATGGATGCACTTTCTTTTGGCGGACAAAAGGCTTCTGATTTGGTTTGTGATACTTACATAGAAATGGTAAAGAAAACGCCAAAACTTTTTGGTGAGATTTATAAAATGGGAAACAAAATTGGTCAGTTCAATCAGGAAAATGGAAAACACCGTTCACCAATTTATTATGTAAATAAACTCTATGCAGATGCTCTGGAAGAATATATTAATCAGAATAAATATGACTTAGTAATCTGTGTTCATATCTTCCCGGCTGAGGCAATGACCAGTTTGAAAAAGCATAACAAGATTCACATTCCATTTTATTTTGTGGCAACAGATTATTATTGCCCTCCTATGCTTGAGGAAACAACCCCTGATGCAATTTTTATAGCCCACAAGGACAGTACTTTTACTTACCTGAAGCATGGGGTAGATAAAAATCTGCTGATTCCAACTGGCATTCCGGTTTCGCAAAAGTTTCTTACTAAAAAGGATAAGGCTGAAATACGAAAAGAACTCGGTCTGAATATGACTGATGAAGTTTTCCTTCTTATGAGCGGAAGTATGGGTTACGGTGATTTACTTGATACAACCCGTTATATTTTTGATAATGGAAATGATAATACAAGAATCATTGCAATCACAGGTCATAATGAAGAACTTTATAAAGAGCTTGAATCTACTTTTAAAAATGAAAAAAGACTGATTCTGGTTGGATTTACAAACAATGTTCCTGATTATATGGATGCCTGCGACCTTCTTCTTACAAAACCGGGCGGACTTTCTAGTACAGAAGCTCTGGCAAAAGGTGTTGCCCTCATTCATACAACGCCAATTCCCGGCTGCGAATCTGAAAATGTACAGTTCTTTACGGAACATCATCTTTCGGTTTGTGCAACAGAAGCTTCAGATGCAGGAAGGCTGGCACTTGCTGTAATGAAGGATAAGTTTTTGCAGAATCAAATACTGGAAGCACAAAACAATTACCGCTGCATTAATTCTGCAAAACAGATTGTGGATTATTCTGAATCCCGTTCATCTACAGGTTCTGAATAATAAACATCATTATCAGAAGGAGACGGTCTATAAGTTTGTTCACCATAAAATGATTCATCTTTTTTGGACTGTTTTCTAATAAGCTTCAAACTTATTATATCAAGGAAAATTACATAAAAGATGAATAAGTATGTAAGGTTTCCTGCCTGTTCTGACAGAAGAAAATCATAAATTCCATGCAATATGGTCGGAATAAGAAGTGCTTTGATTTTTGCCAGACCTATAAATTTTTTGTTTACGGAACGCATTTTTGCACGACTCATATAATATCCCATAAAGAGACCAAATGTGGTATGCCCTGGGATTGAGAAAATCGCTCTTGAAATGGAAACGCCGGTTCCATAATCAATTACATACATTACATTTTCTATTGCCGCAAATCCAAGAGAAGCAGAAGCCCCGTAAACAATTCCATCAAAAGTATGGTCAAAATCCTTGCTTTTCCATACAAAAAATAGAAATACCAGCCATTTTGAAAGCTCTTCAATCAGCGCAACGCCAACGGTGTTTTCCATAAAGGCATATTTTATAGTTTCCGGGTCATAATATTGCTGAAGAATACTTTCCATTCCACTTTCAATAAAGCCACAGGGTAAAGCAAAGATTGCCCCCATCAGCATGACTTTTAAAACAAACCTGATTGGTTCTCTCTCGTTTTTATCTGCCCTATAAATATACAAGAAAATAAAAAGAACTGGTAAAAGTGCTGGAATTAGAACAGCCCATAAAAAAGCGCGCAAGGTAAACCTCCACAAATAATCACAAATATTTTTTTTGATAACTTCAATATTATATTATTGCATTTTTTATGTATATATAATAGTTTTAAAAAGAATGTTATTAAAATAATAAAAATATGGGAGTTTGAGATGAAAAAAGTAATTTTCTTTTGTATCTTATCTTTGCTGGTCTTAACATCATGTCTAAGCACAAAATCCGTTCAACTGGAACCTATTGAATTTGATGTTGTAAAATCTCATAACGGAAGATTTGAATATCAGGTAGATCCGCGCATTGAACTTATGGCAATAATCTGCCGCCTTACGGGATACAATGTATTCAACTATAATTATAATGGTGATAATCTTTATTTAACACAGGTTGATTCCTTCTTTGCAAAATATAAAGATGAAAGTGTTATAAAAACTGCACAGGGATTTATGGACCGAGACGTATGGGGTGATGCTTTCATTTCTCTTGCCTATCACATTAAACCTGATTTCAGTGGAACTATTGTTTCTATGAAGCCTCTTCCAACGACACTCAATCCTCAATGGGAAAAAATCGGTTCAAGTTCAATAAATACTTTTGTAAAGCAGGTTCATGATTTTGCAATAAAATCTAATTTTACAAGATTCTATGCAGTAAACAGAAGTGATTATCTTTCTAACATTGTCTGGCTGGATGACGGTTTTGAAAAGAAAAATGTTGGTACCTGGGCAGAAGACTTTTTTAAGGGAATCGACATTGGAGAAACAACTGTCGTATCAAGTCGGGTTATTGTAGGCTGGAATCTTTATGATTTTGCAGGTGATTCTGACGGCAAAAGAAGTTCTTATGTTGCTTCTTATCCAGGTGCTTACTATGCTGATATGACAGGTGCGTATTTTTCATTATATATTCAAGACTATCTTAATCAGAACTGGGATACTGTAAAAGATACTTATACTAAGTTCTTAAAATCACTTTTGAAAAAATTGCATCCTGAAGATGACCCGAAAGTATATGACAAACGTGAAGTTACCCGTAATGATTTAGCTGCAGATTTAAGTATTTACTGTTATATTGCCTATCTGGAAGATAATATTGCGACAGCAAAAGAGGATGATGACTATTTCAAACCAAATTACGATGCATATTATGCTTATTTTGAAAAAAGTATCGGTGATGTTTTCCTAAAATGTATGGACTTATTGAAGGAATATAAAGAAAACCGTGATAAGTATCCTGAATTCAAGGACTTTTATCCTCGATTAAATGATTACGTTAATTCTTTACCTGCAGAGTAAAAAATATTTACAGAAAAATTGATACCAAGAAAAACAGAGGGAAATATGAAAAAAAAATCTATTGCTTTATTACTTGCCGGAGCTTGTTTTGCTCTTACTGTCAGCCTGACTTCCTGTGCATCAAATCAGCTTGCAGAAGGTGAAGAACTGGTTGAATACAAGGACATAAATTATACGGTTTATAATAAAAAACAGCTTACAGAGCAGGAATTACGTGAAGACTGTGACATGCTCAAATATGTTATCTACAATACTTATGCAGGTATTGATGAAGCAATTTCTCTTGGTTTTGATTTGGATGCCACTATAGAGGAAATCTATCAGGAATCATTAAAAAACAAAGAATTAGGATATTATAAAGCCGGTGATTTCCAGTCTACTGCTGCAAGAATTATGTCAAAAAGAATTACTAATTCAGACCAGCATCTGTCTATAAGCGGTTACAGTATCAAAGATTCTCTGCTTCTTTTTTATTCCAAGGTTTATTTTGAAAAGCAGGGTGAAAAATATTTTGTTAAAAAATCCGAGGAAGAAAATATAAAAGAAGGAATGGAGTTTACCGGTCCAGAAAATAATCTTTTTGAAATCCTCACTGATGACGGCATTCTCTACCGCTACGGAGTTATGACTACAAAAAAACTTAGATCTGCACTGCTTTCTGTAAACAACGAAACTTATACGGTAAAAGTTGAAAATGAAAAAGCAATTTTTACAAAAGAGTCCTGGACCGGCCTGAAAGAAACAAAAGATACTCTTTATATGTCTTTGGGTGATTGTTCTCAGGTTTTTGGTATAGCAAACAATGCTTCCATAAGTGATTCTTATTGGGAAAAATATCTGGATAATATTGCTAAAGCAGCGGCTGGCAAAAAGAATATTATTTTTGATTTAAGAAGTAATCCGGGCGGATATTTCCAGTTCCCGGCAAAAATGCTTTCGGCTGCTTATTACAATCAGCATACAGATAAAGATTATCAGAATAATATGCAATCACTTTTTAATAATAAAATCTGTGAGGGCTGTACAATGCTGGTTTCTCCATTTACCATGCAGAGTGAAAAGGAATGGCTTGAGAAATCGGTAAGCAATCAGTTCTCTTTGTATAAACCGGAAGTTGTTGATTATTTCAAGGATTACTGGAAGCACATGCAATACAGACCAATCCGAAAACACATTCCTCTTGATTATTTTGCCTCTACTTTTGAAGATTTTCCTGAGCCAGATTTTAAGGGAGATGTTTATGTCCTAATTAATCGTGGTACGGGGTCTGCAGCAGAGTTTGGAACGGGAATGACATATTTACTTCAAGATAAGGGCATAAAAGTTCATCTTATCGGCGAAAACTCCTGGGGCGGAATAAAATACGGCGGAATGTGGTCTAATTCAATGCCAAACAGTGGACTTTGGATAAGAGCTGGCATTTATTTTGGAGAATCGCCAATAGTTCAAAATAATCCAAACTGGCATGGCGAAGGCAACGGCTGGTTCCCTGATTATTGGGCAACAAATGAAACAATCCTAAATACCTTGGAAAATCTTACCGGCGACTTGGAATTAAAGACAGTTCTAGCCGGATTGGGAAAAGAGTTGCTATAAAGTCGAACTTAGTAGAAATTGCTCTATGAGGCAAAAAAAAACCGCGTGATTTGCACCACGCGGGAAAATATATTTAATCATTCCGGAGCTTTGCTACGACGGAATGTTAGGAACCTATCATCATAGGTTCGGATGTTATTTTACAAAAGAAAGCTGTAAATTACAATAAAATATTTTTGAGTAATATTTTTTATAATCGCTTCCACTTATTTTAGAATTAGACCCTTGTGAACCGTTCAAGATTCCAATTTGGAATCTTAGAATATCAAGATATTCTGCACGAATAAGCTGAAAACAGAAACTCTGAGAAGCAGTTGAGTTCACGATTTTTGTATAATGTATGTGACTATGAAGATTTAAACATATTATTCTTTTATACAATTACTTTTACTCTGTAAATTTCATTATTCTTCTATTATAATTGAGTTATAAATTTATTAGGATATAAAAATGGCAAAACTTCGTGTAAAAAACTTTGGACCGATAAAAGAAGGATTCTCAGAAAATGATGGATTTATGGAAATAACTCCTGTTACAGTTATTTGCGGTAATCAGGCAACAGGTAAGAGTACGATTGCTAAGTTGTATTCTACTCTTACTTGGCTTGAGAAATCTTTAGTAAAATCTTCTTTAGGTAAAAAAACTATACCAGAAACAGATTTTGTTTCTTTTTGTTCGGAACAACGATTACATGAATATTTTATAGATTCAACCGAAATAGAATATATTGGAGAAACATGCATCTTTACATACAAAAATAAAAAGTTCAATCTAGATTTTGTAAATGATTTCAATACTGCTTTAAAAAAATATAATCGACCAAAAATTATGTATATACCTTCTGAGAGAAATCTTCTTGCAGCAATAGATGATGCTGAAAATATAAAAAATCTTCCTCTTATGCTTTCCATTTTGTTAGAAGAATATAACAGAGCAAAAAAGAAATCAGAAACGGGAATGTTTGAACTTCCTATTTCTAATGTAAAACTATTGTATGATTCTAATTCTCTTACGACTAAGGTTTTAACAGAAAATGGTGAAATCAATATTTTAAATTCATCAAGTGGAATACAATCTGTTGCACCACTTTCTTTGGTCACGAGATTTCTTGCTAATTCTATCACAACAGATTTTCTTGGAAATCTAAAACTTTTAAGTATAAATGAACGTAATCAAATAAAAGATTGGTTATTACAAAATACAGAAAATCAAGAAGATGCAGAAATGACTGTTAATTTATTTAACCAGTTATTGTATGGTCAAAGAGTAAGTGATTCAATCAAAAACAAACTATCTATTCTTTTACATTTCTTTTTCAATACTTGTTTTATCAACATCGTTGAAGAACCAGAACAGAATCTTTATCCAGAATCGCAGGGCAAAGTTCTTTTTGAACTATTGGAGTGTTTGAACACAAATAAGAACAATCAACTGATTATAACTACACATAGTCCGTATATGCTTTCGTATTTGACACAGAGCGCAAAGGCTGCAGAGCTGTTACAAAAAGGAGTACCGGCTGAAAAAATTGAAAAAATTGTTCCTGTAAAATCAACAGTTTCGGGAGAAAAGATTTCTATCTATGAAACAAAAGAAGATGGCTCGATAAAATTACTTAAACCATACGAGGGTCTTCCTTCTGATGAGAATCTTTTAAATGAGGCGTTGGCATCTGGGAATGAAAGATTTGCATCATTACTTGATTTGGAGGAAGCGTTTTGCCAATAGATTTTTTTGAATATGCAGAGAATGTAAACCCTGTAGAACAATTTGGTCTTATTGATCCAGATGATAAGGATGGAAAAAAGCCTGTTGAAATATCATACGATGATTCGCAAAGATGGAATGCAAATGTTATTTGTAATAATCGAGAAGATTATTTATTTGTTCCAATTGACAACAATTCAGATATTTCAATTACAAGATTGAACGAGAAAAACGAAGAAGAATCTGATAATCGTTGCGATGCAATGCTTGGAACAGAAAAAACGGTTTGTTTTATCGAATTGAAAAATGAAAGGGAACAATGGCTATCACATGCAATAAAGCAATTGGAAAGCACAATAGAATTATTTGGCGATAATATCCAAAAGTATAAGTTTAAGAAAGCTTATGCTTGTAATCTCAATCATCCAAATTCAAGTGCACTTTATAGCAATGCCCAGAGCAGTTTTTACAAAAAACACAAAATAGTATTAAGGACTAAGACTGAGGTAAGTGAGTTGGAATAATTAATCTGTTTCCGTAATGACGTTTTTGAAGTCTTCAAAAGTCAGTATATCAGTTTTTAATTTAAGTTCAGATTTACTAACTAAAAGTCTTTCCATCAGATGTTTATCATCTGTAACAAACCATCTACAATATGCAAGAAATTTGGAATGCTCGTAATCATCCATATCTACATACGAGTTCTTTCGTTTCATTATTCTCATTGTATCTCGATTATAACCAAGACTTGATGAAATTGCCTGTATTGCTGCTGCTTTTTCAGGCGGCGTCAGAAAAGAGGATATTATGAGATTATAAACAGAATCATAATCTTTTGAATTGATTGCTTCTGCAAATTGTATTGATTTAATTTTCAGTTGATTAATCAAAAAGAGTTCAAGTACAGAGAAAATTTCTTTGATTGTTTCTGTTTCGTTATTACAAGGATATTGTGTTTCAATTTGTAAAGAAATTTCTTGAAAAAGATTATGAATAATCTTTTCACCAATGGAAATATCAATATCTGAATTTATAGTAACATTGGAAAAAGTTTTCTTTATGATAGTAATAAAGGCATTATTAATTCCCAAATTATTATAATTTTCCATCTTATGTTTTTCTAATGATTCTGATGGAGTGGGAATCAAATTTTCTATAGATTTATATAATTCATTTCGGAGAATATTATCATCATCAATTTTCTTCAACAAGAGTTGTGGCTTACAAAATGTTGTTTCACCTTGCTCATTTATAAGAGTATCATTTGTTATTTCAGTAATTATAGAAAATAATAAATCTTTATCTTCTTTAAAATCTTCTGGAATTCTTAATGTTTCTCGTATATTTACTATAGAAAAAACGACTTGAAAATTTCTTGATTTTATGTGAATCAAAAAATCATTGTATAACCCTGGATTACTTTTTTTTATGTCTTTTAATCGAGACCATATATTTTGGTCAAAATATACTAAATCCATTTTATAATTTCTCAATTGTTTGTATATTACAATAATTCAGTAATTATTTCTGAATAATCAGTTTTTTGAATTAATAAATTCTATCACTTGTTGATATAGATAAACCAGCAGCCAGACAAGTATCTCTAAAACATTTTTTTAAACATTCTTGTTTATGTTGTTCATCAAGACCGCTTATTTCTTTTAAAAATTCGAGAAATTTCATTTCACATTTGTCTATTCTTTCTTTTTGATCTTGTTGATACTGATAATATAGATGAGATTGCGTATAACATGCATATTTTTCAAAAGGATTCATTAGTAACCTCCTCCTAGTAAAAAATATACTATAAAAAGAAAAATACTTCTACTGTTTTATAGTCGATTTTCAAAATAATTTATCATACTTTGGTTAAGTTTTTCATATAATCCATCTGAAATTTCTTTTACAAATGTCTTTTTATCAAAATTAATTGTATTTGTTGGGCATCCGTGCTGTTCAAAAAGTTGAGCAGGAGTGATATTCAAAGCATTAGCAATTGCATCAATGGTTTCTGGTTTTGGAAACATATTTCGGCTTTCAATTTCGGAAATATACCCTATTCCATATCCGATTTTTTCGGAAAGCTGTTCTTGAGTAAGATTCGCTTTATTACGCCAGTATTTTAGATTTTCTTTGAATATTTCTCTTACACCCATACAAATATAATAGAGGTATCTGATTATTGCGTATAAAGCGTATTTAAATTTTTATTGCTAACAATAATAGATTTATAGACTATACTTTTAATAGCTGAATAAGTTGATTTTGACAAAACTCAGCTAATAATCGTAATTTTAATTATATTTTAGGAAGCTTTTTTTACTTGCTGAATAAACTATAAATAGTTATAAAAGTTTTTTTATTTAAAGTACTATTAAATCATGATATACTTATTTTAAATAAAATGGAAAAATTAAGATATGAAAAAATATGTATTTTCAGCAATCATTTTTTTATTTACTTGTTCTTTGTTTGCATTTGTTTTACCTGATGGTACAGATGCTAGAATATCAGATATAAAATTTGATAACGATATAATTACAGAAATTGTACTCTCTGAATCAACATATTTAAATACTTCATTTGGTAAGATTAAAGCATCAGGCAGAGTGTCTTACTATACAAATGGAGTAATAAAATCCGTATTTCCTAGCGAAGATTGTATTCTAATAACTCCTATTGGTGAATTTGTAGGTTCAAGTTATGAAACTATAACTTTCTATGAAAGTGGTGCTTTAGATGTGATTACTTTAAGTGAACCTGCAGTTGTTACTATAAATGATGAAATATATAAAATAAAATCTGGTTTATTATCTCTTTATGATGATTGGAAACCTTCTTTTTTCGAATTACGTGAGGAAAAACCATTATCATTTGATTTTGGAAATGTAGTTTTAGCAAGCAATACTTTTGTTTGGTTTTTTAATGATGGAAATATTGCTACATTTGTATTAAATGGGCCAACAGAAATAACAACACCAGTAGGTAAAATTATTGCTAATGGTACTATTGGTCTTTGGTTAGATTTAAAAATAATGTATGTAGATGTTTTAAAAACAGATGGCTTAGATTCTAAATATGGTAAAATTTATCCAGTATCTAATACTTCAGTAACATTTTATCCAGAGACTGGTTCGATAAAAGAAGTTATACCACAAGACATTATGATTTGTGCTATAAATGATTTTCAAATTATGACAAAATCTAATGTAAAAACCACTTTTGATAAACAAGGTAATATAACTTCAGGTTTTATTAAAAATATGAACTTAAAATACAAAGATTGGAATATAAGCTTTTACGAAAATAATAATCAATTTATTATATATGAGGGTAATAAACTTTATCTTCCTTATGGTTTAATAAAAGATGTTAATGGACAAGAGTATGAGAAACAACTAACGCGATTTTTATTCTTAGATGATTGTTATTTTTCTTGGAGCCCAGAAGTAGATAATGGTAATTATTCAAGTATTTTTATTACTTTAAAGGATAATATGAAATCAAAATTATTTAAAAGAGTTGAAGGAGCAATATCTCATTTTTCTAAAGACGCAAAGATAAGTATATATGATTGTCCTTTAATTTTTAATGACGAAAATATATTAATTGGATATCGAAAGGCAGAAACTAAAAAATCAACGTTCAATGAATATTGGGATACATGGGACTATAAGAGTTATTATAATACTACTACCGATGAATATGTTAATTATACGGAAGATATCCTTTTTGAAAAATTCTAAAATTCTTATCTTTTTTTTTATATTTATTTTTTGTAATTTTACAAAGATTTTCGCAATAGATATACGAACCATATATTCTAAAGAATATCATAATGCTCTAGTATTAAAAGACCAGTTTGAAAATCAATTAAAAGAACGTGGTATTACTGATACAAATTTTTATATGGCATTGGTTTTCCCTGAAATGATTCGTTTTAATATAATTAAGAATGAACTTGAAACTATTATTAATAAAATAGCATATACAACAATAGATGATTATTCAGGTTGTTCAATTGGACCATTTCAAATTAAACCTTCATGTGCTTTAGATATTGAAAGATATGTAAAACAAAATGAAACTCTAAATTGTAAATACCCATTACTTGCGAATATTCCGGATAATGATTCTTTTACAGAAAAATTTAAAAGAATAAATCGCCTTCAGCAGAATAAGTTTCAAATAGAGTACTTATTAGCATTTGTTGATATTTGTACAATTAAATATGATTTGGAAGATTTATCTGTGAAAGAACAGTTAAAAGTTTCTTCTGCAGCATATAATATTGGATTTTTAGATAATCGAGATTTGTATTATGTATGATTACTTAAAAATAAAATCTTTTCCTTATGGGAGTAATTCATCTAATTCATATTGGAATTATACAACATTAGTATTAGATTTTTATAATCAATTTTCTGATCAAAGTTTACCACCCCATAAAAAAGAGAATACATTAGTTGTTCCATGATTTTTTGTAAATTCTCGAGAATATACAAATTTTATATCTCCATTAAATGGCCATTCAAAAGGTAATTCATATACAAATCCTATCCTTAAATCAAAAAATGTATCATGATTTTCTTCTGATATTTTTGCTATATCTTTTGTTTCATTCTCAACGCTACATAAAAAAGCTCCTGGTGCTACTGCAGTGAATAAAACTGGCGTAAATTCTTCACTGAAAGGAAGAGCAAAACCAAGAGATAAATAAACATCAATATCCATTCTAAAATGTGTATCAATTGAACTAATATCTGATTTAAATCCTCCCAAACAACGCCAATCAAATCCAATAGAAAAAGGACCTTTCATTTTAAGAGAAACATCAAATTGACCGTATCCACCTATAATGTCTCCATTATAAAAACCAGCCCCCATATAAACACCAGAAATGCCACCCATAAATTTATCAAATCGATGTTTTTTATTATATTCCTCTTGTTCTTTACGATGTTCTTCTTCTCTCTTTTGTTGTTCTTCTTCTTTCCTCTGTTTTTCTAATTCTCTTTCTAATCGTAGTCTATTCTCTTCTTCCTGTTTCATAGAAATAGATTTTTGTTCTAATTCATCTAAAGACAATTCAGTATAATTATTTATAAAAGAATATTTTTGATAAGCTTTTCTAAAATCAAGAGATTCTTCGGCTTTTGATTTATACATGAAATTATAACATTGAGGTATTTTTAAGTTGTAATCTTCTTTTCCATAAATGACCAGGATAAAATCTTGATTATCATGACCTAAATAAAAAGCAGGATTTGATGTTTTATCATAAAATTCTTCATCAATATCAATATAATTTCTTCTCTCAAGATTATGAGCTTCTTTAATTACTTTTCTTGAAGTTGTTAATAATTCAAGATCATCTATCGGTTTCGTTACTATGCTTATACAAAATAGTTCATTAAAACAATACGAAAATGTTATATGTTCTACTGGTATTGAATTATATAATAAATCAGGTTTTGAATATAACTCAAGAGAAATTGGATATATTTCTTTACTATTATCAACACCTTTTAGTATATATTTTTCATCCTCTAGTTTTTACTTAATTAAATCTTTAGTTTCACCCAATGTAAAACCTAAAATAGTTTCTTTTGATTGTGAATAACAAAAACTATTAATTAAAAATATTATAAAAAAGATAAATAATTTATTATGTTTCATTTTTTTTTTACTCTGAATTTAATATATCTGAAATTGTAGAAAACTCAATTTCATTATTTGCAATTTTTGATACTACTAATGTTGTAGGTTTTTTAGAACGAAAATCGTTTTTGTATAAAACGATTTTATCTTTTTCTTTTAAAATATAATGTGTCATTATAGTAAATAATCCTACAGCAGAAGTACTTCCAGCTGGAGAAACAATAGTAGTTAATTCAACAGAATAATATCCATCGCTGCCCATAACAGGCTCCACTTTTGTTAGATATGTATCTGTACTTGAGTACTCCAATGGTGTATTAACATAATATATTTCTTCACCAACTTTTTCAGCAAAACAACAAATATTAAAGGTAAGTAAAATAAGAAATATTATAAGTTTTTTCATAAATCCTCCAAAATAATTATATCATTTCTTTTAATTTTTTTTGTAAATAAAATTGAAATTCTCAAGAATTACGTTAATATTCCTGAAGAAAGCAGTTTTTTGTTTACAACACTTGTGTTGTAAGTACGTATTAAAAACATAATAACATATAGAACTCAAATAAAAGAATCTATAAGAAACTCCAGTTTTTCTATAGAATAAGATTTAGGCATAAAAAAAGGGATATATAATGTACACCATCATAACGTCACACCTCGCAGCTTTGCATATTCTTGTAAATCTTCCATAAGATATTCTGTACCTTGGGTGTGGAGGACATCATAACATGGTATGATATAATCGGAGATGGCATTAATGCTTTTTAGTTTTTTATAAATGGAAGAAACGGATTCATCTAGTTTATCTGCAAGATGATTGATGAGAAAAACTACAAAGTAAAGTTCATCGGATTCTTCTTTTGACATAAGAATATTTTATCATATTTCAAATAGTTTGCAATCTCAAACAAGAGTGTCTTGCCTCGAGTGTTGAAAAGGAATTAAGTGCGGGGATTTTAAGGGGTTGAAATACAAAAGCAATTACCCCTTAGGAGAAGGGGTAGTGGAAGCCGTAAACGCTGGAACATAGCTGGCAACTTATAGAACGGCTTCCAGGAGTTTTTCTTCGAAAAACTCAGAGCAATTTTTACGGCTGGAACAACGGAACAACCAGTTGTTCCGAGCCGTTTTTTGGATGAGCCTAAAAATTGCAGTGCAATTTTTTTAACGGCTCTTCTATATGGGCAGGGAAGGCTTTCCCCTCCCCTCTCTTCCTTGCGGATTATTTATACAATGGTGAAAGGGTTTCTACAACCTTTGTGTATTCTGCATAAGCTTTGTCATAAGCGGCAACATTTGCAGGGATTGGGTCGGCACTCTTTGAATTGTCCAAAGTGATGTGTTCGGCACAAAGAGCGGCAATGTCGCATTTGCCTGTCTGGTTTTTGAGGCACCACAAAGCTTGAACTGCGCCACCAAGAGCAGCTGCTTCATCCAATGCAGGAACACGGATTGGCAGATTCATAATGTCGGCTGCAATCTGGCGCCAGAGTGGAGATTTTGAACCGCCACCAATAAGGCGGATTTCTTTTGGCTGGAAACCGAGCTTGCGGAAGGCATCCAAACCACCACGCATAGCAAAAACAGCAGATTCAAGGCTGGCACGGGCAATATTTGCACGGTTTGTATTTGCACTTGTGAGACCAGTAATGCTTGCACGTCCATTTGGAAGGTTTGGAGTTCTTTCACCATTAAAGAAAGGCATAACAAGAACACCTTCTGAACCACAAGGAGCTTTTGCAGCTTCAGCATCCAGGGCTTTTACATCAAGTTCAAAAAGACCGCGAACAAACTCAGTTGCAACGGTACAGTTCATTGTACAAAGAAGTGGAAGCCATCCGCCTGTGCTTGAACAGAAGCCACTCAAACCGTTTGCAGGGTCAGCAATTGGCTTGTCTGAATAACCATAGAGTGTACCAGAAGTTCCCATAGACATTGTGAGGAAGCCATCGGCAACTGTACCAGTTCCAACTGCACCCATCATGTTGTCGCCACCACCAGCAGAAACTGGGATTCCGGCTGGGATTCCATAAGCAGCTGCAGCCTGAGCAGAAACTTTTCCAGCAGGAGCGCTTGGTTCAATCAGTTTTGGAAGTTTATCTAAAAGTCCGCCGTCGATGATATCACAAATCTTCTTTGACCAGCAGCGGTTCTTTGAATCAAAAAGTGCGGTACCAGAAGCATCACCATATTCCATTACATAGTCGCCGGTAAGCTTCCAGTTGAGATAATCATGAGGAAGCATAATATATTTTAATGCTGCAAAAGCATCTGGTTTATTGCGTTTAAGCCAAAGGATTTTTGGAGCTGTAAAACCAGTGAGCATAAGATTTCCAAGAGCATCTACTACAGCCTTGTCACCACCGGCAGCTTCTGTAATAATCTTACATTCTTCTACTGTAGAAGTATCGCACCAAAGTTTAATATTGTATAAAGCCTTACCATCTGCGCCAAGTGGAACAAATCCGTGCTGCTGACCAGAAACACCAATTGCTTCGATAGTCTTTTTATTTTCTGCACTCAACTTGCCGAAACAAACATCTAATCCTTTATCAAACCATTCTGTAGTCTGCTCGCGGGTTCCGTCTGCGGCTGAAATCAAATCCATAGGGCAGCTTGCTTTTTCGATAATTTCTTTTTTCTCGTAATCGTAAATGACTACTTTCATACTCTGTGTTCCAAGGTCGATACCTGCAACAGTTTTCATAAATAATCCTCCAATTTTGCAATGGTCAATGCTGATAATGACTGTACGCAATTTTTTTCAATATAAATTCTATCTTATCACAAGTAATAGTCAAGGGGGATAAGAGAAAATTGGTAAATATTTGGTGATGAATCAGATTTTATAAAATATTATCAAAAGTTTATGATTAAAAAATCACACATTAAAATTATCACATATAAAAATACACATAAAAAACACACATTGCGACTCATTGCGACAAAGCCGAAAAACAGTTATATTAGACCCATGATTGAAATTAATAGCAAAGAGCGAAAACTTTTAGAAAAGGCGGCGCATGATATTCAGCCTGTGGTTATTGTTGGTGGGGCTGGAGTTACGGATGGCGTGATTCAGATGGTTGAAACATCTTTGGCTGCTCATGAGCTGATTAAAATTAAGTACAATGAATATAAGGACGAAAAAATCGAACTGACCGACGAAATCTGTCAAAAGTGCGACGCAACTCTTGTGCGGATTATCGGTAATGTTGCGATTTTATTCAGACAGGCTGAAAAAGAAGAAGACCGCAAGTATTTATAATCTGTCACTCATTTACAGAAGGTCTGCAAAAAAAACTATAAAAGTCCGATAAAGGCTGTGATTGATTTTTCCGGCGACATAATCAGGGTGTCCATAAGTGACAGGCCGATTTTTGAGCACGGAAGCAGTCGGAAAAAATCCTTTTGAATTGTAAGGGGAACATCACCATAGCCCGGACTAAAGCGCGGCTTACATTTTGTATTTTGAGAAGCAGCAAGGTCTTTAATCTGAGCGTTTATAAGTTCAATAGTTTTTTCGGCAAACATTGCGCCCGCTGCTTGTAAAAGACTGGCCTTTACAGAATCCAGGACTTGTGTTCGTCTGATTAGCGCATCTACCTGCGGGCCGATTGTAACTGCAACTAGAAAAACCTGCCGGCAATCTCTAAGGTTGATTCCAAGCGATTCGGAATAAAACACGACATCTGCAAAAGAGATTTTCGATTTTCCAGGCTCATGTTTATTTTCCAGCTGTTCCAACTCTTCCTGATTATCACTCTCGCGCGCACCCTTCCCTTTTTCAACCGCAACTGTCAAATCAAAAGAATCAAAAACCGCTTTGGGGGCTACTACTCCAAACAATTCTTTACAGGCAGCTTTTATCATCCCCATAACCTGCTCGTCAGGCGGATTTGCCTTGTTATAGCCTAAATAACGCGCAGTCTCTAAGAAATCTTCGGGTTTAAGCGCAATTTCATTTTTTTGAATAGAAAGAATTGTCGGCATTCTGATGTGCTCCAGTTTTTGTTTAATTTATTATAAATGATTTTGAAGTCTTTGTCATAAAATAAAAAATGCTACGAGATAAACGCATCATAAAAGATTGGAATAAAAAGTGAGTCTCAGGAGTGAAATTGGTTTTGCGAAACCGCAGTCTCGACTGCTAGACGCTGAAGTGCCTTGTAATTATATATTTTGCCGCTATAGCGGCAGCACTTCAGAGTTTTGATGCGTTTGCTAAAATCCTTTTATGGAGCTTCCACATTATAAATGTTTAAAGCATAAATTGGCGTGAGGTTGTGAGTTCTGTGGCAAAAAGACTCTGTTTGTGGCTGCCGCTATTTGCGGCAGGTCAATAGTTCCTTTACCACAAACAGCGTCTAGCGCAATATTGCGCGATTTTGCCACAGAACTCACGACCGGAAGCCTTTTTTGGGCATTGAATTATTTATAATGTGGAAGCCCCAAAATGCTACGATAAGTAGCAAAAAAGATGTAAAATGTAAAGTATAGTTTCTAGGAAAAATCAGTAGCTGGAGTAAAATGCAGGTATAAAGCAGTTGAAGATTTGTATTTTAAGTACTTTGCTGCAAGAGGAGGACAATATGACTTTTGGAGAAAAATTAAGAGAAACACGTAAAGCCGCTGGTTTTTCACAGGAAGAACTTGCAGAAAAATTGAATGTCTCAAGGCAGGCAATTACAAAATGGGAAAGCGATACAGGCTTACCAGATATTTCAAACATAATGACAATTTCAAAATTGTTCAGTATTCCGGTTGATGATTTGATTTCGGAAGAAAAGACTGCCGTTCGTGTAAAATCCCGACTTTACGAAAGTGTCACTGAATATGATATCGACGGCAAAAAGAACTT
The DNA here is from genome assembly GCA_902802305.1 of uncultured Spirochaetaceae bacterium. Taxonomy (GTDB): domain Bacteria; phylum Spirochaetota; class Spirochaetia; order Treponematales; family Treponemataceae; genus Treponema_D. The sequence goes on from CADCLG010000007.1 coordinate 96,663, forward strand.
TGATATTAAGCTTGGTGGTGCTAAAGAAATTACCATTTCTGGAAGTGGGATTGGCAGTGGAAGTGGGAATAGCAGTGGAACAGAAGGCGGGAATAATGAAGCCGAGGGAGAAAAAATCAAAGTCATTCTTTCTTCGGATACAATTTCTACACTTCAACAGGATTTTAAAACTAAGATAGATGACATCAAAGGGCGGATTGACATCGATGTAAACCGCGCTAAGGCAATCAGCGAGACTTCTGCAAAAGAAGCACTTTATATAGAAGTAATTCTCCCGACAAAATACCTTCGTGAAGTGGAAGTTTCTGCTTCCTGCAAAAAGCTTTTGGCAACCAACCTTACATGCGAAAACCTTGAGTTTGACGGAAGAAGCGATGAAGTTTATGTAGACGGATTCAAGGGAACTTTTGAAATAAACTGCAACCTTGATATGAACATTGAAATCAATTCCTTCTGCGGCTCTGTAGAAGTCAATCAGATCAAGGCAACATCCAGAATGACTGTAAATAAAGCTCAGGATTTTAAGGCTGTCACCAAAGGAATCGCAACATCAATTATCTTTGATGAAAAGGAATCCGACAAATCTGTTGAGACCAAAGAATCTGATGAAGCAAATACAACCAGCGTCTCCAGCGACACTTCCGAAAACATTATTGAGTTGAACGGCTTAAAAAGCGAACTTATCATCTGCCGCAAATAGAGAGGGAATTAAACATGGAAAACAATACAAACAATAATACAATAGAAAACAAATCATACATTTACAAACCGACAAGATTTTACATCATCGTTTTTGCCTTGACCTGGTTTTTCTGGGCACTCGCAATAATATTCCGAAAAAGCCCTGCACTTTTTATTTTCATGCTGCTGGGACTTATTATGCCGGCTAGTGTTGCAGTTGTAACTGTGCTTTCTTCAAAGAATGCAGCCCTAAAAAGCGATTTCAAGCGAAAATTACTTAGATTTTACCGGATAAAACCACTTTCACTTTTGCTTGCGATTATTTTATTCATGTCGACCGGGGTAATTTCCATCCTGATTTCGCTTTTCTTCGGCGGGTCAATTGAACAACTGCGTTTTACTGAAGATTTTTCTTTTTCTATCAGCGGAGTTTCTTCTTTCCTTGTAATTATACTCGCTTCGATTATTGAAGAAGTTGGCTGGCGCGGTTATGGCGAAGATGCTGTCGGTTCATATCACAACTGGTTCACCGAATCAATTATTTTTGGATGCATTTGGGCAGCCTGGCATCTCCCACTTTTCTGGATTGACGGAACCTATCACTATGGATTGCGACAGATGGGTCCAATTTACATGATAAACTTTCTTGTGAGCACAATTCCTTTCGATTTTATTCAGACCTGGGTTTATGTAAAAAACCGCCGTTCCATGCTCGCAACAATTATCTTCCACATGTTTGTAAATATCACGCAGGAAAAACTCGCCATGACTCCCGAAACAAAAATTATTCAGACTTTTGTTGTAATTGCAGTTTCAGTGCTTATCGTCCTTACAAACCGCGACATGTTCTTTGAAACCCGCCATGTTGGAAGATTGCTGGAAGAGGCAGAGACTGGGGAGCTTATTTAAGTTCATTCTTCAACTCTTTAATTAGCTCGTCACTTTTCTTAAAGGACGAGCTAAGCATATCCAGCAGTTCCACAGTTGTATGAGTAACTTCTTCTTCCTTTACAAAGGGATTCTTAATATCAAGATTCCAGCCGCTTTCGGCAATCTTTTCTACAGGGACCCGCCAGGACTGTTCACCTTCTGCACGATTATTCCACCACGCAAATATCGAATCATTAAAAGCAAGAATAAATCTGCGCTTTCTGTAGTTCTAAAGGCAGCAGGATAATTAGTTTCTACTCCATCGCTAACACTTGCACCAAAAGGCGGATTAGCAAGAATAACATCAACTCGATCTTTTGCGCCGATGCTTGTATACTCGCGGTTCAGGCTGTCCATGTTCATAACATTCGGAACTTCAATATCATGCAGAATAAGGTTTGTAACACAAAGCATAAAAGGAAGCGGTTTGAGCTCCTGTCCGCGAATCGTCTCTTCAAGCACCTTTAAATCTTCAACAGAATGGACATCCTGCTTTCTGATATTTTCAATTGCACTTGTCAAAAAGCCACCGGTACCACAAGCAGGGTCCAGCACCTTTTCACCAAGACGAGGATTAATAATCTCTGTCATAATTTCTGTAACAGCGCGCGGAGTATAAAACTCACCGTAGTTACCGGCACTCTGCAAATCACGCAAAAGGCCTTCGTAAATATCGCCGAACATGTGACGGTCTTCGCTGGCATTAAAATCAATTTCATTAAGCTTGTTTACAACCTGGCGGATTATAGTTCCGTTTTTCATGTAGTTGTTAGTGCCTGCAAAAATATCACGAATTAAAACAGCCCGCTTGTTGCCTGTAGAAACATCCAGATTCTGCAAGCCGGGAAAAAGCTTATTATCAACAAAATCCTTAAGCGCGTCTCCGGTCATGCCTTCACTGTCTGCCGCCCAGTTTCTCCACTGCAGTTCGCTCGGAATCACAGAAACATAATCATCGCTGATAAGTTCCATTTCGGCTTCCTTGTCATCAATGATTTTAAGCGTAATCATCCATCCCAGCTGTTCCAGTCTCCTGTTACTTTCTTATTTCTTTTCCAGCTTTTTTACATCTTCCAGAAATAAATCAAAATCACTCTGATAGATTCTGTCCTGAATTATACGGTATTTTTCCCATTCTGTTTCAGCATGTTCCTTTGCCACTTCCATGCTGATTTTTTCTGCATTAGTTAGAATCTCCTGTTCATTTGCTATCAGAATGCGGTCAAGATGTTTTGCCCAGTCTTCCATAGTCATAGGAATGTTGCGATTCGCCTGCATTTCAGCAAAATCAAGATATCCAGAAACAATCAATTCCAAAGCACGAAGTTCATCCTTGCTAAGGTAATTTTTAGCTATCGAAACATCAGACTTTCTGATTTTAGCATCAGGACTTCCTTCCCAGGATGTAAGCCCCATGTTTTCTTTTGTACTGTCAGCCCGTTCATAAATTAATTCAGCTGCTGTGTGTTTATGAATAGCCCAATGCAACTTATTCTGAACCTTAGCAAAAAAATCTTTTGTAGTCTTTGCAGTTTTGTCGTAATCAATTGCAGTCGCATAAAGATCGGTAATTTTCTGGTAAAACTGTCTCTCAGAAATTCTTATTTCACGGATTTCTTCAAGCAAACGCTTAAAATAATCCTTTGTCAAAATTGAGCCGCCGTTTTTGAGCCTGTCACTATCTAACACCCAGCCCTGAATCGTGTAATCCTTTGCAATCTGATTTACCCATTTTCTAAACTGAACGGCACGCTCTGAGTTTACCTTGAAGCCGACGGCAATAATCATCTGAAGGTTATAGTGCATTGTATCATAAGATTTTCCATCTTCGGCAGTTATCCGAAATTTTCGGATAACTGAATCTTCCGTTAATTCAGAGTCTTCAAAAATCTTTTTAATATGATAATTTATCGTTCGCACATCAACTTCATAAAGAACAGCAAGCATCTTCTGAGTAATCCAGATATTTTCATCCTCATAGCGAACTTCCACACTGTTTTTGTCATCGCCTGTTGCTGCAACAAAAGTAAGATATTCCGCAGCCGAACTTCGAATCGAGATTTCTTTTTTATCAGTTTTCTTTGGCATATAGCTTGCTCCTTTTTGTATTTTGAATATTAAATTATGTTCTTAACAATTTATCTATATCCTCATCAGAATACCCCTCAACTGTATATTTTGGTAAATCAGTATTCTTTCGCAGTCCATTATCTACTTTCTGAGTTTTTAAAGGAACTCCAACCATATGGAACGAACCAAAATCAATAATATTTTTAGGTGGAATTGCAGCATATTCAAAAATTTCATCTATAAAATCAACAAACTCTTTAGGTGCTTTTTCTTTGTTATCTGAACACCATAAAGAAGCTGAAATAGAAAAATCAATATTTTTATACTCTAAAGCATAAATTTTTCCTGTACCCTTTGAATATTTAAAATACTCAGTTAGATTATTAAAGTTCAAAGTTTTTGCTCTTTTAAAGAAAACTTCCCATTGTTTACTGCGAATTTTATAAATTGTTTCCTTAGAGATTAATTCTTGATGTACATTATAAAACTGTTTTTCGGCTATGAAGTCAGAATCTGAATTCATTTTTTTTGAGATGCACAAAACAGTTTTATTTGGATTTTCCGCCTTGTATTCCAAATCTGTAATAGAGACTTTCAAAAATATAGAAGGATTCTTAGCAGAAAGAAAATCATCGTATTCTTCTCTGAATGCACACGGCTTTAAATGTTCCAAAAGATTATTGAATTGAAAAAAATATACATGATTGTAAACTTCTTCTTCATTATCGCATGGTTCAAGTTGTTTATTCAGAACCATTTCTTCCGTAATTATTTTGATACCTCGAGGTTTATATTTTTCCAATACTTCAGAAATACTAGTCCACCCTTCTTCCAAGTCTTCATCAATATTTTCCCAATTTATACTTTGTGTATCACCAACCATTAAAATAGAGTTGGAATTGAAGGCTTTAACAAACGAGTTTATACGATACAGTATTTTTAAATAATCCTCGGTAAAACCTTCTTCTGGATTTTCGATAGTTTCAATAAATGAAAACATTCTGCCGGGAAAGCATAAAAAATCGCTATGAATCTTTAATGTTTTTGGATAAATATACACTTCTATATCATCTAGTACAGAGCGAAGAAATAATCCTATCTGTCTTGTCTTGAATAATTCACTTATATTTTGATTTTCAAAATCCTTTATCTTATTATCCGAATCAACGATTTCTAAAAAATATTCGCTTTTATTCAGTGCTGCAACACTACATAAAGAAGTATATTTATATTTCCCTGTTTTGGGAAACAAAGAGAACCATTCATCAGAATCTCCCTGCATACAAAAAATTGATATTCTACAATCCAGATATCTTTCAAGATGAAATTTCAAATCTTTGATTGTTGAAAAACTAATGTTATTATCATACCAATATTGAATATCAACTCCCATACAGTACCTCGTCTATATTCTTGAACTTGTTGAAAAATATGGCAAGTTCAATCAATTGTTATTCTCAATAATTAAATTATTTCTTCTCTACATTTCTTATCATTTTATCAAAATCAGAATCTATCTTCTGAGTCTTATTAAAAACTTCATATTCACTAAAGGCTTTTTCATCTGCTTTATTTCTTGAAATCCTTCCATTTCCTTTAAGAATATCGTACTTTCGGAATTCAAGAAATTCATTAACACTAGCAGCAAACTGCTTCATATTGAATGGGATTTCTCTTTCTATTAAATCTTCAATGTAATCAAAATAACCACTTACGGCGCGCTCAAGCTGACGAATTTGTTTTTCAGAAAGATAGTTCTTTGCAATATTTGCATCGCTTTTAAGAACACGACCATCAGGGGAATTCTTCCAAGTTGTTAAACCCATGTGTTCTTTTGTATGATCAGCTTTGTCGTATACGATTTCAGCAGCAGTTTGTCCTATAATGGCATAATGAAACTTATTCTGAACAGTTGCATAAAACTGCTTTGTAATTTCCGAATTACGGTCATAATCAATGGAACATTCCGCAAAGATATCTGTAATCTGCTGCCAGATTCTGCGTTCACTTGCACGGATTGAGCGGACACGTTCCAAAAGTTCACGGAAATAATCCTTTCCAAAAACATTTTCGCCCTGCTTTAGCCGTTCATCATCCAGCACAAAGCCTTTTTTGATGAATTCCTTTAATACATTTGTGGCCCAGATACGAAACTTTGTTGCTTTTGCAGAATTCACCCTATAACCTACAGAGATAATGGCATCGAGATTATAAAAGGTCACATTTCTTTTTACGGATCGTGTACCTTCTTTTTGAACTGTTTCCAAAATGGAAATAGTTGAGGCTTCATCCAATTCCCCACATTCATATATATTTTTAAGGTGCTTTGAAACCGCAGGAACATTTACATCAAACAGTTCTGCCATAGAATTTTGTGTAAGCCAGATAGATTCATCCTTAAGGAGCGCATTAACTTTTACATCTTCTTCATCTGCTTTATAGAGAATGTACGATATTTGTTTTACAAGTTCGTTTGCAAGCAGTGCCGATTCTCTCCGCTTTGTTGCTTGTCCGCTACCCCTTCTAGCGGGGACACCCCGCAACGCCCCGGAATTGTCATTTTAAATTCTGTATAACATATCTTGTTAGATAACTAACATTACCTAACTTTTGTTCATTTTGAATTAAGAGATCCTTTAATTCAAAAGAATCATTAAAGTGAGTTCCTATTATTCCTAACACATAATCAATATCGCGTTCATAAACTCCTAAATCAGAAAGCATTTTTTTATGTTTGGAGTTTATAAAATAAAGGAATTCGATTGTATTTATAATTCTTTTATTAATTACTTCAACTAATTGAGAATCACATCTTTCTATAATCATAAAATATCTTATTATGGAAACTTTAATATAAAAACTGTGCTCTATATAACTATTTTTTATTCTAATTGCAGTAGCAATCAACGTATTAATATTTCTTGAATAGAATTGTCTAGCATCATTAATAACAGTCTTAAGTTTCGGTCTGGTTCTATATAATAAGGAGGTTAGAAGACTTATATTTAGAGAATCATCTTTTTCTTCACAAATTAGATATAATATTCTAATTAAATAACGCATACCTCTTTTTGGATCTTTACGAAGTTTTCGTAATTCTACAAGTAAATCATTTTTGTTTTTTTTATACATATTATATAATTTTACTACAGTATCAAAACGTAATTTACTTCCAATATTTTCATGATAATCATCTATAGTTATTTCAAGCATCCTAAGAAAGTTAAGAACATCGGTATGCTTTTCAATATTTCCTTTTTGGATATCAACATCTTTGCTATCATCGGTTATTTCAAATTTAATTTCTTTTACTGCATCAATTTTTTCATAAATAGGATCTAATTGCGATTTTATATAGTAAGCATTACCAATATAATGCTGATATAACCTACCTGTTCTCCCTACTAAATTAAAAAAATCGAAAGCAGCAAAATGTTCCTCAGGTTTAGTTGATTTGCGAGATGGCTTAGTTATTATAATGTTTTTAGCAGATGTATTTACCCCTTCTAAGAGCGTAGAAGTACATAACATTTTATTAAAATTCAGACTTGAATCATATAAATCTAATTGAAAAATCCTTGTTCCTAAAGGAATTTGTCCATTGTGAATAACATAACCATGTTCCAATGCTGTTATTATACACCAATCTTCATGTATCTCATCTTTTGCCCATTCTATAAAATATGATACATTTCGCGGTAAATCATCGATATAATTTTCTTCTGAAATAATTTCATCAACATATTTATACAACCCTTGAACAGTTGGAAAATAAATTAGCGTCTTATCGTCTTGTGGCAAATCATTAAGTATAGATTTACACATTGGAAAACGATCTGATTCCTGCAGAACTTCTTGTATAATTACTTTATTTACTACAGGAGAATAATTTGAATTAAAAAAAACAGGTTTCTTTTCTAGTTTTTCTGAATTTATGATACCGCCAATAAATGGTGCAAGTAATGTATATTTCTTTGCAATTTTAGCTAAATAATAATAGGCCATATTTAATACTAAAACTCTATCATTGTTTATATCAGTTTCTAATTTATAAACCTCATCAATAACAAGAAAATCTATCTGTTCTAATTTTGAATACGCAGATTCATTTACAATTCTATCGTGTGTAAGTATGAAAATATTAAAATCTGTGAAATTATAATTATCTTCTTCTGAGATTCCTGTAAAAACTTTATATTTAGAAAAAAAGGTTTTGTATTTTTTTATAATTTTTTTGAAGTATTCATCAACTAACGCTAAGGTTGGGACAATTAAAACTATATTATGAGGACTATATCTTGCTATGTATTCAAAAATACAAAAAGTTTTCCCAAAACTAGTTGGCGCACTTATTATTGTTGCTGAATTTTCTTCAATATGTTTAATTATATTTAACTGTTCTGGATGTAAAGAAATTGAATCATCAAGAACAGAACGAGAAAAAGAATTATATACAAGGGATTCAAAAGAATAATTTTTCGAATATACAGTTAAATCAAGCGCAAACAAATCATCTGCCAATTGAAGAGCTAATTGTGAAGAGTTTTTACTTTCTGAAAGGGCATGTATATAATCATCCCTAATATCTTGAATGGATTTATTGTTTTGCATTTCTTTCATACTCATCTTCTTTAATTTTTATATATTTAGTAAATTCTTTTGAAAAAATTTCTTTATCAAGAATTGGCAATGTTATCAGAAAGTATTGCGTTTGTATGTTAAAAAAATCTTGTTTTTTTATTTTATTTAATTCAGTAAAAATAGCTTCTTGATTTATTTCAGTACCATGGGCAATAAAGACAGGAATACCTATGTGTTTTATATTTGCATCTTTTATAAAATCTTCAATATTGAGACAAAGTTCTGCAATTGCTCCATATTTTTTCGTAAAGAAATTTAAATTATTTTTTATAAGTCTATCACTTAATATTAGTGTAAATTCAGATTCAAGTTGTTGTTTGTAGTCCTTTAATGAAGCATTTATGAGTTTTATTCCGTTTGAAACAGATTTTGAGACCTTAGACTCTCCAAATAATAATAAATCGTTTTGTTGTGAATAATATAATGTATCTATCCCATATACACTCATATTATAGTCTGTTTGCAAATGGACCTTAGGAATTATACAGTCAAATTTAAAATAATCTGATAATAAACAACAAAATATATATTCACCAATTTTACCAATTTTATCTAATAGAATTCCAACTTTCCCATCTTTATCTATTAGTTTTCCATCATCAATTAATAGTGTTCTTAAATAATTATCTAACTTTTCAATGGAAATCTCTTGATTCTTTTGATCGATAAGGACTTTTAACTGTTTAAATAAAGTAACGAAATTTTTTTTTGATGGAGAAAATGTTATTGAAGAAATATTTTCAGCATACTGCAATAAATTGTCTTCGGAAAAGAAATAATCAAAAAGTTTTTTATAAAAAGAATTATTATTAATTTCAACATGAAAGAATTGGGTAGCATCATTTTCATGATAAACATTAAAACAATCAAATTTTTCAACTGAAATATTCATTTACCCCTCCAGATTTTCTTTTATTATACCAAAGATAAGTTTATCAGACAGTGATTTACAGTCTTGGATTTGATTTTCTAGGGTTGTTACTTTTGTGAGTAGTGCTTCTACTTTGTTTACTATTTCTTCTTGTTCTTTTAATGGGGGAAGAGAAAATGGCATTTCTATTAAATCTGGTAATGAAATATTATCATTTGAAGAATGTTTTGCTTCTTGAATAATCTTTTGTGCTGTTAATGATTTCACTAAGATGTTAACATATTCTGGTCTAATATTATCTATTTTTATAGTTGCAACTCGTTGATTTACAGCCATTGTTTCATCAAGGGATGAAACAAAAAACGATTTTCCAACAGTTCCTCCCGTTAATGCCATAAGAATATTTTTTTCTTCTAGATGATAAGGTTTTATAGCATCAGAATCTTTATATCTAACTATTTTAGAATTTACAAATCCATTTTCGTTAAAATCAGAAATACGTATAACTCTAATACCTTTCTCTGTATATTCAGTACTTTTAAAAGAATAACCTCCGTTAATTCTTGAAACATTTCCCAATCTTAACCATTTCCAGCCCTCTGGAATTTCAAATGGTTTTTCTTCATTTGTAATAGGAGCAAGTGATTTTGAGCGGGCGTTGTTCGTTCGCTTGCGCTCACTATCGAGTTTTTCTTCGAAAAACTCGCGGGAATTTTCTGGGGTTTTAGGGGCTTTGCCCCTAGGAGAGGGGGTAGCGGAAAACTGCGAAGCAGGTTGGAGCGAGGGGGAGACTTCCCCCTTCTGTATCTGTTCAAACAATGCTTCTGTATCGTAGTCGGGATTGCCCTTTTGGACTGGATTCTGTTTGCGCCAGTCGGTGGTGAGTTTTCCTTCTATGGCTTCCTGCAGAATGTTCTGGCGGAGGAGCTTTGCGTATTCGGTCTGCTTTTCATATTCGGCGGAAAGTTCTTTTTGCTTTTCCTGAAGCGAAACAAAAAGATTTGAAAGTTCTCTCTGACGTTCTATTGGTGGCAGGGGAAATTCTACGGCCAGGATATCTTTCATTGAAAGAGAAACATTTGCAGCACCTTTCATCAGAGGAACGAGAATTATGTCTTTGTAAAATTGAAGATACTGATGGAGATAGCGCGCATCCAGTTCCTGCGGATTGTTTGGAATTACGGCGCACAGAATTGTTCCGAGCGCAAACTTTCCGCTTTGATAATGAACATTTTTGAGAGATTTTTTGCCGTGTCCGCTGGAACTTACAAGCGGAATGCATACGGCTTCGCAATCAAACTGATATGTTGAACAAGTTTTTCTTTCTTCGACTGTAACTACAAGAGGATATTCTCCCGGCTCTGCACTTGCAATTCCAGTTGTGCCTTTTACGATTTTGCAGATGTCACCAATTTTTACTTTTTTCCATTCGCTCATATTTCATCTCCTGTCAAAAAATCTTCAAGGCAGGTGATGTAGATTCCATTATCATCGTAATGAGGAATGACTTTTTCTTTTTGTATGATTATTTTTTTAAAACTGTCGTTTATTCTTAAAAGAGAGTTTTCTTCCTGCGCTTTCTTTTTTTCGCTGGAAAGATCCAAGGCAGATTGTATGTATATTTTTTCGTTTCCCCGGTTTGCTACAAAATCACATTCAAGCTGTGTCTTTAGAGTTTTTCCGTTTTTGTCTTTTGAATTGAATTCAATGATTCCAACATCAACATTAAAACCACGAATTTTAAGCTCGTTGTATATAATGTTTTCCATTATGTGAGTTTCTTCTATCTGCCTAAAATTCAACCGAGCGTTTCTAAGCCCTGTGTCAGTAAAATAATATTTTTTGTTTGCGCCAATATATTTTCGTCCCTTTATATCAAATCGCTCTGAAGGCTGAATTAAAAAGGCATCCTCAAGATAATTCAAATAAGATGTAATTGTTTTGTTTGTGATTGTTGATTTTTCTTTTGATTTAAAAGTGTTCTCTATTTTTCTAGGATTGGTAAGAGAACCGATTGAAGATGCAATTACATCCAAAAGTTCTTCGAATTCGCCTTTGTTCCGAATCTTATAGCGGTCAATTACATCAGTAAGATAAACCTTAGCAAAGAGATTTAAAAGATAGTCTGATTTCTCCTTATGGTTTTTCATTGTAGCTACAAGAGGGAGTCCGCCATAAGTATAATAATCAGTCCATGCAGAAATAAATTCATCTTTCCGGCTTTCAAAAAATTCCTTAAATGAAAGCGGGTATAATCTTATCTCATCGCCACGTCCGCGAAATTCTGTAATAACATCTTTTACAAGAAAGCGAGAATTACTTCCTGTAACATATACATCTAAATTCTGAATATGCAGAAGAGAATTAAGGACTTCTTCAAACCCTTCTACAAGTTGAATCTCATCCAAAAGACAATAATATTGTTTATTGTCAATAATTTTTGATTTTATGAATTTATAAAGAGATATTTTCTCCCTCAATTCAGAGTATTCCAAATCATCAAGGGGAATTTTAATTATGTGAGAATCTGGCATACCATCAGAAATAAGCTTTTCGTAAAATAGCTTAAACAAAAGAAATGATTTGCCACAACGCCTTAACCCAGTAACAATTTTTATCATTCCATTTTGCTTTTTTTGAATAAGCTGATTTATGTATGAATCTCGTGTAAATATCAAACACAACTCCTATTACTCAAAATTTAGTATAACCGCATTTTTGAGTAATTACAATAAAAACTATAATAAGCTAATTGTTTTACGTCCTTTCATATATGCATCATCATTGTAAAAAACTCTAAAAAAATCCATAAAATAAGGAATTTCAAAAAATTGCTTGTTTCTAAAAATTGATTCAATAGCAAGAAGTGATTCAACAAAAAAACATATTATATGAAATACATATAATTGCCTATAAGGTGCTACAGCATCATTTATTCCAGTTCTGAGACTTCCTTCAAAAGCTGTATTTATTTCTTTACCATCTTCCCCGGTATGCCTTATCATTACAAAATCAGATGTAAGATAATGTACTAAAGAAGCATCCATCTTAATTTTTTCTTTTTTCTTATCAGATATTTTTTCTTGGAAAATAACTAAATCGACATCTTTATACCAAACAGAAATAGGATCATCATACGACCTGTTGTTTATTAAAAGATCAATATTTGCATAGCGGTCACCTTTTCCAAAACGAGATAACACATTTAATATACTTTGATAAATAGGTTTATCCAAATCTTGCAGAAAATCATATTCGATATTATGCTTATTTTTAAACTCGAGAATCAATTTATACAATTTGATTATATCATGTCTAAAAACATTCTTAAGGTCTTTGTCTGTTGGGAAATTTCCACCATGTTCTATTGCATAAATGAGTAAATAACATAATTTTCCTATACGTTCAAATCCAGTTGATAAGCTTGTGAACGACTGGAAATATACACCTCTTTTTGCATAATTTGCTTTTCTAATTTCTGTATATCCAGAGCATAACATCTCTCCAGTAAACTGAGCTTCTTTACAAAGAGCGTCAAAATAATCATTATCATTACCCATTTTTACGCCGCCTTATAAATCTCGTTTTCGAGTTCTCGGATTGCCTGGAGGTACTGGGGTTTGCCTCCGAAGGAATCGATGATTTCCTTTGGTGTACCAATATCTGTAATTGGTGGAACTGTCAGAACTTTCATATCTTCTATTTCTTCAATTCCAGTCTGGGCGTATTTATCTAAAAGGGCATCAAGAACTGCGCGGGCTTTGTCACCATATTTAGTCCAGTAGTTTCGTTTGCGGACATTTTCGGCGCGTTCTTTTCTTGTAAGGGCTGGAGCATCCCAGGCGATGTGGCAGATAAGGTCAAAAATATCCAGGTCATTTTTTATTTCATCTTTCAGCTCTTCAAAGATAATTCCCTGATTTTCCAGCTCTTCTATAATTGCACGCTTCTTTTCTGCATCGTTCCAGGTCTGCAAGAAATTATCGAGTGAGCGGTATGAAGTGAGGATTCCGGTTTTGCAGTATTCTTTTACGCTTGTTGTAATAAGGCGGCCGTCTGCATCCAGATACTGCTTGCGTTCGCTTAAGATGCTTACATCTACGCCGTTTATATATGTCTTTTTTCTGGTGGTTTCGATCCCTTCGACAAGCTCAGGGACCGCAACCACCGCACCATACGGTGGAGTGTCTTCTCCAAGTTCATATCCTTCAAGATTTTCGTTTCCGTATACAACTTCGGCAAACTCAACTTCTTCTCCGGTAACCGGGTCAATCTGTTCTTCGCCAGTACCTTCATCTATGATTTCTTCTGAAAGTTTATCATCCTGCTTTGATTCTTTTATGCGTACCGGTGCGCCGTCAAAATCTTTATCTGCAAATTTATCTGTTACATTGCGGAAGTCGATTATCGTAAAATACTGCTTTCCGTACTCTTCGTTGATACGAGTTCCGCGGCCGATAATCTGCTTGAACTCTGTCATGGAGCCGATGTTTTCATCAAGACAAATTACTTTACAGGTCTGTGCGTCTGTTCCTGTGCTCATCAATTTTGAAGTTGTAGCAATTACAGGGAACTTCTGTTCGGGATTTATAAAATCTTCAAGATAGCCTTTTGCAACCGGATCATCACCAGTAATGCGGACTATGTATTTATCTGAACGGGCCGTAATTTCTTCCGATGCATATTTTAGAAGAGCCTGCCGCATTCGTTCTGCATGTTCAATATCTACACAGAAAACAATTGTCTTTGCCATTGGATCTGAGTTTGTAAGATATTCCATAATTTTTCTGGCTACAAGATCTGTTCGCTCATCAATTACAATATTGCGGTCAAAATCTTTTGTGTTGTAAAGGCGGTCTTCTATAAGCTCACCGTCTATATCAGTTTTGCCGCGCTCCGGACGATAGCCTTCAAGGTCTATGTTCATTCCAACTCGAAGAACTTTGTAAGGAGCTAAGAAGCCGTCATCAATTCCCTGCTTGAGAGAGTAGGTATAAATTGGCTCTCCAAAATATTCGATGTTTGAAAGTGCCTTTGTTTCTTTTGGAGTAGCAGTCATACCGATTTGAGTTGCACTCGAAAAATATGAAAGAATCTTGTGCCAGGCCTTGTCTTCATCAACTGAACCACGGTGACATTCATCAACGATAATCAAATCAAAGAAATCCGGGCTGAACTGCTTGTAAGCATCAGTTTCTTCATCATAATTTGTAAGCCCCTGATAAAGAGCAAGATATATTTCGTAAGACTTGTCGATGTGCTTATGTCTGATGATGTGGCATTTATCTTTGAAGTGCTTAAAGTCGCCTTTCTTTGTCTGAGTGATAAGATTGTTGCGGTCGGCTAAATAAAGGATTCGCTTTTTACAGCCGGCTTTCCAAAGACGATAGATAATCTGAAATGCGGTATAAGTTTTTCCTGTTCCCGTTGCCATTACAAGAAGGATTCTATTCTGACCTCGGGCAATTGCTTCTACCGTTCTGTTGATTGCAATTCGCTGATAGTAGCGAGGAGCACGGCCTGTTGAATCAAAATAGTATGAACAAAGAGATGTATCTTCCTCCTCTTTTGAAACAAGCCCGTTGTAACGTTTATAGCAGCTCCAAAGTTCATCAGGAGTTGGAAAATGTTCCAAGTCTGCATTTTCTGAAACAATGGCTTTGCCGCCTGCCTGACGGTCAGACAGGGCAGCGCCCTGTGGCCCGCAGTTTTTGCGATACTGAATTACAAAGCCGTCTCCATTACTTGAAATTGCAACCGGAATATCAAGTGTATTTGCATACTCCAATGCTTGCTGCATTCCGGCTCCAATCGTGTGACTGTTGTCTTTTGCTTCTACAACAGCCACTGGAATGTTTGGTTTGTAATATATGATTATATCTGCTCGTTTCTTTTCGCCGCGCTTTGTCTTTTTTCCTTTTACAAAAATACGCCCTGCCGTAAAAGTAACTTCTTCGCGAAGCTGAGTCTGCTTATTCCAGCCAGATTGTTCAATTGCAGGGAGAATATATTTTGTGATGATGTCGCGTTCGGAAAGAGAACTTTTTGTATCCATTTTATTTCTATATTATACTACCAAAAGTTTGATTTTACTAGAAAATCGACTGGTGATTGTGACAGAAGATGGCATTATATGGGTAGGCCTATTTCCCGTTAAAAAACTCAGTAAGTATGTCCTTTAAAAAGTTATATCGTCTGGCGTATGTGTTATCTACATGAATCAATGTAAATCCATGGTCCTTACATATTTGTTTCTTTTTTTCATCTCTTGCCATTACTTTTGGGTCTGTATGGTGCTCTGGACCATCAAGTTCAATAGCTAAAACTGGAAATTCTTTATTTCTGTATTTTTTATAAATTACAAAATCTATACTGGCCTTAAAGAAAAATTCACAATCTGAAGGCAGCTTTTCAAAAAGATGAGAAATTTGAACTTCTCGTTTTACTGAATATTTTGAGTTATCTTCCAGAAGAACTGAGAGCGACTGGTTTAATGTTGTTAGGAAAGCATCTTCAGTTTCGGAACTATATGGTTTAATTCCTAAAGCTCTTGAAGAGGTTTCTCTTGGTGATACAGCACATTCTCCATTACTTTTAACATATCTTGCTAATTCGTAAAGGTCATCCTGTTCATTTGATTTATGGAGACGCTTTAACTCTTTTTCACTGGATATCAGGACCAATTTATCTTTTGCTCTTGAGACAGCAACATTAATCAATTCTCTGTTGTTTTTAAGCCAGTCATACGTTCTTGGATGTGTATGATCTGTTAAGGCCAGTGAAAACAAAATTTCATCTTTTTCATCACCCTGAAAAGCATGTACAGTTCCGCAACTTAAATCATCCTCCAGATGCTCTTCTTTTAATCGACTTTCAATCAGGTCTTTTTGATTTTTAAAAGGAGTAATTATTCCAATCTTCTTTCCAGGATTTTTTTTAACATAGCGGACAATTGTTTCAACTTCTTCTGGTGCAGTGTTTTTGTAGCTTGAATAATTTTCCGCGACTTCGCAGAACATAAGCGGTTTATCATACATAGCTTTGGATTTGATATTTAACTGACTGTTGTAATACTTCTTATTATTGAAATCTATAATTTCTTTAGCACATCTATAATGGTTGTGCAGCAAAGTTTCCTGACTTACAGAATCATTTGCAAGGAATGCTTTATATATAGAGTTTTTGATGTAATCGTAACTATCGTTTACATTATATTTCGCTTTTAATTCATTATTAATATTCGGATCAAGTGTAATAACAGGATTTAATTGCTGCGGATCTCCAACAAGCATTAGACTTTTTCCTCTGATAATTGGAACCAGAGAAACAGCTGTATTACATTGGCTGGCTTCATCCATTATTGTCATATCAAAATATTGTTTTGGTTCTCCAATTTTTTGAGTAGAAATACAGGTTGAGCAAAAGACAGGAAATACTTTCTGCATTTTTATAACATTGTCTGAAACTGAGAAATACTTATTAAATTTAGTTGTCTGCTCCTGCTCATCCTGAATGTCCAAAATCTCTACAAAATCCTTATATTCGGGTTCATACAAATGTTTTAAGTAACTCACTGAAGTAAAGTTTATAAACTGCATAAGCTTGTCGTGATCAAAATATAACAAAGCAAGAGCTTCTTCATCAGTTATGTTTCCAATTTCGTTCAATCGTTTATTTATTGCATTTTCCTGCTGTCCTTCAAGATTGATTCGAAGATTCATATTTTCGTTTTTAGAAAGCATTGCTTCTATTAATTCTCTTCGTTCTTTTAAATCAAGCTGTTCTTCGTGTTTCTGAAGGAGCTCAGTAAGTTTTTTTGTACGTTCAATTTGGTTTTGTTTTGATTGATTTAGTGCATCTTTATATACAGAAAGATTTTGAATATTCCGCATTAATTCTTTTATGTATTTTATTGTTTCTGGAATTTTTGGATTGCTTGCAATTCTTAGAATAGGAAAGGGGATTGTATAACCCCGATATTTAAGGGAAGTAAGTTTTTCAAATACACCATCTATTGGATGGTTATTGTATGACGAGAATAAAACGGTCTTATTATTAAAGAAAGCAGTAATGATTGTATTAATTATTGTGGTTGTCTTTCCTGTACCTGGAGGTCCTTGAATATATGCAACAGGATAATTAATTGCGTTATGAATTGCCAATAATTGATCCAGATTTACATTCCTATCTATGAGAGCTATTGGTAAAGTTTCTTCATTCGATTTTAAAGTATGTAATTCTCCAAAAAAGGCCTGAATAGGAACGGTAACTTTATTGGATGAGTACATTTCAATAATTGACTCGTATTCTTTTTCCAGATTTACATTTGTATTTCTTTGAAGACAAATAAAGTAGGGACAGTCATCAACAGAATAATTTTTTTTTCCTTTGATATTTTCTGTAATCAGGTCTTTTACAAACTCAGGAATCTGGTCGATGTTTTCCAAAAACTCAATTTCTTCTGGTTGAACAAAATTCTGAATGCTTTGTTTTGTTGTCCCATCAACACAAAATTCTGTACAAATTTTAATTTTATTTCCGGCAAGAAGACTTCGCTTAGCAACGTCAAACATGACTTCTTTATAAGCAAGAACATATAGACCTTTTGGAATATGGACGCTTAATACATTAAGTGCCAGCTGGATAATGGAGTTTATGTTTTTCTCTTTCTTAATGGTTGCAGTTTTCTTAAAACTGTTTACGATATATTTAAATTGTTCATCATCGAGTTTGTATCGCTGATTTTGAATTTTACTGGCATCAAGTTTCTTGATTAATACGTACTCATTGTTTAGCTTTGGAAGATCTGCCAGTTTATTACAATCTGCTAAGTAATTTAAGGTTTTAAGATTAACTATATTGCTAAAAACAAATGAATACTTTTGAGGAAAAAGTTCAATATCTTCGAGAAGATCTTTATTGGTATAATAGAATGTTCCATCCATTATTTCCGTAGAAATAATTTTATTGATGAACATGTATAATTCTTTTGTCTCAAATTTACCTAAATGTAAACCTGTAACTTCGAGACTTCTTTTTTCAGTATTAATGTTGTTAATCGAAATCCAGTATTTTGTTCTTTCTTCATCTGAATTTTGATATTCAACATAAAGCCATTTTCCTTCGTGAATTGAACGGAATATGTCTTTACCGATGGAATTCATATTTACATTTTACAATCAAAAGAACATCCATGTAAATATAATGATGTTGATGGTATAGTCTTATGGTTAGAAAACTGTTGTCGATTTAAAACTTTAACAGTGACGAATATAAATTCCCGCTTTCTCTTCCGGTGCCTTTCCGCTTCGAGTCCCAACTTGCTTTTTGGTGATTGTTTTAAAATAAAAAAAAACTTCTCGCTAAGGAGAAGTTTTACGTTATAGCGGGGGCAGGACTCGAACCACCGGCCTCCGGGTTATGAGGGGTCTAAGAAAACTACACATAACCATACCTACCCATAAAGAGCTTGAAATTTATATCATTATAGCCCGAATTTGGCGAATTTTCAACAAAAATACGCTATGCAACTATACCCAACAACAATAAATTTCTACAAATTTAGGATACAAATTCTGTTAGTCGGGAAATTGTCCGGATAACAGAATTTACACTTTATGGCCAAAATTAGCGTTGAAAACGCCTTTTTAGTCGGGTCAAAAACCCAGAGGCCACAAAGCCTTTTTCTACTGACATTGATTCTCAATAGAAAAACTTAGAAAGTCTTATCTAAAATAATTATATACTACTAATTCTTGGATGATTTTTATATTTCAATATTATTTTATTACATAAATTCCTAATTGTTTTGATTTTCTTATTATTAGTTTTTAAATTATTAATTAAATTTACCAATTCATGGTTAGAGCTCTGATATCCAGATGAATTTAATTCATTTATTAACCAGTTATAAATTTCTAAATATAGTTCATTTGTAAATTTAATTATTTTTAATTGAAATAACGTGATTAAGTATTTTAGTTTTAATCTTGTAAAATCTGTATTTGATAAAACTTGATTAAACATTGTAACTCCATAAGGTGGATTTTTTCTCAATAAATATTTCTTATACTTCAATAAAATATTTTTTAAAATACTTTTGCAATCTTCTGAACAAAAAGCATATATAACACAAAGTTGATTAGTATAAAATCCAATAATTTGATCCAAACTTGCATGTTGAATATGTTTTAATATTGTCCTTATATAATTAAGATCCGTAAAGCATTCCGAGTTTAGACTTCCAAGATATAAAAAATGAGCTAGATAATTATTCTCAGTTATTGAAATACCAATTGTTGGGGATATTTTATTATAAAACCATTTTGTTATTAATATTTTATAAAAGCTCATTATTTTTATTTCATTAAAAATTGTATTATCAATTTTAAATTTTGTTTCTATAAATTGTATAGTAAGAGATAACAACTTTTCATCACAAATTGAAAACGCAAATAGATTTTTTAAATAAGTTGCTACCATTTGAGTATTTTCTTTTTTTAAATTAGCAAATGACAATATTACTAATAAATTAGAAAAATATGGTTTAGTATTTCCATATTCTGAGTTTTTGTATATTTTTGCACAATTCGGTAATACGATATTAATTAACCAATCTTCATCATCTTGAGTTAATTCAATATTTTGAATTCCATTTTTTTTTAATAAAGAATAAAGATTTTGTTCATTATTATCCCAATTAAAAAATTTTATTGCTGTAAAAATTTCATTTCTATTAAATGATATTACTGGAGAGACAGATTTTCTTACCAACGCAATTTTAAAGAAAAGTCTTTCTACTTGAACAAAAGACAAATCATGATCAATTAAAATATTATTCAATAATACAAAATCATTTAAATTTTTATGTTTATTAGCATATTGAAATTTACTGTTATCAAATGCCATTCCCCCATTTTTGATATTTTCAACGGTATGTAAAAGCTTTTTTAGAGTATTTTGTAATTCTATTTGTAAAGATTTTAATGTATTTCCATTTACAAAGTTATAGATATCAAAGACCTCATTTTGTAACTTTTTAGGTAAATTGTTAAATTTTTTATATAAATCTATGGAATCTTCCTGCTTATTACAAGGGATCATTTTTACATTGAAAATTGTTTGTTGTAATACATTTAGATTATAATAAGATATAAAAAGTTTTCTGTAGTTTCTATCATTTATATCTTTTTGAATTATAATTTTATTTAATTCAAATGCAGTTTCAATTAATTCAGAACCGCCAGCATAGTAATCAATATTTTCATATATGTTAACTATCCTTTGTTCGTCTGTATTATATATTTCATAGTTAAAATTTTTATAAGCTTTTGATTTATCATAAAATTGAAGTAAATTATTGGTTGGTAAGAAAACTATATTATTATTAGTTTTATCTATAAAGCCTTCATTTATAATTCCCATAATGTTAGCTTTCATAAGTATAAAAGATATTTTTGAAAGTATTTCATTTTCTTCATCTGTAATTTGATTATAGAATGAATTGATAAAGTTCTTAAAAATTTTTCTTCTTTCCTCGTTATAATCATAAGTAGCAGAATCAACCTGTAACCATGCAAACGTAATATTCTCTGTAGGATAATTAAAATATGTATTTGTTAGAAAATGCTGGATACTTGATAAGAGAATAGCTTTATCGTTTTTAAGGGGAGATAATAATTCATAAAATGCTTTTATTGGTTTTTTATTATTAATTACAACATTTATATTATTCAGAGTTTTAAAAATATCTGTAATATTTGATACTATAAAAGTTTTGATATTATTTTTATTATACTTTACGATATCGTTTGATTTATAATATCCTTCAACTAAAGCACAGTAAAATTTTGGCAACGCAGGGGCTGCTTTATTAATCCAATTCAATATTTGTTGAAAATCTTTATCATTTAACGAGTAACCTATAAACAAAACGGTAGTGGTACATAAAATACTTTTTACAAAATTTTCTGTTAACGGAAAATCTTTTGAATAAGAATTATAACTTTTTTTTGTAAGTACAAACTTTGAGTGTTGAAAGTCACCATGTATTTTCAAATATTTATTATATAACTTTGAATTCATCAGTTCAGAATCGTCTGCTATTACATCGTACATTTCTAAACTTGAATGTATATAATTTTGTAACATATTATCCCAATTAGTAGAAATTAGATATGTAGGTCTTGTTTTTAATAATTCATTATAAAAAGATTGATTTGTGGTTGTTTCAGGAAAAAGAGAGTTGACTGTTTCTTTTAATTTTTCGTATCCATATTTATTTTCATATTTTTGAGCAACTTTTAATGCATCATTAGTAAAGCAAAAATTAAGTTCATTTTTTAATTTTTGAGTAACTCCTGACCAAACTGGATAATTTGAATTTACATGCTTTGAAACACCGGCACCCATAAAAATTGTAAAATTTTCATTAATTATTGAATCATGCAATTCATTGATTGCGTCATTAAACGAAATAGTTTTTTCCATACTTTTTTCCAGATTATAACGAAAAATCATTTTTGTTTATTTTACTACAAAAAAGTGGTAGTCGGAAGTTTTTATCGTTAATGTAATAAAAAGAGATTCTATTATTTAAATATTTTACATAAACGGCATTATGAGCAGTTCGCTGATGGAACTGTAAAAGATATTGAAGATGAGATTCTGTTTGAAGTGCCGGAGGGATGGGCTTGGATTCGACAAAAAAATCTTGGCATCGCATTAAATGGAAAAGCTTTTAAGCCATCAGATTGGACAAAAAAAGGATTACCTATTGTAAGAATACAAAATTTAAATGATAAAAATGCACCTTACAATTATTATGATAAAGATGTTGATGAAACATTTCTTTTACATGGCGGTGAATTATTATTTGCATGGTCAGGTACTCCCGGAACTTCTTTCGGAGCTCATATTTGGGATAAAGGTGAGGCCGTTTTAAATCAGCATATCTTTAAAATACTTTTTGATGAAACAATTATAAATAAGATTTTCTATAAGTATTGCTTAAACAATCAAGTTGAAAAATTAATTGAAGTAGCTCATGGCAGTGCTGGTTTAGCACATATAACAAAGAATATGTTTGATGAAGTTCTTATACCTCTCCCACCGTACAATGAACAATTAAGAATTGTTTCAGAATTTGAGAAAACGATATCATTAATAAACTACATTAATGATAATAAAACTGAATTGAATGATACAATTAAACAAACAAAATCCAAAATCCTTGACCTCGCTATCCACGGTAAACTTGTTCCTCAAGACCCAAATGATGAGCCAGCCGAAGAACTCTTAAAGCGCATTGCGACAAGTGATAACAGACCTTATGAGAAGGTGGAAGAAGATAGTATACCATTTGAAATACCAACATCTTGGCTATGGACTACAATTAAAAATATTGTAAATTATATTGGCGATGGTGATTGGATTGAATCAAAAGATCAATCTGACAAAGGTATTCGTCTAATTCAAACTGGAAATATTGGTTTTGGAACTTTTAAGGATAAGGAAGGTAAGTATCATTACATTTCAGAAAACACTTTTAATAGTTTAGGATGTAATGAAATTTTTGAAGGTGATATTCTTATTTCAAGACTTCCAGAACCTGTTGGTAGAGCTTGTATTCTTCCCAAATTACCAGAAAGAATGATTACTGCTGTAGACTGTACAATTATTAGATTAAATGAAGATCTTTTTCAAAAAGAACTTTTCGTATATTACACAATCTCAAATAAATATCTTGAATTAATCAAAGAAAATTGTACAGGAACTACGAGATTAAGAATATCTCGTTCAAATCTTGAAAAGATTCTTGTTCCTATTCCACCACTAAAAGAACAGAAGCGTATTCTTGATAGAATAAAAGAATTATTTGCGTTATTAGATGAGATTGTTTTGAATCTGGTCTAATACTTCATACATATTTTCTATAGCTTCTACAATCCTTTTTTGCTCTGATAATGGAGGAAGAGGAAAATCTACTTGTTTTACTGTATCAGACTTCAGATTTTTTACAGTAGAACCAGCTGCTACATTTGAAAAAGTCTCATAAATATATGCAGAAGATAAAGCATAATAAAGGTAATCTTGTAAAAGACATTCTTTTATATTTGCAAAAACAAGCCAACCATCATGAATGCATCCATCTATTTTCAAAATATAAGGTCTTCCAAAACTCATTGAATTAGTTAATAAGAAGTCTCCTGCATGAACAAAACGAGAATGCTTCTTTCCCTCGGGTTTAATTTTTTCTTTGGCAGAAGTTATATATTTGCTTTCTTCTGATGTATCTCCAATTTTAATCCAGTTTATACCGTCTTGGTTGTCTGTAATATAATCTTGAATCGGTCTAGGTGAACCGCCACGAGCAATTTCAGCTAAATCATTAAGTTTTACCCATTTCCAGGAATCGGGAATCTCAAAAGGTTCCTCATCCAACTTCTCATAAGGTCTGCATTAAGAAGATAAATTCACCAATAAGGCACTTTTTAGTGCATAAAAAAACTTATTGGAGGCTTTTATGATAAAGCAAAATGAACAAACACCATTTGAGCAGTATCTACGAAAGCAGAATCTTTCGGAAAATACTGTCACTTCCTACCTGTGGACTATTAAGTATTACACAGAAAACTATGAGGACTTTTCAAAAGAAAACCTTCTTGCTTACAAAGGCTGGCTCTTGGAATACTTTAAGCCCAAAACTGTAAACCTTCGTATTCAGGCAATTAACAAGTATCTTGTTTTTACTGGGAAGGATAAAATGCAGCTTAAACAGGTAAAAGTTCAGCAAAAGAACTTTCTGGAAAATGTAATAAGCAATGCTGACTATCAATACTTCAAAGCGCAGCTTAAAGCAGATGGAAATATCGAATGGTATTTTGTAGTATGGTTTCTTGGTGCTACTGGTGCTCGTGTAAGTGAACTTACTCAGATAAAAGTTGAGCACGTAAATATTGGCTGGTTTGATTTGTACTCAAAAGGCGGAAAACTTCGTCGTTTGTATATTCCAAAACTATTGCGTGAAGAAGCCCAAGCCTGGCTTAAATCTATAAACAGGACTTTTGGATATGTTTTTCTTAATCGCTTTGGTGAACGAATTACCACACGAGGAATTGCAACACAGCTTAAAACTTATGCTGCAAAATATGGCATAAGCACTAAGGTTGTCTATCCTCATTCTTTCCGGCATCGTTACGCAAAGAACTTTCTTGAAAAGTTCAATGATATTTCTTTACTTGCCGATTTGATGGGGCATGAAAGTATTGAAACCACTCGTATTTACCTCAGGCGAACTGCAAGCGAACAACAAGAAATTGTTGATCAAATTGTAACGTGGTAATTGTAAAATACTCAAGAACATTAAGTTCTTGGGTATTATTGCTCATCTAAAATAAAATCGATATGCTCTCTATCTGATTGCAATTGTTTATCTTCTGGTCTCATAAAATGTATTGTTAATTTACATAAAAGAAGATAAAAGCCAACAAGATTAAGAGAATGTTTTATATGCATTCTTTCGTTTTTTATACCATCGTCAAAATATTGTTTTGGTAATGATTGTATATGTGAAAAATCTGCAAACATTTCTTCTTCAGATACGTCTGGAAAATACATTTTTCCAAAGAATCTGTTATTTTTTAATTCTGTTATTTGAGATTGTGAGAAATCACCTTCATTAAAAGAATAAAATGGAGCAATTAATATATAATCATCATTTTCTATATCACAGGAATTTGAAATTATTAAAACAGTCCGTTCCGCTATATTGATAGAACCATCCATTCCAATGATTGGAACTTTAACATTTTCAACGATATCTCCCTGACATATACCACCAAGACTTTTTGTATTATAACATTCAAAAGTTTTCCCGTGTTCATAGAATTGTTCCAAACTATGTTTCGTCTGTTCTTGAACATATGGACTTATTGAAGGAAAAAGTGATGTTACAAAATCAATGAACGAGGTATCAAATATCAAATTATAACCTCTTAGAACAACTTCGTACCTGTAGGTTTATATACTTTGCTGATTGCCTGTGTATATTTTCTTTGTTCTTCAGATGTAAAAGAACGCATATCTGGAAACAAAGACGATGCTATTGAATAAGCAGTCTGAGCTTTTTGATAAGAGATAATTGGTGGCATAGAGTTACAATTACTGTGAACATCAAAATTAGAGATTGGGATTTGTGTATCACATACGGAACTATTTAAACCAATAATAACCATGCCTAACATTGTATTTCCCCCTTACTAACCAGATTGTCTAAACCTGATTTTAATACATCATCAGCAATTATCAATATTTTTTCAAAAGATTCTTTTGTTGAAAAATAGGCTCTTGATCTATTTGCTATTTTTCTATCATTCATATCAAGAGTTATACCTATTTTATTATTCATTTCAGGTAAAATCTGAATATTTTCTAAATTGGTCATTTGATTTTGTTGATATCGCTGATTTTGTAGCTGCAAATTAATAAAATATTTATCTTCAAACTCAAAACTCTGTTTTATTAATACATCATATAAATTTAAATTTGAAATAAATTTTTTCTTTAAGAAAAGATTTTCAATTTTTGTTACACTTGAATTATCAACTGTTAATATAGAATTTACTGTCAGCCCACAATATTTTGGGTTCATATTTAATACCTTAAAAAAGTTGAATATTAAATTCACTTTCTTTTCTAAATATGGTTTACATCGTCCTATCCAATCTTCTGAAAAATTGTTATCAAATCTTGTTGATAATTGTATCATATTTGAAGTAATGACAATCGTTGAAAATTTGTGATGGCTAAATAACACGAATCGTGGAATTTCTACAGGGGCATCTTTTGGTGTATTGAGAGATGATATTTCAGGAAATTTACTTGAAAAAACATCTGAAACTAATGTAGTTTTAGATGAAATATCTGAAATATTGCTAAAAATGAAGGTTGCTGTACTATATAATACACTCATTTGCTAAAATATATCCCTTTTCTTATAAAAAGTCTATTAGCCAAAAAAGTTACAACATTTTGTTGTCCTTTTTAGAACTCTTTAATGCTTATATTTATAATATCGGTATATTCGAACAACTCTTCAATTTTTAAGACAATTCGTTGCTGCTCAGAGAGAGGAGGCAATGGAATAACTGTTTTGTTTATATCTACAAGGTGTAAGTTAGGAACTCCAATACCAGTTAAATGGTCATTAAATTGATTTTTACAAAATTGTGAATTAATTATGTATAACAAATATTGAGGATAGATTATTTTAGAAATAGGTCGAATTAATGCAAGAGTTACATAAATATCAAAAACAGTATTATCTTTAACTAAAGCTGCAATTCCTGTTGTTCCATTTTTTGCAAGAAGGATATCATTCTTTTGAGGTGCTAACCGTTTATATAATTCCTCATGCAACTCTTTTGTAATGTATTTTATTTTAGACCAATCGATTTCACCAGAAGTTACATCTTTTGATGATAAGAAAGGTATTCCATTTTCTTTATCTGAATATGTTGGAGTTTTGTGTGTACCATCTGTAATTGGGATAGAACATAAATCAGGAAGTTTTTGCCATATCCATGTTTTAGGTAATTCAAATGGGATTTCATCATCAGATAACTTCTTGTAGGGTCTGTTATCACTTGTCGCAATGCGCCTTAAAATCTCTTCGGCTTGCTCGTCATTAGGGTCTTGAGAAACGAGTTTACCGTGGATAGCGAGATCAAGGATTTTTGACTTAGTGTTTTTTATTAAAGATTGTAAATCTGATTTATTATTTTCGAGATTATCAATAATAGAAAATATATTGTTAACAGATTCTATAATTCTTTTTTGCTCAGAGTATGATGGAAGAGGAAACAAAAAGTTTTTGAAAATATCAAAAGGAGGAATATTTTTAATTGCTGTTCCTTTTCCATTATTAGCGGATTCTTCTTTAAGAATATGATCAAAGAACATAAGAAAATAATCTGTATTAATCAAACTAGTTATTTTCATCTTCATTAACGCTTGATTAATAATTCCTTGTTCAATGTTATCTGGTAAAATATATGTTTCACCAATTGTTCCGGCACAACTTACAAGTATATCTCCTGGAAAAACTTCAAAACTTTGCATTTGTGATTCAAAATAATCACGAGTAATGTAATATTCACCTAATGAGTGGTCTTTTTGAATTGCGTTTTTTTGTTCATAAACCTTAACTGTATTTTCCGATTTAGGAACAAACATTGATTTAGTAAGAGAACTTCCAAATGGGCCTTTTTTATACTCACCAATATTTCGTAATCTACACCAAGCCCATCCCTCCGGCACTTCAAACGGAATCTCATCTTCAATATCTTTTACGGTTCCATTGGCAAACTGCTCATAATGCCGTTTATCACTTCCTACAAAAATAAAAGAATCTTTCTTATCAGCTTTTAATTCACCTTTTTTGATTTTTTCGGCTTTTTCTTCCCTGATTTTTTTAAGAAGAACTTCAGCACTTTCATCATTTGGATTCTGAGGAACAAGCTTTCCGTGAATTGCAAGGTCTAATACTTTTTGTCGTAATGCTTTTGTGTTCATCTAATTATTCCTCAATACCTGAAAGTAAACCTGCAAGCTGATTGATTGCGTTATTAATATTCTGTCCTTTCTCTTGAATTGTAGAGAACAATTCTTTAAGAGTTACATCTTCTAAATCGTCTTTGTCTTTGATCCATGAAATATCAAGACTGGTTTTATCTCTTTCAAGAAGTTCCTTTACATCATACTTTCGCCATCTTCCGGTAGGATTTTCTTCGCTCCAGGTTTCTTTTCTGTCTTCCATGTGTCCAGCACAATAGCAGTTTACAAAATCATCAAGATCAGAACGCTTCAAAGGTTTTGTAGCAAGAGTATGTTTAATTCCAGTACGGTAATCATAGTACCAGGTCTCTTTTGTTGGACTTCCTTTTTCAAAGAATAATACATTTGCCTTTACACCGTTTGCATAGAAAATACCTGTTGGCAAACGTAAGATTGTATGAAGATTAAAATCTTTAAGAAGCTTTTTACGAAGAGTTTCACCAGCTCCATCTGCAAAAAGAACGTTATCAGGAAGAACGATTCCGGCTCTTCCTCCGTCTTTAAGCATAACCATCATATGCTGCAAAAAGTTTAACTGGTTGTTGCTTGTTGTTACAATTAAGTCAGAACGCATTGTAGAAATATCAACGCTTCCTGCAGGACGAGCTCCAAATGGTGGATTTGCAAGAATTACATCTACAAGATGTTCTGGTTCATGTTCCAGACTGTCTTCACATTTAATTGGTGTAGTATCAGCTCCAATATCGTGAAGGTAAAGATTCATAGAAGCAAGGGTTACTACAAGCGGAGTGATATCATTTCCGCGTAAAGCTTTCTTCTGCAAGAAATCAATTTTATCCTGTTCATCACTTTGCTTTCGCATAAAGTCATAAGCAGCAAGTAAGAATCCGCCAGTTCCACAAGCGGGGTCGGCAACTGTTTCTGTAATCTTTGGCTGAATAACATCAACCATAGCACTGATTAATGGACGTGGTGTAAAGTACTGTCCTGCGCCAGATTTTTTATCCTGTCCGTTTTTTTCAAGGATGCTTTCATAAATTGCCCCTTTTAGGTCTCCATCCATACTAAACCAGTTTTCTTCATCAATCATTCCAATAAGCTTTTTAAGAAGAGCCGGTTTTGTAATTTTATTCTGGGCTTCTGTAAAGATAGCTCCAATAAGGCCGTCTTTTGCCTGGAGTGTTTCAAGAATCTTTTCATATTTAGCAAGCTGGTCTGGACCATCTAATGCAACAATGTCTTTCCATTTGCTTCCTTCAGGAAGAGCACTTCCAAGTCCATAAGATTCTTTTTCAGAATCCATTTTTAAGAATAAAAGATATGTTAACTGAATAATATAATCTGTAAATCCAACACCAGCTGCTGCCAATACGTCGGCCATATTCCAAACTTTCTTAGTTAAAGTCTGCTCTGGTTTTACTTGAGTTGCTTCTTTTTTTGCCATTTTTATGCTGCCTTTCCGTAGAATAAGTATTTAGATATAGTTTGCATTTCTGAATTTAATTTGTCTGCACCAAAAATTGGAATTGCTTTTACAAATAAATCATGTTTTGCATTGTTTAGTTCAACATTAGTTACACAACCGTTTTGTACAATATACTCTGCAATCTGTTGTACAATTTCAACTTGTTCGGGAGTAAACTTTCGCCAGGCTTGTCCACAGTAAAGATTGAAGTAACTACCAAAACGACGTTTCAATGAAACAAGTTCTGTTTCAATTTTATATCCGTATCTTACAAGCTGAATAAGATTAGTTAAAACTCCAAGTTCTGTTTCCCTATTAAGAGGTTTTACATTTCCAGTTTCACCATCTAATGTTTGATAACAGGTCCACAAGAATTCTGACTTAAATTGATTATTGTAAGCAATAAGTTTCTTTTCCAAATCTTTTAGCATTGTATATGTAATAGCAACTTTTTCCTGATTATAAAGAATTCTTAATGCTTCGATTTCATCTTTATTATCTTCAAGATATTTTTCAAATGTATCTATATATTGTTTTGCCTGTTCTTTAGAGAATCCTGCGGAAACTAAAGTATCAGTTTTTTCTACTGCAATCTTTATAAATCCAGCATTGATTTCAAGCAACTTTTTACGAGCTTTCAAATTATTTATCAATGCCGAAATTAAAATCTTTCGTTCTTTGTTTTCATCATTAATATCTTTGTATTCTGGCAGTTTATATGTTTCAGGCGCAATTGCCTCATAAATATTCATTGCAAGCTGTTTTACTGTAATGCTACCAAGTAATTCATTAAGCTCAATTAGATCTTCTGCTTCTGCTTTTTTATTCACATTAGACAAATATCCAGCGAGGAGACTTAAGTTTTCATCAGGAACTTCGCCATGTGCAAGATGTTCAAGCAAATCTTTAAGAGATAAAACTTTTTTACCAGGTCCTTTGCCTGGAGTAGGCATAGACTTCTCATGTTCGGTTACACCAACTGCATCAACAAGATAATAACAGTCTTTAGAATTAGCGTTGGTTGTAACGTTTCGAAGTTTATCATCATCAATAGTTCGGCAGCCTCGGCCTTTCATCTGTGTATATAAAACTTCAGAATTGATATCCCTCATAAACACAAGGATTTCAAGAGGCCTTACATCAGTACCTGTTGCAACAAGAGTTACCGTAATTGCAATACGGAAATCTTTGTTGTTTCTAAAATCACTAATCAATTGATTTGAGTTTCCAGATTTACAAGTAATGAGCTGGGCAAAATGTTCCGGCAATTTCTTATCAGGGAATTCTTCTTTGAATACTTTTTCAATAGCTTTCAAAATATCCTGAGCATGGCTCTCTTTCTTTGCAAAAAATAAAGTCTTAGGAATCATATACCAGTTCTTTTCTCTCTCTGGATATAATGATTCATAAATTGCGTCTTTGTATGCTCTAACTACAGTTTCAATTTGAGAAGGTACTACAACACTTCTGTCTATTTCAGTCTTTGTAAATTGTTTTTCTTCTTTTTGTTTCTGTGTTTGAGATTGACCAGTCCAGTTCGAAACTTTTTTTACTTTCTCACCGTCTTTAAGAGTTCCACCAGCTTCTGAAATCTCAGTCTTAATTCTGTAAACTCTTGGAGGTACGTTAACGCCATCAGCAATCGATTTTTCAAGAGTATAATTTACAACACGATTCTTATTAAAAAAAGCTTCTGCTTCTGGGGTTGGTGTTGCTGTAAGACCAATAATTTTTGCATTTGAGAAATATGTCAGAACTTGCTGCCAGTCTCCATAAATAGAACGGTGACATTCATCAATAATAATTACATCAAAAAAATCCGGAGGCAAAAGAACATTACCTGTAAGCTGTACCTGTTTTCCTGGAGTGTCTTCATCGTGCTCCATTTCTTCATCATCATCAGGCTCATCAACTTCTTGACCTGTTAGAGCTGCAAAAAGTCTTTGAATTGTAGAAATTACAACACTGGCATTTCCAATCTTTTCAACACTACGCAGGCGATGAACAATATACTCATCAGAAAAAGCATTTCCTGTTTCTGTTAATTTATAAGTTCCAAATTCACCTTCAGCCTGTTTTCCAAGATTATTTCGATCTACAAGGAAGAGTACTCTTTTTGCTCCCATGTAATTTAATAGACGATAGGCTGCTGTACAGGCTGTAAAGGTTTTTCCAGCACCGGTTGCCAAAACAATAAGCGCTTTTTTAAGGCCTTGTTTAAAAGAGATTTCCAGATTTGTAATTGCTTCAAACTGACATTCACGTAAACCTTTTGGTCCAACAGGTGGTAGAACTGGAAGTTTTGCAAATTGTGAGTTAATATCATCGCCAGCAAGATTTACAATTTCTTTAGGAGTAAACATCTTTTTAAGAACTTTATAACTTGGCTTTGCTTCCCGCATATCCTTAAAAAGTAACATATTTCCATTACAAAGAAATATAAAAGGAAGTGGAGTTTTCCAGGCTTGTACCCAATCAGGAAGAATGTTTCCGTAATTCTGTGCTTGTTCAGCAACTTCAAGACCAAGTTTATTTTCTTCTCTTTTAGCCTCAAGTACAGCAATAGCCTTTCCATCAAGATACAAAATGTAGTCAGCTTCAAGATTACCTTTCATAAGATTTTCTTCAACAGCCTGCGCATTTACAGCATCAGGAGTAAAGTCATCACGAGGAACAACAGTCCAGCCAGAATCTTTCAACATCTGGTCTATTTTTACACGAGCTTTCTGTTCTGGTAAAAGTGAATCTAAATCATATGTACTATGGTGTATCTTGTATTCAGCCATAAGATTCTTCCCATCTTCACATAGTTAAATATTATAGGAAGATTATAGCACATTTTTCATGATTTTGTTAGGGAAAATCCAAGCCCAGCTTGGTCGTGCTCCAACGGCGAAACGTTGGTCGGAAAATCCAATAGAGTGAAACGGATTGGTCAAAGTCCAGAAGTGAAACGTCTGGTCAATCCAACAGAATGTTGGCTGGGATGCAACGGCTGGGCGTTGCTCGGAGGTACAGCAGAGTGAAACGGGCTGTTGAAAATCGTAAAGCGAGAAAAGAGAAACTTATCGCTTTTAAGATTTTCAAGGATAGGGTGCGGGAAAGGTTGCCTTTCCTGCGGGGTAATCCAAAAGGGGCGTTTTAGTCCCTGTGGCGAATGAAGGGGTGATGGCTTGCTATCATCCCGTAGTGAGTTACGGTTTGATAGAACCGTACCGACATACCTTCGGTGTCAAACACTTGGATTTTCTTCGAAAATCTTGAATATACAGAAAGCGAAATGTTTCGCTAATTATTTTACGGGTAGGAAAAATCTTGCCTCGGTTTTTTATTTTGTAAGCTGCTTTCCTTTATCTCTTAACTGGTGCATAGCTTTATAAATGAAGGATATAATTTCTTCATATTCCTTTGGACATTTATATAGCCAAAACATACATACAGGAATTACTAATGTAAACATTGAAGAAATTATTCCCCAAAACCAGTGGCCCGTATGAAACAAAAAATAATCAAGAACAATTAATCCTAACGTAACTAAAAAAACAGGCGCAGCATATGCATGAAGCCCATATTCTTTTGCAATTAATTCATCTACACTTTCACATTCATAATATTGATTTGATTCAAGAATTTTATAACATAATAATTTTTCTTCAGAATTATCAAGCTTTAGATAAAGAGCTTTTATCGTCCATCCATAATTTACAGGAACATCAGAATCAACTTGCAAATATTTATCTTTACCAAAATAAATTGTAGTCTTAAACGATGTACTGGAATATGACTGACCTGTACCAGTGTTTGTTGTTACAGTTTCTTTTCCATACTTATCTATGTTATTAATTGTATCTTCATAGATAATCAACTTTATTGTTTTGTTCAGATCATTTTCTATAATTTTTTCCCCAACCATAAAAACTCCTAAATCTTAGAATTTATTTTATCACGACTTTATATTTTTTATTACCCATTATGGCCCCTCAAAAGTAATAAAATCCCAATCAGGTTGTCGTTCTAACATAAGAAGGAGTCGGTCTGCCAAAGTTTTATAAAACTCAACTACCTTCTGAGATAAAAACTCCATTTTAGAGAATTCTTTCATTTCCGCAGCAATTTTTTTAATTGTTTCATACTTATATAGATTATATCCGTACCAGTCAAACTCAATATTTTCTGCTCCATATTCCTTTTCTCTGCATGTATATTCTATAGTGGTATCAAAATGGGGCTGTAGGAACTGATGATATAAATAAAAGTAAACTATATCTTCTTCTATTGAGATTTGTTCTTTACAGCAGCAATGACATCCCCAATCTCCCCAGTCACCTTCTTTTCCTTGTCGTACAGGCATAATCCAAAAATACGAACTTGAATTATGACCTTCTTCCCACCAAGGTTCCATTTCGTTTTTTAAGAACTCTTGGAAAACAGCTTCCTTATATTTCGGGAATACTACTCTTAAATCCTCCGAGCAACGAAATATATCTTTGTTGTTATCTAAAACAAATTGAACTGCTTTAGTGTACTGTTTATCACTATATAAACAGATCTTATAAGGCTTATGATATTTCTCCGCCATGAGAATATCATGCAAACTGCCACCACTTTCACCATCCCATAAATCAAGCATAAAATCACAGTCAGCGGCCATTGCTTCATTGCGTTTGTGACAGGCATTGTAAAGGTAATGTTTAACATCCTGTGGATATTCTTTTACAGGAATACCATGTATTAAAGCCCATTCTTTTGCAATCAAATCAACACCTTTTGCTTCACCTTCAAGAATTGATATATCCTGAAAATTGTTTTCTATAATGCATTCTTCAATTTTAGAGAAAATCCATTCTTTATTTGTAATTGATCTACTTCCACAAATAAATAATTTCATTTTTACTAAACTCCAATTATTTTTTCAAAATACCATTACTATCAGTAATTCACGCTCTATCTTTTAAAAATATAATGTTCCTTAAATTGTTGGACGTAGAGAGTATACTTGTTGTGTTCTGTTTAACATTTGGCTCGGATTTTATTTCCAAGCTTATTTTTTTGAATAACATTTGCTTTTCCACTCAAGTTCATCTTTCTCAATAATTTCTTTCAGTGAATTAATTACCTGAAAATACTGCTCCTTTTCAAAACTATATTTTCCCATATTTGACTTCATTACAGATTCTTTATCACCGCAAATATTTACTTCAAAAATTGTCCATACTACAAAATGGTCCTTGAATTCAATAAATGTACGAATTGAATCACATTCTATACAACCGCATGTACAACAGGCGATAGGGGGACAGTTATCGACGTCTTCACTGGACTCTCGCAATAATGAATCAATCTCTACATCATACCAACCAAGAGGCTGAAAGCTGTTGTATTCAAGCAATTCACCATCTACAGTAAAAACGTAACCTTCTTTCAGTTCGTCGGAATTATGTTCGATAAATTGTTTTTTTATCCAACCTAATTTGTTTATCATATTTGCTTTGTCTCCTTTGAAACGTATGATTCAAGCAGGTCATACATTAATTCGTTTGCTGCCCATCTGAAAATACTTCCTATTTCATCTACATCTAATGATGATTCTTGAAATCTTACTAAATCGCCAGCCTGACAAGTTGCCTGATATGAACATTCACCTCCACATAAACCAATTAAGTCCGAGTCCCCATCTCCATAATGCTTGTATTTAGGATTCGCACCTTTTTCAAGAAGTGCTTTAGCATTTTGAAAATTCATTGTATTTACAGCAATAAACAAATCAAAATCGATTTCTCTTCTGCCTATAGAAAGATAATCACTTTTCTTTCCGCCAAGGATTCTTTCTTCTGAATCTGATTCATCTTCCCAACAGGCAGAAGGTATTTTTGAAAATGGGATTTCATCAATCAGAATATTTTTTCTTTCTTTGAACAAAGATAATATCTTTTTAGCGTTTTCGTGACAAACATGAGCCTGTTGATTAAATGGTTCACAGAATTCATGTCCCAAACAAATATCCCAACATTGACTTATATACTGAATTGGAATAGGTATCCCAAAATAATAACTTTCTCCAATATCCGAGAATAGATTATTATCGTAATTACCAGAGTCAAGAATTTCCTTTACGGTATCAAACTGATTGAACACGACTGCAAGTAGTAACGGGTCATTAAAATATTTCATGTTATTTCACCTCTTCAAGTAAAAAAAAAGTGTCTGCAAAAAATAAAGTACCTACACTCATTATTTTATTCCCTAAAAAATTATGCCATACAGCATTTGATTTGTAATTAAAGTCATACTTGAATCGAATAGTATTATTAGGCCATAATTACATCCAATACTACAAGTGCAAATCTGCACTTATAATCAAAAAAAAGATTAATTAGTTTGAGAAAAGAAAAATGTAATTTGATTTTAAATATAAGGAAATGTAAGTTTGTCTTAGGATTTTTGAGAAATTAAATTATCGCTTTCCTTATATCTTTGCCAGGTGGCTCCTTTGGAATACGTGCGCCTTGTGCCTTCGGGTTCCTGATTGAATCAGTCCGTAGGATCCAATAATTAAACATTGAATATTTCAATTCAAAGGTATTTGTTATGTTTCTGTTTCAGAGAACAAAAACTAATAGCTAAAGTATTCCAAATCTCTGATACTTTTCTTTTAGCACAAATAACTTCAATAAGCAACAGTAAAAACTATAAAAAATTGAATTTGTATAAAAAAAGATTGACAAAACAGTTACATTCATGTTATTTGTATAAATGTCCTATCGACCGATTCAACTGTAGTATGTTTTCAGTATGATATCGTAGGGCGTTTATGGAGCAGGCTTTTGAGCCAGATTTGTTACAAAAGCTCCATGTTTTTTTTGTAAGAATCCTTGGGTGGTCATTCGTTGGGGGAAAAGTACCCCTATTCGTGTGATTATTCAAGGTTGTTCTTAGCTTTCGTGGATGTGTTGTAAGGCTCACCTTTGCGTGTGGCAGAAGCGAAAGTTTTTTATAAAAAAGGAAATCGCTGTACTTCCCTCGGCGAGTTACCGAGGATAAGCTGGCCAGCTGATTTCCTTTTTTATTTAGCTTTTACGTATTCAATAATTCATTGTAAGCAGTAATCAGCCTTAATCTTATCATAAAAAGAACTTGCAAAACTTTCAGAAATAAGCAGTAATATTATAGTAGTATTAAACAGAAATCTGGAGGTTGTTTTATGCAAAGAGCAATGATTTATGATGAAAATGAAAAGGTCTGGCGCACAGCTGATGGTCGTGGCTTTGGAATTATAGACGATGGAATGTGTCCAGAGGAAAAAAAACATCGGCTTAAGATTTGCAATGAGAAGAGTTACCGTGAATTTGATTTGATAAACTTTTTCCGGAAGTTCCAAGAAAAAATCGGTGAAGCTCCAAATTTCGTGAAAGCCACAGAAGCTGGAATTAAATCAATTTCAGAATCAAAATACAATGCAGCTGAAAAGACCTTTACAATCGGTGAATTCAAAATGAATGTAGATTTACTCGAGCCTGATTGTCGTAATGATTTTCTCGAGATTTCTTATAGGGAGATTTCAGAAGAAGATTCTAAAAAATCAAAACTGAAGGGATATGTTCAAAGTATCATGCCGGAAGGTAAATCACTTTCAGATGAAACCTTGGATAAAATCATTTCGGTTTATATGCCATAGTTTCAAAATAACTAAAATCTGAGCGCAGATCTGCTCTCTAAATAAAGAACAAAACTTTGAGTTATCTTAGGAGTGAGATAACTCAAAGCCAAAAACTTAGATGTAGAAAAAGATAAAAAGCAAAGAACGTCAATTAATCAAACTGAAAGCCTTTTCTAAAAGAATTAAACAATGACGAATTGCTGAACTTCTTCTTTTGTTAGCTCAACAAGTTTCTTTCCAATCTTTCTTGCATATCTTGAAAGTTCAAGAAGATTTACATTGCAAGAAGGTGCAGTTTTATATGGATCTGGAGTTTCATAGTACGAGTTAGGAAGTTCTACACCTTCTAAGAATTTTGGTCTTTCTAATGTTTTAGTTCCATTCATAGTTATACACCTCCAAAAGTTTTTTAGCATTAATCTCATTAATGAAGAATTGATAATCGTGTAACATCCCTAAGAACTCAGCATTAAATTTTTCCATGTAATGTTCAAGCAATTCTTTATTCAATGCAAAGCCGTGCATGGCTCCTTCATATCCCCATTGAACAGATTTATCTGCTGCAATTGCAAACAGATGTCCGCCTACACCAGAATATTTTTGTTTACCAAAGTCATGTTTATTATTCTGTGGGGCAGTGCAAGCACAATGTAAAAACGCTGCTCGCGAATTTACATCATTCTTTACGGCAACCAAACCCTGGATTTCCTTTGTGTCCTTCAGAGCCAGTTCATAAACTTCAACATCAGCAGGAAGTTCAATCCAATTAATTTGCCAGCCGTTTTGTTCTGTATATTGCTTCAAATATGAACGGCTTTCGATTTTAAAGACAACTGTTTCTTTCATTTCTCCAGTTACAGTGTCTTTTAAACAAGGTACAATTTCATCAATCCAAATATTAATGCAACCTTGCTTTAATAATCTCTGTCGTTCTTCCATACCTATATTATACCACGAATAATCCATTTTTTCCATGTTCATTTACCTCCCTTTAAGCTATTCCGAATCTCTGTGAGATTTTTGAAAGTTCTTCATCATTAAGCATCAATTCACCAAGCTCAAGTCTTGCGATTCGCTTATCCTTCAGAATCTGTGATTTCTTCTTTCCTTTTTCCAGTTCTGACAAAACGAAAAGAACTCCCAGCTTGAAAGAATCAGAATTGATGCCTTTGCCTGTATTAGAAGTCTTTTCTTCGGAATCATCTTCTACAGTTCCAGCCTTTTTTCTGGCTTCTGCAGCCTTAATCATTTCATGTGCCTTATTGATGGATATACTGCCGTTCTGAATTTTTTCAAGAAGGGTAGAGTCTGCCTTCTTTGCAATTTCACGCATTTTGCAAACCTGGCGTGCTGACTTATTAAGCTGTCGGCCAATTGCTTCATCAGAAGATCCTTGTGCGTTTGGATTTGAACGGCGGATTTCATCGAGCTTTAAGAAGGCGGCGAAATATTCTCCATCTGTTAAACGTCTGGAGTTCAACTGCATCTTATACTCATATTCAATTGTTTCATCACGGCTATCAAACTTCTTGATGATAACTGGCACTTTCTCAAGCCCGGCCTTTTTAGCCGCCATAAAGCGTGAATGGCCGTCAACAATGATATAAGCCTCAGTTACGATAATTGGTCGGGATTTATCAAATCCATTTGCCCTCATATCATTTGCAATTTCAGCAACCTTGTCATTCTCCTGCTGGAATATATTCTTGAAGTCTCTGTCAAAATGGAGCTGTGAAACTTCAACCATCTTAATCTTTGCATTATCTTTATCATTTGTTTTTACAGTCTTCTTACCAAAAATACCCATTTTCACTTCTCCTTATGCAATTTCTTTATCCAGTTCTTCAAGTTTGCTGTTCAGCATATTGATGGTTTCTTCATCTTCATTCTGGTCAATAAAGATTTTCTTCATAACGTTTCTTGCCAAATCAACAACCTTATCATCTTCAAGATGTGCAGCATAATGATTGAGCATGGCCTCGGTTTTGTGGCCAGAGAGAGCCATTACATAACGTTTGTCTTTTACATAATCCAGCATTCTTGAACAGAAGAAGTGGCGCCAGGAATGGAAACAGATTTCTTTTGAGTTTTCATAACCAATGTCTTTAAGTGCACGTTTGAGGTATTTATTAAATTGCTTACTGTCCATTGGTTTTTCAGGTACTGTGCTGTAGAAAATGAATCCATTATCAAAGGGATTAAAGACTGCAAGCATCTTGAGTTTCAAATAAAGCTGATGGGAAATAGGAATAGGCACAGAACGTTCTTCTCCGTTTTTACAGCATTTCAAACCATCGTATTTGGACCAGCTTTTGCGTACATAGATTTCATCATTCCCAAGATCATCAATTGTGAGAGCCTGGATTTCTCCGGCTCGCATTCCTGTGTGCATGGCAAGTTCATTTGCAATCTTTGCTTCGTCATTATCCCAATCAAGTTCCATCAGACGGTTCGCAGTTTCCATATCAATAATCTTGCGCTCCTTACTCTGATTAGAACATTTGATAATTCCATCAAAGCAATTGTTTTGTGTCAGGTCGTGATAGTAAGCCCACTTCATAGGAATTGTGATTGTTTCAATAATTGAGTTTACAGTCTTAGGAGCAAGCTTCTGGGCTTCATCGCTAGAGAAGAATGCTTCAACATCGTTTCTTGTAATTTCACCAACACATTTTCCGGCAAGACGAGGAATCCAGTAAAGGCGGGTTCTGCTCATAAGTGTTGCACAATACTGACGATGGATAGACTGTTTCTTTCCAAGCTTCTCTCTTACATAAGGAGACTTTTCAAAATCCCAGAAGTTTTCGAGGAAGTCTTCAATCGGAATACTTCCTTTTGATGATTTAGGAACAGCAGAGTAGAGGTAGTTTCTTTCCTTCAGAATCTTGATGATTGTTTCAATGTCTTCTGCATCAAAATCTGCGGTGCGTAAATCATTGAAGAGTCTGATCTTATCAATACTCTGAACTTTGGAGTCCTTGCTGTTTACTCGGACAGGAATGTTTCCGGTTACAATCCATTCCATAACCTTGCGTTCAGCTTCTGCACGGTTTTTGCAGCCAGTAGATTTGTTGTTGGAAAGACTTCCGTCTGCGAGACGGATTTGAGCGTAATAAAACCCAGTATGGGCTTTAAAAATTAAATAGGGCTTAGCCATATTCACCTCACTAAGACCGTAAACAAGTTACTTTAATTGTTTACTTAAATTAGTAATTTGAATCACGCTAAGCCCTACTTTATTGGGTTTAGTAGTGTGCTAATTCCTTATAACATAAGGAATTAGCAGTTTAGCGGGGGGGGGGTGGACTCGAACCACCGGCCTCCGGGTTATGAGGGTCTTGGAAAAGTTCTCAATACCTTTTCACATGTTTCAGCATGTCACAATATGCACAATTTAGCACCGATTTACATATTTTTCAACTCAAAAATTTCAGTAAATTTCAGAAAATTACATTTTTTGCTTAAAATGTTTGCTTAAAATGCTGAGACTATCGGGCTAAAACCCGACAGTAGGCTTCGAATTTTAAACTAACAGTTTACTATTTCTTTCTGATGATTCCGTTTATAATATGCGTATGGAATATTCATATTCAATTAAACCAGCAAAACGGACTGTCGTTGATATACCGGCAACCTCGAGACTCCTAAAAGATTTGCGCAATAAAAATGGATATAGCGTAAAGCAGTTGCAGGAGATTTTTGGATTTGAGACTCCTGTCGCTATATATGCCTGGGAAAATGAAAAGTGTAAGAATATTCCATGCATCGAAAACTTTGATATTTTGTCTAAACTGTATAATTGCCATGTTGAAGATTTGTATGTTCTGAAGCAGGTTGATTTTTCTGGTTTGCAGGTGCGCGAAAATACTCCCGAATATGGAACTTATAGAACTCTAGTTAATCAATTGCTTGAAGGTCTGGCAGATATTGAAGAAGGGCGAGTTCAGGATTTTGAACAGGCGATGAAAGAAATCAGGAAAGAACTTGAAATATGAGTCGGTGACAATTTGTCACTAGCTCAAAAGGAAAACAGCTTTATGGGAATGCGAAGATTATTTATCATCAGAAAAGATTTACATCTATCTGCAGGAAAGCTTGGGGCAATGGTTGCTCATTGCGCGGAAGGTTACTGGCTCTAGCTTATCAAAAGAAATCTTAAAGAAGAAAATGGGCGTGTTCACGCATCTTTTGACCTGGACCAGGAAATCTATGACGACTATTTGAACGGCCGCATTACAAAAACAATCTGTGAAGCAAAAAATCTAAATAAATTACTACAGGCTCGTGAAATGGCTCTGAATCTTGGGCTGGTTGAAAATCAGGATTTTGGAATGATAAACGATGCCTGCCTTACAGAACTAACTCCTGAATGAGTGGACGAAAATGGCGAAGGCCGCTGCACAGTAGGAAAGGTCGGAAAACTTCTTTCAGAAGTTTTCGATAGAACACCGGAAGCAAAACGCTCCAAGTTTTCGCCTTTTGCTTCCTACACAGGTTTAAGCCTCTGCGGGATGATGTTGCGCATAGCATCAGTAAGAAGTTTCAGCTGTATAAGGATTAGATAATTCAGTCTGCTCGTAAACTAATTCATCAATTATTCTGAAATCATAGATATTATTTTCAATGCAGAATTGATAAATAGTATCTATAGTGTCTACAGGTGAAAAAGCGAAGCCCGCTCTCGATAACAAATCTTCTGCTTCATCTAAATCTAAGTGTAATGCAATAATCAAAGAAAGTATTGTTTGTTTTTGCGGATGATAATCTGCATCAGAACGGATTTTTGAAAATAATCTGCGGTCGATATTTGCAGTTTTGTAAATCTGGATTTCAGAAAGACCTTTATTCCAGATTAGATGCATAAGCCGTTCCTGAAAAGTTTCATTTTTTCTGGCCAAGATTGTTTGTAATGAAGGATAGTTTTCAATAAGACTCTTTTGTCTTCTTAAAATGCAATTTGTGAATACCTAATCTCCTTATGAAAATGAAAGTATCATTTTGAAATAAAAAAATCTATAGCGGGTGGAAGAATCGAACTTCCCCAACGTCGAGCTTATGAGGCTCGTGAGCCACAACCAGTGCTCCAAACCGCTGTAATGTCTGAACTATAACAGACTTTGTTTGTTTAGTGGTCGCCACGGTGGGGACATTTTTAAAGATGAAGTTTGCACTTTTTAAGTATGGATCTAGTGCATTTTTTGCACTTTTGTTATTTATAAAAAGTGCAAATATACCCTATAAATGTGATATAATAAAATCATCGGGGCAGTAGCTCACCTGGCTAGAGCGTTTGAATCTTTTTCTCGATAGTTTAGAAAAAAACAGTCCACTGGACTATTTTTTTTCTAAACTATCCATAAACAAATTCAAAAGGTAGTGGGTTCAAGTCCCATCAGCTCCATATGGGAAAAATCAAAATTATAAAAGGTGACATCACAACTTTGGCTTGTGACGCAATCGTAAATGCTGCAAATTCCAGCCTTCTTGGTGGTGGCGGTGTTGATGGTGCAATTCATTATGCCGCTGGTCCTGAACTTCTCTCTGAATGTCGTACACTTGGTGGCTGCAGAACTGGCGAAGCTAAAATCACAAAAGGATATAATTTACCGGCCAAATTCGTGATTCACACTGTCGGGCCGATTTATTTTGAACATACTCCATCTGAAGCAGAGACTCTTCTTACTTCCTGTTATGAAAATTCTTTGAATCTTGCAAAAGAAAAAGGGCTTAAGACAATTGCATTTCCTTTGATTTCTGCCGGTGTTTATGGTTATCCGCAGCGAGATGCTATTAGGGTAGCAATTGAGACGATGAAATTGCATCAGGATGATTTTGATGAGCTTACGCTGGTGTTGTTTGGGGAACGGGAGTTTGGATTTGCGGGGGAGATGTTTACGGAGTTTATAAACTACTTATAAAGATGTCGTTTCCTTGTCGTCTGCTGTCGTCTCGTATGGTATTTGATGTCATCTGCCAGGAAAGTTTGTTATTAAAATATTATTCCTTTATAAATTTTTCAATTTTGCAGGTGTGAGTTTTAGTTTTCTCATCATAATTAATACCAATAAATATCAAATTTCCGGAGTAATTTGATAAAGAGTCATAATATTTTTTTTCTTTTATTTGATTTAATGCAGTTTCGGCAATTCCGTTATGCTTTAACTCAAAAATTAAAGCCGGTAAATCAGGTAAAACTGGAACATAAGTCATATCTGCAATTCCTTTCCCAGCAGGAATCTCACGATATGCATTATATTTATTTAACGCATAAATATACGAAAGATAAATTGCACAATGTAAAGCGTCTTCATTGTTGTAAGAGCGATTGCTAGTTACATGTATATGGCTTTCATCTAAGCTTTTTGCGACAGCATCTTCATTACCGTTAAAGGTCTCTTCTAAAAGTTGCTTTGATGCTTCTATGATTTTATTTGTTGTTGAATAATCAGCACAAATCTTTAATGCATTTATCCATTCACCTTGAACTTCCCTGTTAGGAATATAGCATTGTTCTTTTTTTGAATTATATGCAAGATAGCCAAGATGAATTAGATATGTAAAAACATCATCCCTTGTTTTAAAACCGGTCATTGTATTTTTATAAGAAGTGACATTAACATCAATGTAGTCGCCAGAAATCATCTTTATAACTTCATCTTTAGTACCATCAAAGTTCATGCCAATATAATCTGAAATGACTTCATAAGTTGAGGTCTGTCCCCAATAGCTTTGTATTTTGTTATTTCTTATAGACTCAAGTACAGAACGAGGATTGTATAATTCAACATTTTCAAGTTTATATCCATCGTACCAGCGTTTGCATTCTTCATAATTAAAATTATTTTTATCGCAAATCGCTTTAGTTTCTTCTGCAGTAAATCCAATATATGGAGCAAGTCCATTCGATCCCAGCATTGTGTATTCAGTAAAGTTATTTAATTTTGACTGAATCTTCTCTCGGATAATAGGAAGAATTCCTGTTAGATAAGCAAGAGTAATTGCAGGTTGTAAAGTCGTATTTTTGAATAATCCATTTAAAAATGCAAGATATTTGTTAAACAGCTCATCACTAATATTTCCAGAAACAACTTCGCGAACTAAAATGTCGTATTCATCAATAATTATTACAAATTTTTCTTTTGTTTGAGTGTAAATATAAATTAAATT
The DNA here is from genome assembly GCA_902802305.1 of uncultured Spirochaetaceae bacterium. Taxonomy (GTDB): domain Bacteria; phylum Spirochaetota; class Spirochaetia; order Treponematales; family Treponemataceae; genus Treponema_D. Next base: position 140,721 of record CADCLG010000007.1, read on the forward strand.
GTATGGTAAATCATCTGCTATATCGATTTTACACTCTGAAAATTCATTTGCTAGTTCTTTATTAATTCGTTTACAAATAGTACTAATAAAATTTTCTTTATCTTCAATATTTTGATATTCCGAATTTAAATCAATTTTTATGACGTTTACTTTATTAAGATATTTTTCAAAAATTGGTTCTTTACTTCCAATAGAGTTTTTAAAAAGTTCTTTTGAATTACAGCCTTTAGAAAAATAAGCACAAAGCATATTTCCAATTACTGTTTTACCAAAACGGCGGGGACGGCTGACACATACATATTGATTCCATCGTTCAAATACTTCTATAAGGGCTGGAATCATACCTGACTTATCAACATATATTTTATTCTTTGAAATTTGTGCAAAAAGTTCATTTCCAGGATTTAAATAAATGCCCATATCATCCTCCATAAAAGATTATAACATATTATTGGTTATGCATAAAGTTATCGATGTGAATTGAGAAAAAACTATATAAACTTATTTTCTCTCAAGAATTTTTCATTGATATCAAGATTTTCAAAATCATCTTCATATTCTTCAAAATAGTATTTTGCATAGCAATAAACTGTATCAGGGAAACGGGAAAAGATTCCTCTGCAGAGTTTTTTGAAAAGATTTGTAAACTCTTCTGTATAGCAAAGGGAGAGCATAAAATCCATTAAGTATTCAACTTCATATTGAGTAGCACTTGTATCAGAAATTATTCGATTTACTATTGGAGTATAAATCTGAACAGCCTGTAAACTGAGCTGCATAATGCCTTCTGCCATTGATTTTATTTCATTTACAAACGTTTCATAACTTTCATCTTTGCCAAAAGTTTCTTCGTGATGTTCTTTTAAATTCTTTTTCATATGAAAATTATAATTTTTGATGTATGGAAAAGATATAAACTGTTAGTTTAAACTCATTTTTCAGTATAACTGATAATTAATCACCATCCAGTTTTTTAATATCTGACTGTTCCAAAATGAGAGCCTTCACATTTAATGAAGAAATAACACTGTGACCTAACTCCTTTTCCAGGCTTTGCCGAGCTACAGCGGCAACACTTCCTCCGTCAAAAGCACATTGCATATTTTCTTCGTAAGTTTGAGGATTTTTTACTTCGGTAATACTAGATGCAGAAACTTCGGCAAGCATGTTCAAAACCATTTCTATATTTGACATATTGTCTTGTAGAGATTCTTTTTTCAGTCCCTTAAACTTTTTATATTCCTTTACAGTTTTCCCGGACCAGGTTTTACAAATAACATTTGTAAGAGCTTCATGCTGTGAAGTTTCTTTTACATTATGAGCGTTCCATTGGTCAGTAAGATCTTTTTTTATTTCAATAGATTTTAATCGCATATTAATCCAGTCATCCGAGTATCCAAGCCTATGATAATCTTTAAGCGCTTGATTTATAGCAAGTTCTGGATTCAGCATTTGATTCATACGTTCTGCTGCTATTTCGGCAAGAAATTGCCTTATCGGTTCTGCTTTTTTAGAGGGAATTGATTGAATGATGCGGAATAGCCCTTGTGTATTTACGGATTGAACTTCATGTTGCTTTCCGTCTTCTCCAGGCATTTGAACTGGGATACATATTGTATTCCAACTAAACCTTAAACCTTCATCACGAGAAAGCATTTCTTTTATGTATTCTTCAGGATTACTACAATCTGTCAAAAAAGAAATTAGATCAAAAACAGAAAAGTACCAGTCTTCTTTTTCATCGTCCCAAATGTATCGAACATTTTTATCTTCAAATAGTTTTATTGAATTATTTTGTTTCAAGTTATATTCCTTCTTTGATTCATAATAAAAGAAAAAGAGGATAAAAGAATTAATCTGTTAGTTTACAAAAAAGGCTTGCTTTATATCGTGAAAAAAATGAAAGACTTTTTAAGCTTATTTATGAAGATATAGATAAAAACTTTGAAGGATAGTATTGTTCCTTTTCACAAGTTGATGGAATGTTTTAGTCTAATATTTATGCGACAACTTTATTGACATATTCCGCTGATTATCAGTTTTCAAGTCTCTGTTCTTTGCAATTAAGGACCAGGTTTTGTGTAAATCTTCTAAATCATGTTAGTGCCAGGCGATTTTGACCATTCGAGTGGCGATTTTCTACTGGCACTAACATGATTTATTATTATTTATATACATTCCATTCTTATATACACTATTGGGTATAAACTTTTGAACAAGTTCTTCAACATTTTCTCTCGGTTTTATACAAACTATTTCAGCAATATCTTTTAGACTCCCAATATTAAGATACAGATAAGGTTCTGAATAATTTTTCGGAAAAGCCATAAAACGAAATTCTTCTTCCCATGCATAACTCAGATCTTTATCCAAATATGGAACTAATTTCTTCTTTAATCCATCGACTTTTGAATATTTATCATAATAACCAACTGGCGAAAAAATGAAATCAATTTCTGAAGTTTGAAACATCTTTATAAATGCAGTTTAAACTCTTCTACAAAACTCTGGATAATTATGAATTATTATACATGAGTCATAATTAGGCATTTCTTTATAGAAAGGTGGATTATATTGCAAAGAAAAACATGACAAATAATAATTGTTTGCCGGAAAAGTAGTAGTAGCAGTTCCTATACAAGGAAATTCTTTTCCATCCATAGTAATTATTTTTGAACCATGCCCACTATAAACAAAAGATTTTTCCATCTCATTATCATTGCGAGCCTTGTTATCATCTGTATTATAATTCGAGGCTGCAGAAAATCGAATATTTCCGTTTACAACAAAATCTAGATTATATTGTAATTCACAAAATCGAAATAGTTTTTTTATTTCTGGTTTATAACGTGTTTTATAGGTTGAAAGAAAATTATAACCAAAATCAATTTGAGGGTCAGGAAGTTTTCGAAAACTAAATATTACTTTATATAGATATAACAGTCTTGTCCAATACCAACTACTGTAAGAAGAATCAATTGGAATTACATCATTTTCAGGAGAAACAAAGACATTATAATTTCTTAATACTTGTTTATATCTTTCTTCTAGCTGTTCATTTGAAAAGAAATCAAAAAAATTATTATTAAAACAATCTCCCAACCAATTTCCAAGAGTATAGAAAATCTTTTTCTCGGGATTATTATCTATATTTGGAGGATATCTACATGGGAGATCAATTTTTACATTTTCAAAAAGCATCATTTATTCAGATTTATCTAAAGCTTTAGCAACTCTTTTATAAATTATAATAAATAAAGAAATAAATATTGTAATAAAAAATGATTTTTTTTTACTGAATCTTATTCTTTATCATAAACTTATTGATTGTTACCCATGTAACACCAAACTCCTTTGCCAAAGAGAGTTTACTTCTTCCAAGATTTCTTTGACGTTTTATGTATGCGCATTTTCCTGTAAGCTTGTATTTCTTTGGTTTCTGTCCTTTTCTCCTGCCTATTTGCTTACCTTGTTTTTTTGCACGTTCCAAACCTTGTTTTGTTCTTTCAGAGAGCAGAGTGCGTTCTATCTCAGCTGATAACCCAAAGGCAAATGCAAGAACCTTGGATTGGATATTGTCTCCAAGCTCATAACCTTCCTTGATTGCAATTACCTTAACACCTTTTTCCAGAAGCGATTGCAGGACGTTCAGAATCATCATGAGGGAACGTCCAAGTCGAGAAAGTTCGGTGACTATGATTGTATCGCCCTTGCTGACAGATTCGAGAAGCTCTCCGAGCTTACGCTTTTCGGGATTTTTTGTACCACTGATTGTTTCTGCTACCCACTGGATTTTATGCAGCCTGTGGTATCTGGCATATTCTCTGATTGCAAGTTTTTGATTTTGTACTGTCTGATAATTTGTTGAAACTCTGATATAAGCATAGGTCATAATAATTTCCTCCTGCTTATAGTGTACTGTAAAATTGAGGAAGGGCTAAAACTGTGTAATGAACAAATGATTGGTGTTCATCTTTTGAATGAATTGCAGCGAGTCCACGACCTATGCAGCAATCTTCATTTGCGATATTTGTGTCACCGACAGGAGCACGGACACTCATTAATGTATCAAACTTTTTTGCTATTCGTTTTGGCTCTGTGGTAAAAAGTCGTCTTGTTGGAAATCTTGTTCAAAACTCTGCTCGCCCCTGATAAAAAACTGTTCCAATTCCGTCTTCGTTATAACTTTTTCCGTCTGGAGATTGCCCCATTGTTATTTCTGCAATATCTGACAATTTTCCCATTTTCCACCCCTCGGGCATTTTGCCGCCAAATGGTTCGAAGTCTGCAAACCAGTTTTTGAAGAAGGCTTGGGCTTGCTGTTCCAGGTTTTCGTTTATCTTGTTGTTCAGTTCTATTTTGTCGTCTAGAGAATGAAGAATATTTACAGCTTTTTCCATATACTCTTTTTGAAAAAAGGGGATTTCCATTTTCTCTAGCGAATCAATATTTAAAGTTGGTTGAACAGTTGTATTAAGATTATTATTTATATAAGTTTGCCCATATTTTGAGTCAATGAAATATTTTGTCCATTTACAAATGAGAGGATTCTTTATATCAATTAATCCAGTGGCTCTAACTAAATTACATCCTGAAAATGATTTTGGAACTATTGCTGTTTTTCCAACAGACCCAACTAATGAAATAAGTAATTCTCCACCTTGCAATAAGGTTCTTTTATATTTATTTGAATTTTCTACTGTCGTTTTATCTAACAGATTTACATCAGATAATCCTGAAATAATATTATTAACTTTAATTACAGGAATTCCATTATCAACATTTTGGCCAGGTTGTACTATTCCGTATCCAATTTTCCTATCAACGAGATCTTTCAGTATTTTTTTTCCAATTAATTCCAATTACTTTCTCCAAACTCTTGCGAGCTTTCATGCGTGAGGCTATGGAGCCCCTTGCCGACCGCAGGATGACCGAAGGGCAGCCGAGGACGGTGAGCGTTAGCGAAGGGCGAAACAGCCGACGGCAGCTTGCTGCCGGCACGCCCTAAATCTTAAACCCAATCCCTTCCAGATTTTTCTTTATCTCTTCTTTGAGCTCGTGGCTTTTTGCGAACATTCCACCAAGTTCGGTGGTCAGGCGGGTCATTTTATCGGCGAAGGGTTCATCATCCACAGGCCCTTCTTCTATGCCAACGTAGCAGCCGGGAGTGAGGATGTAATCCTGGGCGGCAACCTGTTTTGTGGTGGCTACTGTGCAGAAGCCTTTTACATCTTCGAGGGTGCCATTCTGGAAGGCGGTGAAGGTGTCGGCAAGGCGGGTAATGTCTTCTTCGGAAAAGTCGCGGTGCTTGCGGTCTACCATGTGGCCCATGTTGCGGGCATCTATGAAGAGGGTTTTGCCTGTCTGCTTTTTGCCGCGGGTGATGAACCAGAGGGTTACGGGAATTGTTACGCTGTAGAAAAGCTGGGTTGGCATAGCGACAATTCCTTCTATCAGGTCGGCCTCGATGATGCGCCTGCGGATTTTTCCTTCGCCACTGGTCTGGGTGGAAAGGGCGCCGTTTGCAAGTACAAGGCCGATTTTTCCGTTTGGAGCCAGGTGGTAAATCATGTGTTCTATCTAGGCGTAGTTTGCGTTGCCTGCGGGTGGAAGTCCGTATGCCCAGCGAGGGTCGTTCTGCAATTTATCCTGTCCCCAGTTGCTTAAGTTGAAGGGCGGATTTGCCATGATAAAGTCGAACTTCTGAGTTGAATGCAGGTCGTTGAAAAAGGTATCTTCGGGATGGTCGCCAAAGTTTGCGTCGATTCCGCGGATTGCCATGTTCATCTTGGCCATTTTCCAGGTGTCGGCGTTGGCTTCCTGTCCAAAGACTGAGATGTTGCTT
>CADCLG010000008.1:0-12158 GCA_902802305.1 uncultured Spirochaetaceae bacterium
GCTTTTGCATTGATTTCATCAGAATCATCATTCTTTAATCCTTCCTCATCATGCCGCACTTGTTTCGGCATCTCCTTTACAAAGAGAACCGTGAATATTGCCATAAACACAGCTCCCAACCAAACAAAGATTTTCTTAATCACTTCCCAAAGCTTCTTCATCAGATACCTTCCTTGAAGTTTTAAAATCCTTAAACTTCTGAATCTCTCTTCCTGCAATAACAGTAAGAGCCACAGTCAGCCATTCGCCGCCACCAAGAACACCACAACAAAGAAGTACAGTTGCAACAATAAAGATTAAAAACTTCACGCTAAGCAGCTTTTCAACAAGTCTCTGAAATCTAAAACTAATCATGCTCCTTTCTCCTGGCTTAAAAGCTCTGCAAACTCTGTGAATTCATAATCAGCCCCAAACAGATCAGAACGTTCATCACTAGCTTTCTGCAGCGCACGTCGGTCCAGCCCGCGAACCACCACCGTGTAATCCATTGCGTTATACACAGGCCTCATATCACTAAGAGAGCGAAGTACCGCATACGGTTCCACACAGTTTAGTACAACATCAGTTCCTGCAACTCCAGCCACGTGAGCACATTCGCCCTCATGGTAAAGTCTGTTTCCAAGTTTTCTGTCATAATTGGAAATAAAGAAAACAGCCTGAATGTCGCTCTTGTCTGGATTTTTCTTTGTAAAGAATTTCTTATACAAGGCATCAGCCGTTACTCTAATCCCACACCCAGTTGCAAGAAGAAGAGCAAGACAAACAGAGCCCGAACAGTCAGCTTCAAGAAGATTTTCTTTTCCACTTACATAATGCAGAAATTGCATCCGCCCCAGGTAATACTGATAGCGTTGTACTTCGGTTAAGTCCTCAGTTAATTCTTTTTCCGCTTCAAGCATCAGTCTTATTTTTAAATCACGAATCTTTTCGTTCATTACATCCCCTTAATAATCAGAGTTATCAAAGTAAGTCCAACATTAAAGCAGCTGATAACACAGGCAATGACTGCCATAGTTTTTCCGACTTTTCCGCTGTCTGCCTTAATGTGTTCTTCCAAACGGCGGGCTGTCGCACACACCTGAGGATTGAACTGGCAAGCAGTGCTTCTGTTGTCCAGGCTGTCCATCCGTTTTTCCATAGCTTTCTTAAATTCTTTCATCTCAGAGCGGAATCCAGAAAGCTCCACATTCAAATCATTAATTGATTTCACCAAAACACTAATTTCCTCGATTTTAAACCTCCTAGCTTTTTACACGCGAGTAACCCAGATTTCGCTTGAAAAGGCTTCTTCTTTTTTGTATCTGAATGTGAGTTCATCAATTCTCACTTTCTTAAAACTTGATTGAACGTTGAGCCTGATATCCATAAAGGCCCCAACGCGTGCATGAATCAGAGGAATAAAAGTTGTAAGGTAATAGCCGCCTTTGCAGTTTATGCAATCCTGCAGAAGATCATTCGCGCGTCTCTGGCAGAAAGGCTGGCCATCAAATAAATCATCACTTAAAAACTTTGAAGTAACGTTTCTAACAATCTGACCTTTTGCCGCAATCTCGTTGTCATCTTTCACAAAAATGCTGTAGTTGGTTTCAGAAATAATCGCACGGCCAGTAATGGCAGCTTTGCGGAGCCCGATTAATTTTCCATCTCGATTCAGCTGAATGATTGCGCGGTCTTTATAAGTGCTTGTGTCATATTGCACGATAACCGGCTTATCCTCACCGGTAACTTCCATTGCATCTAAGAAGTCCTGTTCAGAATCCAGCTGATCCGCATACACAACATTTCGAGTTTTTCCTTCATCATTCTTCGCAGTGTAGATTGCCTGGTAATCGTTGTCAGAAATTATTTTGCGGCTATCATCCGTAAACGGATAATAAGGCTGCATGTCTTCGTCATACCAGACCGGTGTATCGCTGTAACTCCAGAGCTCCTGACGTTCCGTCTGCACATAGCGTGTATATTTCAAGCGAATATTATTCGCATACTTATCATTGTTATTAAAAAATCTGTAATGAGTGATTTCCTTTTCATCCAGAGTAAAACAGCTTTCCTCGCTGTATTCATTCTCTCTGTCGTAAGGACTTTCAATAAAAGAGAGAGTCAGATCCTTGCCACATTCCACAATTGCGTCGTAAGTTTTTGCTAGTGCACAGAGTTCTTTCCAGGCAGACCCAACAACAACCACATAAGGAATATCAAATGGAAGAGAGCCGCAGTTTATTTCATTTGGATTAAGCCCGCCGCGTTTTGCAATAATATGTACAAGAGAGTTTTCAGGATTCGTTCTGTCACAGACAACAGAGTGAACCACAGTCTGAGCATCAGTCCAGTTACGCTGCAGCTTAGTGTCATCCAGCTTCGAACTCAAATCAACTAAGCGTACTTTGGTAGTCTTATCAAGAAAGCCTGTCTCTTGTGACTGGAATCCGTTATCATCCACAAAAAGATGAAAGCGGAAAAAGGTATTTTCACGCTCTCCAAAACAATACCAGATCTGGATGCCAAGACCTGGAGCATATTCAGAATTGTGTTCAATATCATAGATGCCTTTCAAAAAAAGCTCACCGCAGTTCATAATGCCGCCGGCCTCAGTGTTGTAACTTGTGATTACACATTCAAGAATATCAGAGTCCGGAAGATAAACATCGCCGCCGGCAAGTTCGAGCACCACACGAACAAAAGGACGTGCATCAGTATTGCGGATTTTATTTTCAACTTCAGGCGGTAACTCGTAAAATCTCATAGCACCACCTGTGTGTTCCGTTCACTGTTTCGGATATTAAAAACAATATGACTTTCAACTACAAACTTCTGATAACACAAAACTGTATCAGCGCAGTTTATGTCAGTAAGACTTCCGTTTGGTCTTAAGTCATAAAGATCCAGGCTCATGCCGTCCTTCAAATCAATTACAATAGAAAGCTTTTCAATCTTATCGAGGGAAGGATAGAACTTTTCTGTCAGAGGAAAATAAAGTGTAATTTCAAACTTTGTTTTTTCTGTAAAACTTCCTCTTAGTTCAAAACGGTAAACAAGAGGCAGAGTCTGCAGGTCTGCAATAACAGAGTGACCATCATAGTAGTAAGTGCGGCAGCTCGGCCATTTCATGTCAGGCACATTAAGCGGCCAGTTTTCTGTGTATGAGTTATCGCTGTCTTTTACATCAAGACGAAAATAAAATGGACTTCCATTTTCAGCTCTAAGCTCAAATGCTTTTGGAAGAACGTTTTTATAAATGAGTTTTTTACAAACTCTGTCTGCATATAAATCAAAAGTTTCGTTGTTGTTAAAAAGCAAAAGGAACAAAGCCAAAACGCACTGATATTCAAGACGTGTTACAAAACAGCCTTCAACCGTTTTTCCAGTAACAACGTTTATCTCTCTGTTCCTTTCACCAATAACGCCAGGCAGAGCGTAGCCTTTAGACGCAGTGCGTACAGTTTCCTCGCTATAAGGTAGTGGATAATAGTAACCGTCTTTTGCCACAGTCAGTGTGCAGCTCTTTCCCTGAATCATCATAGGGAAATTGTAAGTCACATCTGCTAACAGCAACTGAACAAAATGTTTGCACTTTCATGCAAAAAGTGTATGACTTTGCAAACTTTTTGTATGAAGTTGGAAAGAGTTTTAGCTTATGAATGTTACTATAGTTGCAACATGCCAATTAGTGTTGAGATGTTGTGAACGGAGTATTTTTATATCAATTTTATCATTCGTTTGGTAATGGTAAACCTACAGATTCATAAATTTCATTCATTATTTTTTTAAGTAAATCGTTGTTATCTTTTTCACTAATTTCAATAGGTGCATTATATTCATTTACTATAAAACTGTGAAAAGAATAAAATTTTTGAGGTATTTTTCTACTTTCTAAAATTGCTAAATAATTTGATATTGCTAATTCAAAAGTTAGTTCTTTATTATTAATTTTATCCTCATTATATATAATTTTATATAAATCATTAACATATACATAAATTGGAGCATAAAATTGTTTGGAAAATAATTTATTTGTAACAGGTTTATTTCTTAAATATAAAACTGTATTTAATCCTTCAGAAGATAAATATGGCTCCTCAATTAAAACAATACCATATACTTTTTTTATTGTTTTTAATTCATTTTCTAATTCAATTCCATTCTCATAAATTGAAAAATCATTTTTTATCAATGCATCATTTAATTTTACATAATTATGTATTATTTGGACGGTTCCTTTTCTTTGATTTGATGGAAGGTTTTTATAATTTGTTTCATCTATATATTCTCCTCCATATTTGGTAAATATATTATTAATTAAATCTTCTGGTGTTTTATTAACAATGTCCTGATATTTTAAATATCCAGCTTTACATTCGATAAAAAATAAGGATTCATTTATTCGGAAAAAAATATCTGCAATTTCATTTTTGTTTTGTCCTTTCTTACTTTTATAAAATCTATTCAAATCTTTCTTATCAGAGAATTTTGACATTAATTCATTACAGAAATTCTCAAAACATATACCTAAAGCTTCAGATCTTAAAGGATTAGCATTTTTTGAGATATTTGTATTTTGAATAATAGATAAATATGGCGCTTCAAAAGTAAGAAAAATATTTGTAAAAGCAGTTGTAATAAATAGTCCAATATCTAGAATTAAATATTTACCTTCTCCAATTTTTTTTATATTGTTATACCATAAGAATCCTGTATTATATAAAGTTATATCATCTTCTGTGGCTGAGGTTGGAAAACTGCTTAATTTATCAAATACTTTTGTAAATGCTTGTTTTAATTTTTGTTCCGGGCTATCTTTTTTTACAATAGTATTAAATAATTGATTAAAGTCAATAATATTATAAAAATTATTATTTTCATAATTTAAAAACATAAAATGATAAGTAGCCCAAGTAATTCGAAAGTATTCTTTAATATCAAAACCATATTTATTTATATAATCTGTATTACAAGATATACCTTCTTTTGTTTTCAATAATTCATTAATAATTTTATAACTTCTATCAACATTGGGAAATCTTAATAAAGAAATATTTTGAAATCCATTAGATTTTATTAATGAAGCTGCAATTTTTAATGCATCCTCAGAATTAATTTTTTTTGGTTTTATGCTTATTGTTGATAAATTTGAAGAAGTTTTATTTTCTATATCGTTAATGATTAGTAATAAATAATATAAATCTTTTAATTCAATTTTTTTATTTCGAAATTTATCTTTTCTATAAAAAATATAATTAATTATTAAAATTGCATTTGTTCTAGTAAATATAGTAATTATATGATTTTTGTAATTATTTTTAAATCGTTTATCGCTAATTGCATATGACAGAGCATTGATATAAGTATAATGCAGTTCCTTTTTGTTTTGACATTCCAAATAATTAAGTTTTGAAAGAGCGGGTATTATTAAGTTTAATATGCTTTCAAAACTAAAATCTAACAAATACTTATCCAAAATATCAATTAATGATAAATTAGTATCATAATTAAAATCTTCATCAGGTGCGGCCAACCTTAAAATTAATTCCATTCTTTTTCCTTTTTTATTTTTCTTCCAAAGTTTTAGCTTGTCCATTTACAATTGTTTCATGAACAAAAACAATTTGTCCTTTTTTGTTCTTGTAAAAATCACTGTTTAATCGCTTAAAATAACCACGACGGAAATGAGGAATAACAATTCCGCTTTCTGCACGTTCGCCAGCTTCAACGACTTTATCTGAAGTGTTTAGATAATGATTATTCTCAGTTTTAATATCATGTGGAGCGCCATCTACAAGACATTCTGGGAAACAGTAGATGTATGAAATAAGGTTTAATGACAGCTTTGTAATCTCATTGAGTTCTGGATCTCTATAAACAATGGATTTTTTATCCGCTATCTCATTACTTGAAAGATGATATTGATCCATTCCATGATTTACAAAAATACGCAACTCATTTGTTTCATCAAAAATAGAATAAGCAAAAACATAGCCCTGACTTACTTTTGGAAGATGAAGACATATTCCAAAGTTTATGCCTGTAGTAAGTTTTTCAAGGCTGTTATCTTCATTAAGAGTTACAGTAGAGCCATTTTCTTTTATATAAGTTTTTATTCCTTCGATATCGCGTATTTCTGGCTGTTTTAAGAAGTCAAACAAAGAAGATTCTTTTATGTAAATGTGTGTAAGTTCACCTTTTAAATCTCTTAAAAAAAGTTGCATTGCTGTAGCATCATCCATACACATTGCAACATTTGCAAGAAACCAATCCTGAAACATTAATGCAGTATCTGAAGTAGGTTTCCCTGTTGGTGAATTTTCTCTGCAGAAGTTTCTGTATGCTTCATAGAATCTTCCAAATGTTTTACCGTACTGAATGTGTTTTGACATGAAGTATTTACCTTTTTATTAATTGTCCTTTAAAAAACCTATAATTTAGTATATAATAACATTGTTGTAAAAAAAAGTCTTTTACTATAGGGTTGGTGTTCAAACAATAGGCAAAAAAATAAAAAAAATATATAATTTAATTATAAAATTATTTGTTAGGTGGGGAAATGCAAATTAATAAATCCATAAAATTTATAGATTTATTCGCTGGTATCGGTGGAATCCGCAAAGGATTCGAATTGGCATGTTCTGAACTTGGCATTCAGACTAAATGTGTTCTTACTTCTGAAATCAAACCATACGCAATAGATGTTCTTAAACAAAATCATCCAGAAGATACTATTAGAGGCGATATAACTAAAATCGATACATCATCAATTGAAGATTTTGATTTTTTACTTGGTGGCTTTCCGTGCCAGGCATTTTCAGCTGCTGGAAAAAGATTGGGTTTTGAAGATACAAGAGGAACTCTCTTTTTTGAAGTTGAACGTATTTTGCGAGATAAAAAACCAAAAGGCTTCATATTGGAAAATGTTGAAGGATTGGTTAATCATGATAAACAGAATCCGAAAGATGAAATTGGTAAAACACTTTCTACAATCCTTGCTCACTTAAGAGCTCTAGGTTATCACGTAAATTGGAAAGTCCTTAATGCAAAAGATTTTGGCGTACCACAAGACCGTAAGCGTATTTATATTACAGGTACATTTAAGGAAGCTCCTAATTTAGAAAACTTTGAAACAAAGAATTCTATGCTTTCTGATGTTTTAGAAACTGGTTTGCCTGTATCAGATAGTAAATTTGTAAATCTTGTACTTTCTCATTATCCCGTAGAACAATTATATGGAATGTCAATTAAAGATAAACGTGGCGGTAAAAACAACATTCATAGCTGGGATATCGATTATAAAGGAAAGACTTCAAAACAAGAAAAAGCATTCTTAAATCTGCTTCTGAAAGAAAGAAGAAAAAAGAAGTGGGCTGCAGAATATGGTATTGATTGGATGGACGGTATGCCTCTGACAATTGATATGATTCGCACATTCTATAAAGCTGATAATCTTGAGGAAATGCTTGAAGATTTAGTCGCTAAAAAATATCTTAAGAAAGAACACCCAAAAAAGAAAGTCGGAAATAAACGTGTACAAGATGAATCATTACCACTTGGATATAATATCGTAGCCGGTAAAATGTCATACGAAGTAGCCAAAGTATTAGATCCAAAAGGTATTGCTCCAACTCTTGTTGCAATGGATATGGAACACCTTTTTGTAGCTGATAATAATGGAATCAGAAAATTATCTCTTAGAGAAGGTCTTCGTCTTTTTGGCTATCCAGATGATTTTAAATTTGATGTTTCAATACAGGATGGCTATGATTTATTAGGTAATACTGTTGTTGTCCCAGTAATAAAACAAGTTGCACTTAGAGTATTAAAAATTTGTGCATCAGAGGTAAAAAATGAAAGTGAATGCGCTTAAAGTTTATGAAAAATTACTTGATGAAGATAAATTACTTGAAATTGAAGGTCAGATAAAATTCTTTTTAGGTGATGTTGATATTATAGTAAAACAGAAAGATGTTGTTGGTAATATTATTCAGGAATGGCTTCAGGGCTGGATGGATAAAAGAGGTATTGAATATGCCTTGAACGAAAATACCCAGATGCCACCAGATTTCTTTTTGAATCCTGAAAATAAAACAGAAGATTTGCTTGAAGTAAAAGCTTTTAATCGTTCTGCAAGTCCAGGTTTTGATATTGCCGATTTCAGAATGTATGAAGAAGAAATTATTGAAAAACCATATATGCTAAACGTTGATTATCTTATTTTTGGTTATGATATGAGTGATGACGGTATCGTAACCATCAAAGATGTTTGGTTGAAAAAAGTATGGGAAATCACAAGACGCATGGATGGCTGGGCTGTAAATCTTCAGGTAAAACAAGGTGTAGTTCATAAAATCCGTCCTGGTGTTTGGTACAGTGATAGACCAGGTAATATTCCAATGTTCAAATGCATGGAAGATTTTATTGCTGCTATTGAGGAAACTGTTTATCAGAATCCTAAAACACACGAATCTGCGGCAAACTGGAAAAAGAGTTTTATCGATAGTTATAGAAAGTTTTATGGGGTTCAGTTAAATATTCCACGCTGGCAGGATATAGCTTCAAAATATGATGTAAAATAATAAATGATTATCTCGATTTTTGAAAATCAATAATCGAGATAATTTTATTTATTTGGCATATTTTCAGAATATCTAAGAATACTATCTCTGAGTATTTTCAAAAAAGTTTCATTTCTTAATTTTGCATCTTTCCAAAGGGCATCAAAAGATAACAAATTGAATGTGACAGGATATTTCTTATCTCCAATTTGATTCATATCTTTATCAATTGGATAATAATTTGAAGTCCTGTAATATGATTCTCCACCAGAATATAGTGGAGTCCACTCTTCATTTAATTTTATTCTTAATTCTTTATCAAATTCAACAATTCCAAAAAAGAACATTCTTTGAATCTTATTCTGATAGTATCCTAATAATCGTCTTGCTCTTTGCTCTAATTGTGTAATTACTACAGAATTATCTATAAGGTCTAATCCTTTTCGTTTTAATTCTACAATTACAACATCAACTGGATGATTGCTATTTTCAATATCATCAGAGAAAACTAATGCAATATCTGGCCTTAAATCATCTGCAGCTTTTTCACTATCATCTGATATTACTTCAATAAGTTTTTTGATGTTTTCATCACTTAAAATAGTCTGATAACCCATATATTTATCATCAAGAATCCATGCATTGTTTGAATAGATATCATTAATGAAATTGTGGGCGCTTAGAGTTTGCTGCATAGGAACTATCAGATTATGTATTTTGGCTTCTTTTTCATCACCAGTAATATTTTTCAATCGCTCAATAATAATATTTCTGTACAAAATATATTCTGTTAGAACTCTTGTCGCGTGATTAAAAGACTTTTCATATAATTCATCATTCAGTTTTGATGCGCCAAGAATTTCTTTTTGTTCCTTAAAAAACTTATTTTGTGCATCATCCAAAGTTTTATTTTCATCAAGTAAACAAACAGATTTTTTCGAAAAATATCCTTCTAGATGAGGATATCTGGCAGAAAGTTTTTCAGATGTCTTTTTGTTTTCTTCTTCAATCTCTGGATATGCATCATTTAATATTTCCGATATTTGTTCTGTAAACATATCGTCAATAAGTGTCTTTTGGTAATTATCAAGGATTAATTCTTGTCTAGAATCATCTACTCTTGAATCAAAAAATTTTGATGTTAATAAAAAAATGCCACTTATCTTTTCAGGTATTTTCTCAGCCTTTAATAGGGGAATTTCAATAGCTCGTTGATCTACACAAATTGCTGTTGAAATCTTTTTGGTGTAGCTTTCTTCAACATTGTATAAAATAGAAAATGTATCATCAAAAAAATCGATAGACTCATTCTTTATGACTTTTTCTTTTAATTCAGGTAAATCATTTTCTGTAATAGTTTGCGTATCGGAAATAAACCCTTTTTCTGTATTTTGATCTGTTACATCTGTATCAATAGTTATGCAAAATGTTTCGTCGTTTTTCTTTAATGCAAAAAAACGAGGTAAGAAATTCTTAAGTAAATATTCTTTTATAGAAATTGCATTAACATTTTCATATGCTTTAAGTTTTTGGTTTGAAAAAATCTTAAAAGTAAGTTTAGAATAAGATTTTTCTTCAGCATCTAATTGCTTAGTTTCTGATAATCCCTTAAAACTATTATCAAAAGTAAAGCTTCGGTATTTATTCCTATCATAGACACTTTCAATTTCAATTTTTGAGAAATATTTTAGATATATAAGGCGACCAAGGCCTTTGTGAGAACCATCGCTTTTTTTCAGAAGTTCAGAAAATTTGTTGAAATTATTATCAGTAAATCCTTCTCCATCATCTTTTATAATAATTTCTAAAGTTTCTGGTTCAGTGAATGACTTTATACTCAAAGATATTGTTATATTTCTTGCACCAGCATCTAATGCATTTGCTAAAGCTTCTGAATAAATCAGTTCAAAAGAAGGATTTGAAAAAAAATGCTGAATTGCTTCTGTAATTCCAATTTCCATAGTGTTTCCTTTAGTTATTGCATTATATAACAGTACAGTGTCATTTAACGTCACTCTATTTTTGAAATTTTGTTGATTTTCTATAGTTTTATCATTATACATGAAATTTACCAGAAAAGCATCCTTTTAAACCATAATTTTAATTTGTACTTTATTATGGTTTATATTCTTAAGAGTTATATTTAGAAATGTTGTATTCTCATTTATCATTTGTTCTATTGATTCAATATATCTCATTAAAATTATTATTTGTTTTTCTGAGTTAGAATGTATTTTTATTTTAAGACTTATTGTATATATTGTATTTTCGATAATCCTGTCTTTTTCAGAATATTCAGTTTCTTCTATATCAAATGTGAAGGAAGGTGTTTTAATACAGTTCTCTTCAAGGCTCTTGTTTTCAAAAGGCTTTAAGATAATTCCGTCATTATATTCCTTGTTGATTTTCTCAATACTTTCCGGAAGTTTTTGTATTAAGAGATATTCCAGTTCTTTGTAAACAATTTCAAAACTTTTCATTACAGCGTTTTTCTTCTATATAAAGAGATTATGCTCTGAATATCCTGTGGCATTTCAAAACAAGAATCATCCTCGTGATTTTTCTGTTTGATAAACTCTTTCTTTTTGAGAAGGAAAAGTTTTATGATTGCCTCTTTCAAATCAGAGGGTAAGGTATCAGCTGTGTAGCCGGCATTATAATTAAGGAACACAACATGTCCTTCAAGTTTCGGGTCAATAAAGTAAATTGTCCTTCCATCAATTACACAATTAGGAACACGTTCTTTTGTGTTCATATCTATTATGTTTATCATTTCAGAAATATGATCCTGCTCGGTATAAACCTTGCAGTCTTTTACTGTCTGGAGTTCGTTGTAGTTTTTATCTTCTAAATTGAAGCCAAGATTTTTCTCAACATAAGAAAGTGTCGCATTAAAGATAAGATTGTCTGTATCTATTTCATCTGCGTTAAGCTCTAAAACCTTCTGCAGCTCTTCAAATGAGAATGGAATCATAAATCCTCGTCATCGGTAAAACGGGGCAAAGGCCATTGTAACCTTCGTTCAGCCAAATGCAAGGCCAAGCCCTGTCGGGTTGCTTCGCAAGCCTTGCATTTGGCTTCACTTCGGTTTTGAAAATTTCGCCCCCGTTTTCCAAAGGCAAAAATACTTTTGTCTTTGGTATCAGGTAATAAACATCACGCTTTTTGCGTTATGTTATTCTTCTGCGGTTTTCAAAAGAACCATATTCTTTTTGGGTCTGGTAACCAGGAAGCCGTCACGCTTTCTGAAGCGCATGAAGAGCTCGCCGTATTCGAGTCCTTCTGTTGTTTCGTCAAAACGCTTGATTTCGATTCCCTTACGGTTGCCGTGGATGATGCGCTTTGGATTCATGAAGATGGCAATCACGCTGTCAGCTTCGATGTCGGCAAGCTGCGGCATCAAGCGGCTTTCAACAACGTCGTAACCGTCGATTCTTCCTGGCATTCCGTCACCTGGCTTTCTCCAGATTGGGTTGTGGTTGTCGTCCTGAATGTTTGCAATGTGATTGAGGAAAGTTTCGTGCAGGAACCACTTGCAGTATTTTCTTTCTTCCGGTTCAACCATCAATTCAGCTTTGCGGAAGTCGAGGTATGTCAGATGTGTTTCATCAGTTCCCT